>NZ_CP108569.1:1500000-1795000 GCF_036010505.1 Streptomyces sp. NBC_01197
ACGCAGGTACGGGAGCGCAGCAGGACCGTCCCGGCGGAGGGGATCTCGTGAGCGGCACGGACTTCTCCTTACTGGACTTCTCGGTGCTCGACGTGGTGGCCGAACCGTACTCGGCGGCGCCCCAGTTGACGGCCCGGCTGCGGATCGAGGAGAGCAGCGGCGAGCGGATCCACGCGATCGTCCTGCAGTGCCAGGTCCGTATCGAACCGCAGCGCCGCTCGTACGACGCGGCCGAGGAGGAGGGGTTGCGCGGGCTGTTCGGGGAGCGGTCCCGGTGGGCGGACACCCTGCGGCCGTTCCTCTGGATGCAGTGCAACACCACGGTCCAGGGGTTCACCGGCGCCACCGAGGTCGACCTCGCGCTGCCCTGCACCTATGACTTCGACGTGACCGGCTCGCGGTATCTCCACGCACTCGGGGAAGGCGCGGTGCCGCTCACGCTGCTCTTCTCGGGCACCGTCTTCACCAAGGGCAGCGCCGGTTTCGGCGTACGGCAGGTGCCCTGGGACTGCGAAGCCCGTCATCCGATGCCCGTCGCGGTGTGGCGGGAGATGATCGCCGCCCACTTCCCGAACGCGGGGTGGATCAGGCTCGACCACGACGTCATCACCGAGTTCGCCGGCTTCCGCGCACAGCGCGGGCTGATCAGCTGGGAAGAGACGGTCCACACCCTGCTGGCCGAGACCGGAGAGGTGGTCCCGTGACCCCCGTGAACGCCCTGAGCCTGGACCACGTCCGTACGGTCGCCGACGCGGTGCTGTACGAGGGGTACCTGCTGTACCCGTACCGGGCCAGCTCCCACAAGAACCGGTCCCGCTGGCAGTTCGGGGTACTGGGGCCGCCGTCCGCGGCGCCCGCCTGCTTCGGCGAGGAGCCGGACATGGCGATGCAGTGCCTGCTGGCCCCGGACGGGTCCCCCGCCGCCGTCACGGTTCATCTGCGCTTCCTCCAGGTGCAGATGCGGGAGGTGCAGCGGCGCGAGGCGGACGGCGGCCACACTCCGGTCACCGGACTGAACGTGGACGGCGTCCAGTTGCTGAGCTGGGAGGAGGCGGTCGAGCAGGAGATCGTGCTGCCCGGGCTCTCCCTCGCGCAGCCGGCCGATGTGCGGCGCACGGTGCCCGGCGGCGAAGACGTGGAGCAGCTGACGGACGCGGACGGCGCACCGGTCGGCCGGATCGTACGGCGCCGGCTTCCGCTGGACGTCCGGATCCGGGTGGACGCCACCGCCGACGACGGTCTGCTGCGGCTGTCGCTCGCCGTGGCCAACGAGCACCCCGGGACGCCCGCATCCAAGGACGACGCGATCCGCAGCTCGCTGATCGGAGCGCATCTGATCCTGCGGGCGCACGGCGGCGAGTTCGTCTCGCTGCTCGAACCGCCGGAGCAGGCGGTGGCCGCCGCCGCCCGCTGCCGGCAGCGCAGGTGCTGGCCGGTCCTGGCCGGGGCCGAGGGCTCGGCTGACACCGTCCTGGGCGCGCCGATCATCCTCTACGACTACCCGGAGGTGGCCGAGCAGAGCCCGGGCGCCCTGTTCGACTCCACCGAGATCGACGAGATCCTGACCCTGCGGGTCATGACCATGACCGAGCAGGAGAAGGCGGAGGCGCGGGCCACCGACCCCCGGGCGAGGGAGATCATCGAACGCTGCGACGCCATGTCCGCCGCGGATCTCCAGCGGTTGCACGGGCTGCTGCGCGAACCGCACGCGGCAGCGGCCCCGGGCTCGCTGCCGCAGCTGAACGCCGACGTCCGGGACAGTGAGCCGCCCGCGTTCGACACCGGCGGCGCGCCCTGGTGGGACCCCGCTTCGGACGCGGCCGTCCGTCCGGCGTCCGACGCTGTGGTGATCGACGGCGTCAGCGTCTCGCAGGGCAGCCTGGTGCGGGTGCACCCCTCACGCCGGGCGGACGCCCAGGACCTGTTCTTCGACGGTCAGGTGGCGCGGGTGACCGCGGTGCTCTCGGATGTCGACGGCGGGACGCACGTCGCCCTGGTCCTCGTCGACGATCCGGCGGCGGACATGCACGACTGGTACGGCCGCTACTTCTATTTCGCCCCCGACGAGCTGGAGCCCCTGCCCGCCGGGACCCTCGAAACCCTCGAAAACCGAGAGGAGAGCCCATCGTGAAGACCCTTGGCGTGATCACCGCAGTCGCGGGCGCAGTCCTGGTGGCAGCCGCTGTTGCCGTGGGAGTCCAGTCGATCCCGGACATCCGCCGGTATCTGCGAATGCGTTCGATGTGAGCGCCGCGTCGGTCCCGGCGCCCGGCCCGGCAGCAGCCCGGGCGTGGCGCCGGTGACGGATCGCGTGCTGGTCGCCGGGGTCGGCAACCTCTTCCTGAGCGATGACGGATTCGGCCCCGAGGTGGTCCGGGCACTCGCCGGTGCGGACACACTGCCGCCCGGCGTCCGCGTCGTGGACTACGGAATCCGGGGCATGCACCTCGCGTACGACCTGCTGGACGGGTACGACGCGCTGGTGCTGGTCGACGCCTGCCCGGGCGGGGGGCCGCCCGGCGAGGTGACTGTACTCGAAGTGGGTCCGGACGACCTCGGTTCGGGTGAATTCGATGCACACGGTATGAATCCGGTCGCAGTACTGGCAAATCTGGAACAACTGGGCGGTACCCTTCCGTCCACCTACGTCGTGGGCTGCACCCCCGCCGACGTCGGTGAGGGCATCGGGCTCAGCCCCGCGGTACTCGCGGCGGTGCCCGCGGCCATCGAGGCCGTAGGGATTCTGCTGGGCCGGCTGCTGCCCGCCGGACCCGCCCCGACCAGGAGGTCCTGATCATGTGCCTTGGCATTCCGGGGCGGGTCGTGGAGCTCGTCGACGGATATGCCGGCCAGCTCGCGCTCGTCGATGTCGAGGGCGCGCGGCGGCGCGTCAACGTCGGGATGCTCGACTCCCCTCCGGCCGGCGGCGACTGGGTGCTTCTCCACATGGGCTTCGCACTGGAGGTCATCGACGCGGCGAAGGCGGGAGAGGCGCTCTCCGGCCTGGAGATGATGGGCCGGGCCCGCGACGAAGAGCCCGTTGAGGCCGCGCCCGGTGAGTCCCCGTCCGGTGAGGCCGCGGTCGACCGGTTGCGGCGGCGGTTCGAGGTGCACGGCGTGGTCCAGGGGGTCGGGTTCCGGCCCTTCGTGTACGTCAGCGCCCGCGAACTCGCCCTCAGCGGCTCGGTGGTCAACACCGGCTCCGGGGTGGTCGCCGAAGTCGAGGGCGAGGCAGGCGCGGTGGCCGAGTTCGGCAGGAGACTGCGCACGGACGCGCCCGTGCTCGCCGTGGTGGAGTCCGTCCACGAGTCGGACCTGCCGCCCGTGGGCGGAACGGAGTTCGCCATCGGGGAGTCCCGTGGGGAAGGGCCCGCCCGCACCCTGGTCTCGCCGGATGTGGCGACGTGCCGGGAGTGCCTGGACGAGATGCGCGATCCGGCGAACCGCCGCTACCGCCATCCCTTCATCACCTGCACCCACTGCGGCCCCCGGTTCACCATCGTCACCGGTGTGCCGTACGACCGGGCGGCCACCACGATGGCCGCCTTCGAGATGTGCGCCGACTGCCGGTCGGAGTACGGCGATCCGGCCGACCGCCGCTTCCACGCCCAGCCGATCGCCTGCCACGCGTGCGGGCCCACTCTCGAACTGGTCCGCAAGGACGGTGCGCAGGCGGCGAGCCGCGAGAACGCGTTGCGGGGGGCCCGGGAGCTGCTGGCCGATGGCCGGATCGTCGCGGTGAAGGGGCTCGGCGGCTACCACCTCGCGTGCGACGCCCGCAACGAGGCGGCCGTGGCAGAGCTGCGGCGGCGCAAGCGGCGTGGCGGCAAGCCCTTCGCGGTGATGGTCGCGGACGTCGGCGTGGCGGCGCAGCTGGTGACGCTGACCGAGGACGAGGAGCGCCTGCTGACCAGTGCCCGCCGGCCGATCGTGCTGCTGCCGCGGCGCGGGACGCCGGAGCGGACCGGGGTATCCGGTTCGGTGGCGCCTGACAGCCCGGATCTGGGTCTGATGCTTCCGTACACCCCCCTGCACGTCCTGCTCTTCGGTGTCGGGGACGACCGGCCGGGCCCCGACGCGCTGGTGATGACCTCGGCCAACCTGGCGGGTGAGCCGATCGTCACCGATGACGCCGCGGCCCTCACCGGGCTCGCTTCGCTGGCCGATGCCTGGCTGCGGCACGACCGGCGGATCGAGGTGCCCTGCGACGACTCGGTCAGCCGGTTCGTGGCCGGCGCGGAGCTGCCGCTGCGCCGGTCCCGCGGTTACGCCCCGCTGCCGCTGGCGCTGCCCTTCGACGTACCGCCGCTCCTCGCGGCCGGCGCGGATCTCAAGAACACCTGCGCGCTCGGCGACGGGCGGTACGCCTGGGTGAGCCAGCACATCGGCGACATGGACGATCTGGGCACGGCCTCCGCGCTGACCAGGACGGAACGGCAGCTGGAGCGGATCACCGGGGTCGAACCCGGGCAGCTGGTGGCCGATCTGCACCCCGGTTACCGGTCGGGCGCCTGGGCCGTGGCGCACGCCGGGTCCCGGCCGGTGCGGCGGGTGCAGCACCACCACGCCCATATCGCTTCGGTCATGGGTGAGCACGGCATCGGGGCGGACGAGAGCGTGATCGGTGTGGCCTTCGACGGCACCGGCGCCGGTACGGACGGGGCCGTGTGGGGCGGCGAGGTGCTGATCGCCGGTTACAAGTCGTTCGAGCGGTCGGCGCACCTGGGGTACGTGCCACTGGCGGGCGGCGACGCGAGTGTGCTGCGGCCGTACCGGATGGCGCTGGCCCACCTCCGTGCCGCCGGGGTCGCCTGGGACGAGCGGCTGCCCTCCGTACGGGCCTGCCCGCCGAGGGAACGGGACGTGCTGGCCCACCAGTTCGGTACCGGGTTCGGCTGTGTGCCGACGTCGAGCATGGGCCGGCTCTTCGACGCGGTGGCCTCGCTGGCCGGGGTCCGGCACGAGGTGGAGTACGAGGCAGAGGCCGCGATCGGCCTTGAGGGGCTGGCCAGGTCGGCCGGTCCTGACCGAGCGGTTGCGGACGGCCGGTACTCCTTCGGGATCAGGGAAGCGGTGGACGGGGAGCCCGTCGTCGCCGACCCCGGCCCGGTCGTGCGCGCGGTGGTGTCGGACGTACGGGCGGGGGTGCCGGCCGAGCTGATCGCGGCACGGTTCCACACCTGCGTCGCCGCCCTGACCGTCTCCCTCGCCGAGCGCGCACGTGCCAGGACGGGGCTCGGGGTGGTGGCTCTCGGCGGTGGTGTCTTCCAGAACGCCGTACTGCTCGGTGCGGTCCAACACGGCCTGGAAGACGCTGGCTTCACCGTGCTCCGGCCGAGACTCCTGCCCCCGAACGACGGAGGGATCGCCCTGGGCCAGCTTCTGATCGCCGCGTCGGGCTGACCCCCGTACGTCAGGTCATCCGTACAGATTCACGGGATCCACCGGGGATCCACAGAGAAGAGGGACCATGTGTCTGGCAGTTCCGGGGCGCGTCCTCAGTACCGCCGAGGTCGACGGCACGTTGATGGCCGATGTCGACTTCGGCGGGGTACGCAAAGAGGTGTGCCTCCAGTACATCCCGGATGTGACGGCCGGTGAGTACGTCATCGTGCACGTCGGGTTCGCCATCCAGCGCCTCGACGAGGAGTCGGCCCGGCGGACGCTGGCCGATTTCGACAGGCTCGGCATCCTGGAGGAGGAGTTCGGCGACGGCTTCGAACTCGCCGCACGGGCCGCTCAGCAGGAACACCCAGAAGGAGTCGGCCGGTGAAGTATCTCGACGAGTTCAGCAACCCCGAGCTGGCCAGGAAGCTGCTCGACCAGATCCACGCGGCGACCACACGGCCGTGGGCCATGATGGAGGTCTGCGGTGGTCAGACCCATTCGATCATCCGGCACGGTATCGACCAACTCCTGCCCGATGACGTCGAGTTGATCCATGGGCCGGGCTGCCCGGTCTGCGTCACCCCGCTGGAGATCATCGACCGGGCGCTCGCCATCGCGGCCCGGCCGGGGGTCATCTTCTGCTCCTTCGGTGACATGCTCCGGGTGCCGGGCAGCAGCCAGGACCTGTTCTCGGTGAAGAGCGCCGGAGGGGATGTCCGGGTGGTGTACTCACCGCTCGACGCGCTGAAGCTGGCCCGGGAGAACCCGGACCGGGAGGTCGTCTTCTTCGGGATCGGCTTCGAGACCACGGCCCCGGCCAACGCGATGACCGTCCACCAGGCCAAGCGCCTCGGGGTACGCAACTTCTCCCTGCTGGTCTCCCACGTCCTGGTGCCGCCCGCGATCTCGGCGATCATGGAGTCCGCCACCTGCCGGGTGCAGGCATTCCTGGCCGCCGGGCATGTGTGCAGCGTGATGGGCACGGCGGAGTACCCGCCGCTGGCGGAGAAGTACCGGGTGCCCATCGTCGTCACCGGCTTCGAGCCGCTGGACATCCTCGAAGGCATCCGGCGCACGATCGTCCAGCTCGAAGAGGGCCGCCACGAAGTGGAGAACGCCTACTCCCGCGCCGTACGCGAGGAAGGCAACCTGCCCGCCATGGAGATGCTGCGGGATGTCTTCGAGGTGACCGACCGGACGTGGCGCGGCATCGGGACGATCCCGCGCAGCGGCTGGCGGCTGTCACCCGGTTACGCCGAGTTCGACGCGGAGCAGCGGTTCGACGTGTCCGGTATCCATACGGCCGAGTCGGCCCTGTGCCGGTCGGGCGAGGTGCTCCAGGGCCTGATCAAACCACTTGAGTGCGCGGCCTTCGGCAAGGAGTGCACCCCGCGCAACCCGCTGGGCGCCACGATGGTGTCGTCCGAGGGCGCCTGCGCCGCCTACCACACGTACCGCCGACTGGAACTGGTCGAAGCCAAGTGACCGAAGCGATGCAGTCCCCCGCCGAGCTCGACTTCGAGAGCTGGGTCTGTCCGGTCCCGCTGCGCGAGACGCCATCCGTGGTGATGGGCCACGGGGGCGGCGGCGCGATGTCGGGCGAGCTGATCGAGCATCTGTTCCTGCCCGCGTACGGTGCGGCGGCCGCGGCCGAACTGGGCGACTCCGCCGTGCTGTCCGTCGGCGGGGGCCCCCGGCTCGCCTTCTCCACCGACTCCTACGTGGTGAAGCCGATGTTCTTCCCCGGCGGGTCGATCGGTGATCTGGCCGTGAACGGGACGGTGAACGACCTCGCGATGTCGGGCGCGGTGCCGCTGTTCCTCTCGACCGCCTTCATCCTCCAGGAGGGCACCGGGCTCGGTGAACTCGGCCGTATCGCCCAGGCGTTGGGCGCCGCCGCCCGGTCCGCGGGAGTACGGCTCGTCACCGGGGACACCAAGGTCGTGGACAGCGCGAGCGGGGACGGCGTCTTCATCAACACCGCCGGGATCGGCATGGTGCCCGACGGTGTCGACATCGGGCCGCGCCGTGCGCGCCCCGGGGACGCCGTGCTCGTCAGCGGTGACATCGGGGTGCACGGGGTGGCGGTGATGAGCTGCCGGGACGGGCTTGAGTTCGGCACCACGGTCGAGAGCGACACGGCCGCGCTGCACGGCCTCGTCGCCGACATGATCGCCACCGGTACGGATCTCCATGTGCTGCGGGACCCGACCCGTGGTGGTGTCGCGGCCTCGCTGAACGAGATCGCCGTGGCGTCGGACGTCGGGATCGAGCTGGTGGAGCGGGAGTTGCCGGTCCCGGAGACGGTGCGCGACGCGTGCAGCCTGCTGGGGCTCGACCCGCTCCAGGTGGCCAACGAGGGGAAGCTGCTCGCCTTGGTTCCCGGCGAGAGCGCCGACCAGGTCCTCGCGGCGCTGCGGGCGCACCCGCTGGGCCGCTCGGCCTGCCGGATCGGCACCTGCGTCCCGGACCACGCCGGGATGGTGGTGGTCAGGACCGGGCTCGGCGGCAGCCGGGTGGTCGGGCTGCCGATCGGCGAGCAGCTGCCCCGGATCTGCTGAATGAGCGCGGAGGGCGCGCTGCTGTTCGCGCGATACGCCTATCCCCCCAACGAACTCGGCTACTGCGGTCCTGACGACGCCACCGCGCTGCTGCGCCCCGGCGCGGTGGCCGGGATGGAGGAGCGGGCCCGGCAGTTCGACGGGGCCTGGTGCTATCTCGAATTCCTGGCGGAGTCAGCCGGCATCCCCGATCCGCTCGACGTCCGGGTGGTGGAGGCGTACTGGATCGGCAACGAACTGCTGGACCTGGCCGACTCCGGGGCGCTGGTGGACCGTCTGCTCGACCGGTTCCGGGGACAGCCGGGCGGCACCTGGCGGGAGGCGGCGCACCGGGCCCTGCCCCACCACAGTTTCCAGGTATTCGACGTGTACCCGTGGGCGGCGCTGCTGCGCGCGGGCGGCAACCCGGTCGCACTGTCCGTGCTCGACCAGTGCCGTATCCGTACGGGGGTGGTCGTCGGCGTCGACGGTGAGTCGGCGACCGTCGAGTCCCGTCCGCTGAGCTGGGACGGGAAGGTGCTCGCCCCGGGGCCGCCCCGGCGGGAGCCGGTCCGCTGGTCGACGGGTGGCAGGTCGCTGATCGCCGGGGTCTCCCCCGGCGACCGGGTGGCGCTGCACTGGGACTGGATCTGCGATGTGCTCACCGATGCGCAGGCCGCGCGCATCGAGTCGATCGAGGGCCGGCGGCACGGCGTGGTCCCGGAGGACACCGCTCAGTGCTCCGGCCGCAGATCGTGATCTTCATGTCCGGGATGCGGCTTGTCGCCTGTGCACCAGCCTCTCCTCGAAGGCCGGCTTGCTCGACGTCGGTTCAGCGGGGCTCGCCGAACCAGTAGTGGAGCGCCGGTTCCAGGTCATCCGCGCTTGCCCAGCAAACGTAACCGTCCGGCCGGATGAGCATCGCCTCGGTATCGGCGCCCTGGCCCACCCGGTCCACCCGGTCCGACCAGGGGCCGGCGACCCTGGCGAACGTGTCAGCCGGGTCGAGGAGGAGGCCGTGCCCGGACCGCAGCAGTTCGTGCACCCGGGTCGTACCGAGGTCCAGGTCCGGTGCGGGCCGGCCGACGAGCGGATGGGCTTCGTTACCCGGCATCGGGTAGGGGTTGGCCATCCCGGACATCAGGTCGGCGAGATAGTTCTGGACGTCCGGCAGTCGGGCCATGTCCGTGAAGATCTCCCGAGCGGCCAGCACCTCCGGATCGCGGGTGCCGGCCCAGTCCATCAGCAGGCTCTGCGCCCGGACGTTGCGCAATACGGCGGCCCCGGCCGGATGCCGTTCCGCGTGATACGTGTCGAGCAGGTTCTCCGGTGCCCAGCCGTGCACGGCGGCGCCGAGTTTCCAACCGAGGTTGAGCGCGTCCTGGATCCCGGTGTTCATGCCCTGCGCGCCGAGCGGAAGGTGGACATGGGCGGCATCGCCCGCCAGGAAGACCCGTCCGTGCCGGTACTGCCGGACCTGCCGTGACGTGTTGGTGATACGGCGGCCGTAGCGCAGTTCGAGCAGGTGCGCCCGCGTCCCGAACACGGCGCGCAGGCCGTCGCGGATTTCACCCTCGGTGACCGGGGTCTCCCTCGGCAGTGATCGGCCCGGCCCGCCGAGTACCAGTCGGCGCAGCTGCCTGCCCTGCGGATCGGTGCCGAGCGGGAACAGTGCCGCCCAGTGCCCGTCCTCGCTCCAGGTGTGCGACATGGACGGATCGACGCCGCTCAGCCGCACGTCGGCGGCGGTGATCGTCACTGTACCGGGCTCACCGGGGAACTCGGCCCGCAGGAGCGACCGCACGGTGCTGTGGGCTCCGTCGGCGGCGACGAGGTAACGGGAGCGAAAGGTGGCGCCGTTGGCGAAGGTCGCGGTGACCCCGTTGTCGTCCTGGGCGAGGCCGGCCAGTTCGTGGTCCCTCCGGGCGTGGAGCCCGTGCGCGGCGAGGTGCTGCTCGAAGAACCCCTCGATCACCACCTGCGGCACGGAACGCCAGGGCAGACGGTGCCGGTTGGCGTGGAGCGGGAGGGGGATACCGGCGAAATGACCCGTGCCGACGGGGTGATCTCCGGTGGCCAGCAACGGCTCCAGCAGCCCTCGCTGGTCGAGCGCCTCCAGTGTGCGGGACTGCACGCCGCCCGCTCTGGACAGGGTCGCTGCGCTGCGACAGCTTGTCGACCATCACGGTCGGCACCCCGGCCATCAGCAGCTCGTTGGCCAGCGTCATTCCGGTCGGACCGGCGCCGACGATGAGCACATCGGTGTCCATGGACTCTCCTGTGGTTGTGTCGATCGGGACAGAGCCAACGCTCCGTCAGCCGGGTCACCCAAGCCAGAAACCGGTGTGATTGCGTTGGTACCTGACACTGTCTAGTGTCCTGCGCCAGAGGTCCGTCGTTAGTTTGTGTATGAGTGCCTCTGGGGCTGTGCCGGTGCCACGTCGTGGCCCGAAGTTGGAACCGTTGTTGTTGTCCGCCGATGAGCGTGTGGTGTTGGAGCGTTGGGCCCGGCGGGCGTCGTCTGCCCAGGCGGTGGCCCTGCGGGCCCGCATCGTGCTGGCATGTGTCGGCGCCGATGTTCCGCCGACTGTCGTGGTGGCACGGGAGTTACGGATCGCGGCGGACACGGTCCGCAAGTGGCGTCGCCGGTTCCTGGCCGGCCGGCTGGACGGGTTGGTGGACGAGCCCCGGCCGGGCCGGCCGCCCAGCATCAGTGTCGATCAGGTAGAGGCAGTCGTGGTCAGCACGTTGGAGGAGATCCCGAAGAATGCCACTCACTGGTCGCGTGCCTCGATGGCCGACCGCAGTGGGCTGTCGAAGTCGACCGTGGGCCGGATCTGGCGGAAGTTCCAGCTCAAGCCGCACCTGAGCGACACTTTCAAGCTCTCGACGGATCCGTTGTTCGTGGAGAAGGTCTACGACGTGGTGGGGCTGTACTTCAACCCGCCCGAGGGCGCGGTGGTGCTTTCGGTGGACGAGAAGTCCCAGATTCAGGCCCTGGACCGCTCTCAGCCGGTGCTGCCGATGATGCCGGGCATGCCCGAGCGCCGCACCCATGACTATGTTCGCAACGGCCTGACCACCTTGTTCGCGGCTTTCGACGTCGCCACCGGTGAAGTCATCACCAGCCTTCATCGTCGGCACCGGGCAGCGGAGTTCAAGAAGTTCCTCGTCAAGATCGAGAAAGAGGTCCCCGGGCACCTCCAGGTCCACCTCATCGTGGACAACTACGGCACCCACAAGACACCGGCGATCAGGGCATGGCTGGCCAAACACCCCCGGTTCCACCTGCACTTCACGCCCACCGGCTCCTCCTGGATCAACCAGGTGGAGCGGTGGTTCGGCTTCCTCGCAGACCAGAAGATCCGTCGTGGCGCCCACAAAAGCGTGCGCTCCCTGGAGGCGGACATCCGTGCATGGGTCAAGCAGTGGAACGAAAGCCCGACCCCGTTCACCTGGACCAAAACAGCCGAAGAGATCCTCGACTCGCTCGCCCGCTTCTGCCAACGGATCTCTGGCGCAGGACACTAGCCAGCTACCCCGACTTCGGCCTGGTCCGGACCCGCCGGGACCTTGACCAGCTCCTCGCTCGGCATGCGGAAGCGGCCGGCGCCCGGCTGCTGGAGGGCACCAAGGTCATCGATGCTGCTTTGGACGACCGCACGGGGGGCGTCCGCGGCGTTGTCGTCCAGCGGGACGGTGGCCGGTATCTCTACGGTGCCCGGTTGGTCGTCGCTGCTGACGGCGCCGCCAGTCCCATGGCGCGGATTATGGGCCGGCCGCAGCGCAGGGACCGTGCCATGGGTGTGGCGGTGCGCCGCTACTACACCACGCCGCGTACGAGCGACGACTACCTGGAGACCTGGCTGGACCTCCGGGCCCGGGACGCCCATGGCCGCGACCGGATCCTGCCCGGTTACGGATGGATCTTCCCCCTCGGCGACGGCATCTGGAACGTGGGCATCGGCACCTTCACCGTCAACCGGAAGCTCGACATCGACCACCGCGCCTTGTTCAGAGAATGGACAGCGCGCCTGCCCAGGCACTGGCACATCGACGACGACCACGCCGACGGCCCCCTTCGAGGTCACGCGCTGCCCACGGGACTGAGCCGCCGACCGCAGTACGCCCGCGGAGTGCTGCTGACGGGCGACGCTGCGGGCATGATCAACCCGATCACCGGGGAGGGCATCGACTACGCCCTGGAATCCGGCCGTCTCAGCGCGGAGATCATCACGCAGGCGCTGGCCCGCTCCAGCGCGAGGCGGCGCGAACAAGCCCTGCATGCATACCCGCAGGCGCTCAAGGACGCCTTCGGCAGCTACTTCACCCTTGGCCGTCTGGGCGTCCAACTCACCTACGCCCAGCCACGCCTCGTCCAGTCACTCACCACCCAACTCCTGCACCGCCCCGCCCTGCGCCGCCTCGCGCTCAAGCTGAGCGCCAACCTGACCGACCCCCGTGGCAAGGACGCAACGGACCGCATCATCAGCGCCCTGCTCAAGCTCACCCCTGCTGCCTGACCATCCGGGATGGGAGCTGCGCTGGGACCTGGCGGCAGCGCAGCGTCATGAGGAGAGCGGGTCGCCGACACTGCGGGTGGTGATCAACGGCTGTTCCACTGGCGGATGGCATCGGATACCGCGACGCGCACCGCGTCGGTCTTGCCCACATGCACCACCCGGCGCAAGAGCTGCAGTCCGGCCGTTTCACAGCGGGCCAGGCGGCGGCCTTGGAGGTCCCAGGCTGCGAGGGCCATCCGCCGGTACGCGGGTGCGGCTGCTTCTGCGCAGGCCAGGCTCGCCTCGTGCGCGGTCCATGCCCGGCGGCACATCAGGCGCAGTACCTCACGGACTTGGCCAGGTGACGGCCCCGAGAAGGTGAGGTCACAGGGGGTCAGGTCGTGGTCGGCGAGGTCCTGGCGGGGGATCGTCAGGCGTCCTTGGCCCAGGTCGTCGGCAAGGTCGCAGAGGGAGTCGATGCGGTGGAATGCCTCGGCGAGCGGGAACCATTCCTCGGCTTGCCGGGCGTCGGCCCCGCCGGGGTACTGGACGTCGACGGACATCATCAGCAAGGGATAGGTATAGGCGCGTACGCACGCGGTGAAGTCGTCGTCGGTGTCGAAGCCGGTGAAGTGCGTCTCGTCGCGGGTGCGGGTGATGAAGAGGCGCACCCAGTGGTCGGGGGTCTTGCGGACGAGGAGGGTGTGAACGAGGGCCCGAAGGATGGGGTGTGTGGTGGGGCCGCCGTCGAGGGCTTTCAGGGCGTGGTCGGCCCAGGCGTTCACGGTGGTCGTGTTGCCGGGGTTGTCGTCCGCGGTGTCGTCACTGACGCAGCCGAAGGCGAGCACGGCCAACAGGTGCGGTTGTAGTTCCTGGGGGGCGAGGTGGCGGACGGTGAGGGTTACGGCGCGCTCGCGGCGGGCCATGTAGGCGGCAGCGGCGGTGTACGCCGCGTGGAGGGGGCAGGGGATCTCGGCCTGGGTCAGGGTGCGCTGGTAGCCGGTCAGGAGGAGGGGCTGCACGTTGTGTCCTCCATGGAGCTGATGCGGCGGTCACATTGAGCCGGCTCGGGCTCAGGGGCCTGAGCGGTCGGCGGCAGGGCGCTGTTGGTGCTGCGGTGGAAGCACACCAGGGCGATCAGGGCGGCCCCCGCGAACCAGGTGAGCTGGATGGCCAGGTATCGGGGCACCGGGCTGCTGGAGAATCCGGCCGCCGTGCTGGCCTGCATGGCCCCGTAGGAGGGCAGGTAGCGCATGATCGGGCTTCCGGCCGCAGTGCTGCCGATGGGGTTCTGCAACCCGAGGTCGATGATGCTGGTCATCAAGATGGCAAACATGCCCTCGACCTCCCGACGCAGCAGGGACCCGAACCCGACGCCAAGAGCGCCATAGGTCAGCCCGGCGCAGAACAGTGCGGCGGCGAGCAGGACGGGCTGGCGAGGTGTCCAGGCCAGGGAAGTGACCGCGGTGGCGTAAGCGGCGACCGCCGCAGAGACCAAAGCCAGGGCGGTGACCTTGGCCAGGACGAGATGCGTGCGCGGGTAGCCCGCCATCGCCAGCCGGCGGTCGAAGAAGCTGCCGGAGAACGTGGCGGCGAACATCATGGAACCGGTGATCAGCGTCACTGCGTTGAGCGCGCCGCTGATCTCGGTCAGTTCGTTGCCGGGCGGGGCAAGCACCTCGCCGGTGGCGTGTAGCCACATACGTGTTGGGGTGTCGGGCATCGCCAGATACGCCAGGGTCGTCCACAGGGGAACGAAAAGGATCACCAGGAGCACGGCGAACCGGTTGCGGCCGTGCTCGATCAGCGCGAACCGTGTGGCGATGGCGAACCGGGTCAGGTGAAACCTCACGCGGCCACCGCCGTGTCCGGGCGGAGCACCCCGCCGTCCAGACGCCACAACGCGTCCAGTCGCTCGGTGTCGTACGCCAGATGGGAGACGACCAGGACTGAACGCCCCGCGTCACGCAGCCGCACGGCCAGGCTCCAGAACCGCTGGTAGGTGTCCCAGTCGAACCCCTGGTACGGCTCGTCAAGCAGAAGCACCTGCGGATCGTGCATGAGCGCCAGCGTCACGTTCAGCTTCTGCCGCGTCCCGCCGCTGAGCACCCCGGCCCGCTCATCGAGGTAACCGGTGAAGCCCAGCACGTCCATGACCTCCTCGGCATACCGCATATCGGCGAGGCGATAGGCCGTCTGGAAGAACGTCAGGTGCTGCCGGACGGACAGAGCGTCATTGAGGACGACGTGCTGCGGACAGTAACCGAACCGGCCACCGTGACGGACAGTGCCGCGCGTGGGCCGCAGCTCACCGGAAAGCACTTTCAGTAGCGTGGACTTGCCGGCGCCGTTCTCCCCGACGATCCCGCACAGCGTCCCGGCCCGAAGCCGCATGTCAACGCCTCGCAGGACCAGACGCCGACCGTAGGCATGATGCACATCCCTGACCTCCACCCCGCCTCCACCCCTACATCGGCTCGACCACGACTGGATTCCCCAACGATCAAGAGGCGGAAAAGGAAACGGGACGCCGCCCCACCGCCACGGACACGGCCGAGACGCCACCCGACCACTGGCCACCCTCGGATCAAACTGGACGGAACCCCTGAACGACGCCGCCCTGGTTGATCCCCGGGGCCGGCGTAGCCGACAGGGCCTGTTCAGATTCGACAAGGGCGAGGTCCTGCTGTCCGAGCTATTCAGAGAGTTCCGATACCCGACTGCGCCATTAACGGCCGGTCGGGAAGAGATCGTCGAAACGATCCGCGCCCACCACGAGCGCCAGGCTCGGATGGCCAGGATTCCGGCCCCGCCGGCGGCTGGGTACCGGGCCGAGTCCCTGAGCGACCTGTTCGGAGCCGCCCGGTGAAGTCCCGCGTGCACGACATGACAGGTGCCGCGCGGATGCGGGCGGCTGACCGGCCTCGTACTCCCCAGGCCGTGGGCAGCGTAATGCGCCAGGCCCAGCTGCAATTCCCGGCCCGGTCCGCAGGGACCCGCTGGGCGATGACGAGTGCCTCGGCGGAGGAGGTGGTCTCCGCGCTGGATCGCCCGCCGTTCAGGGCGGAGAACCGGCACACGCAGTGGGAGCGCAGAAGTGGAGCGCGCGCGATCCTGGCCTGGCTGTCGGGCTTTCCCGGCGATACCTGGCAGGAGAGGTGGGAGGCGTCTCCCGCGTCCGCAGAGCCCGGCCGCTGGGCCAAGGAGGGGCATGTCTGGGTCCGCACTGCGGCCGACGCGCGCTGGTGCGGTATCCGGGCCGGGCTGTGGCTGCTGGCTGTCGCAGATGTGCTCCGCCTGCCACTGGAGTGGCAGTTCAGCAATCGCAGCGGGCACCTGCGCGCACTGACCGAACGGAGTCGCGATCCCGAGGGTTTGACGCGCCTTGAGGGGATCGTCCATCCGAAGCACTGGGCGTCCACGGGAGGGAACCGGTCCCGTCTGGTGCTGACCCGCATCATGCTGGCCAAGGGAGGCGGCCTCGCGGACATCACCCCGGGGACGCCTTCGAGTACGTGGCCACGGTTCGGGCCGCCAGCCACGACACGGTGAGCAGTACCCTCTTCTACTCGTGGCTACGGGAGCTGGGGCATCTGCCCGCGGACGCCCCGGTCACCCTTCGTTTCCTCCACCGCGTCACGGGCCAGCTCAGCTGTGAGCAGCTCATCGACCGTCACGGCGTGGTCGGCGCACCGATTCGTGCGCTGCTGATCGACTACTTGGAAGAGCGTCGGCCCCGCCTGGACTACAGCACTCTCGACCGCCTCGCCCGTAGCCTGACCCGCAATTTCTGGTCGGACTTGGAACGTCACCACCCAGGCATCGACTCCCTCGACCTGCCCTCCGGCGTCGCCGCGGCGTGGAAGGAGCGCTTCAGCACCCGCGTCCAGCGGCGCAGGCAGCCGGACGGCACGGTCGGGGAGGCGGTGGTCGAACGCGCCGACCGGGCCATGCTGCTCATGACGGTTCGTGCCTTCTACTTGGACATCGCCCGCTGGGCGGTGGAAGAACCGGCCCGGTGGGGGCCGTGGGCCGCGCGGTGTCCTATCAAGGAAGCCGAGACCACGGACCGCAAGCGCGTGAAGCGGGTCAAAGCCCGCATGGATCAACGGACTCGCGAGCGTCTCCCCGCCCTGGAATCGTTCGCGAAGGCAGCGGCCGACCACCACCGTTTCCACCTGACCGGCCTGGAGGCTCTTCTCGCAGTGCCGCCCGGCGCGGCCTTCACCATCCAGGGCGCGATGTTTGTCCGCACTGGGAACGCCGCCACTGCCGCCGCCCGCGGCCAAGACGGAACCCTTCGGTACTTCGACCTTTCCGAGCACCGGGCCTTCGGGGCTTGGGCCGCAGTGGAGGTCCTGCGCCACACGGGCATGCGCATCGAAGAGATGCTGGAGCTCAGCCATCACGCGATGATCCAGTACCGCCTGCCCACCACCGGCGAGATCGTCCCCCTCCTCCAGATCGCCCCGTCCAAGACGGACCAGGAACGCGTCCTGCTCGTCAGTTCCGAGCTTGCCGATGTCCTGGCCACGATCATCCGCCGCGTCCGCAACCCGAAGACCGGTGTCATCCTTCTCCTGTCCGCCTATGACTACGAGGAACGCGTCTGGAACTTGCCGGCCCCCTTGCTCTTCCAGTGGGACCGCAGCGGCGAAAACTCCCGGATGAGCGGAGAATTCATCCGCACCTCCCTCGCCGAAGTTCTGGCCTTCCTGGGCCTCACCGACTCCACGGGCCAGCCTCTGGACTTCGCGCCGCACGACTTCCGCCGCATGTTCATCACCGACGCCATCCGCTCCGGCCTGCCACCCCACATCGCCCAGGCCCTCGCCGGCCACGCCAACATCAACACCACCATGGGCTACAACGCCGTCTACCCCGCCGAAACGATCGAGGCCCACCGCGCCTTCATCGCGCGGCGCCGAACCTTGCGACCTGCCGAGGAATACCGCACCCCCACCGATACCGAGTGGGAAGACTTCCTAGGCCACTTCGAGCGCCGCAAGCTGTCCGTAGGCACATGTGCCCGTGCCTACGGCACAGCGTGCATTCATGAACACGCTTGTGTCAGATGCTCGCTCCTCCGGCCTGACCCGTCCCAACGGGCACGGCTTGCAGAAATCCGCGACAACTTGATCGCCCGTATCGCCGAAGCGGAGACGGAAGGCTGGCTCGGCGAGGTCGAAGGACTCCAGGTCAGCCTGGCCGGCGCAGAGGAGAAGCTCCACCAGCTCGATCGGGGCCACGGACGTCGTGCGGCGGTGGACCTTGGCATCCCCACCACGCGTGGTGATCGATGAGCCCACGAAGGTGGGCTGCCGCATGGCCCTCAACCAAGATCGAGAACAAGTTCAATGTGTATCAAATGCCCTTCAGAACACGATCAAGTGCCGCCCGGCCTGCAGGTCCCCAGTTCGGCTTGCCGCCGGGAAGGCCCCGATCTCCGTTCTGCCCCATGAGCATCAGGAAGAGGCTCTTCATAGCGGCCAGCCCGCGGGCGCGTCGGATCGTCGCCTCGTCTGCATGCCCGTACATGTCGAAGAACCGTGAGGCCGTGCCTGCGGGTAGCAGCACCCATGCGGCGGCGAGGTCCCACGCCGGATCGCCGGCAAACATGGCCCCGAAGTCGACGATGCCCGAGAGCGTTCCGTCCGAGACCACGACGTTCGCGGGATGGAGGTCGCCGTGCACCCACACCGGCGGACCCTCCCACGCGGGGGCCGCAACGGCGTCGTCCCAGACGGCCCGGACGCCGGCCGCGATGTCCTCGGGGACAACGGCCTGGAAGAGGTTCTCGAAGCCGTTCGTGCAGTCCCTGGGATGGGCACCGAAGTCCGTAGCGATCGGTGCCTCGGCGGGCGCCTCCACGTGGAGCGCCCGGAGGAAGCCCGCCAGCGTGTCGGCCGCCTGGGCGCCGCGGCTGATCGATCCGTGGTCCAGCGGCTCACCGGGCACCCACGTCATCACGGTCCAGTGCTTGGGGAAGCGCTCGGACGGTTCGCCGAACCGCACCGGGGTCGGCACCGGGAGCGGCAGGCGCGGGGCCAGCACGGGTAGCCACCGCCGCTCCTTGAGCTGAAGCTCCGGGGTGGGGTCCATGCGCTGCATGCGCACGACCAACTCGTCCCCGAGGCGCCACATTTGGTTACCCCAACCGCCCTCCACCTCGCGGATGGCCAGCCCTGCAAGGTCTGGATGTTGCTCCTGCAGCAGGTCGCGGACCAGGTCTGCGGTGATCTCGATCTCGGTGTCGGTCATGCAAAGTCACAGTACTGAGGCGGCAGGCCGAGCGGCTCTCGCTCCCCGGAACATCTCGCTGTGATTCCTCTGACACCACCGATTCGGCTTCAGAGAGCCGTAGATCAGAGACTTCGGGAGGGAATGGCCTAGAAGTTCAGAGAAGTGACCAGGCCAAACGAGATCGCTCCGGACCACACAGGGCGGGGCATGAGACCTCCCGAAGAGAAGGACACGCCGCAGTCGGCCGGGCCGACGGGCGACAGGGCGTCCGTGCCTTCATCCTCGCCCCGGAGATCCGGGCACGCACCCGCTGGCATCTGCCTTGATCGGGCCAGCGCCCGCGCGACATTCGTACGGGGCAGCAGGACGACCTGACGGTTACGGGTACGGGTACGTACACGTACCCTTGCAGGATGGGAAGGAGCACGATGATGTCCGATGCCAACGTCCGTATCCCCGAGGAAGCCAAAGACCGGCTGGCCGCGATCGCAGCGGCGGAGGGACTGTCGCTGCGCGCGTACCTGGCCCGTCTCGCCGAGACACTGCTGACCCCGGCCGAGCGGGCCGAGCGCGCCGAGCAGGCCCTGGCCGCACTGCAGGAGTGGAACGGCTACGCCCCGACCGCAGCGGAACAGCACGACCTGGACGGTGAGCTGGACCGGCGCCTGGCACAGGTGAGCGGCCGGTGAGCGACGCCATGCACATCGTGCTCGACGACACCGCGATGGCCGCGGCCGGCCAGGGCAATGTCCTGGCGTCCCGGCTGATCCACCGTGCTCACGCCGAAGCGAGCTGGTTCTTATACGCACCGGCGTGCGCGCTCGTCGAAGCCGACCGTGCCCGGCCCGGCACCGCGGAACACCTGGCGTCGCTGCCCGGCATCACGGTCCTTGATCTTGATCTCGGGGCCGCTCTCGCTCTGGCGCGGCAGGAGACGTGGGCTGCGGCGCACAGCCAGTACGCGGCGCAGCCCACTCCGGACCGCCCTGACGGGGCGATCGTGGCGACCACCGCGCCGGACCGGTGGGCGGGAGAGCCGGTGCGGGTTCTGGACCTCACACCCTGACCGGGGCGCTGCTCTGGTCAGTGGCGTGGTGACCGTGCTTGGGACGGCAGCTGGTGAGGCTCTGGGAGGACCCATCTTTGGTGGTGCGCTCGGCGGCTGCGCCGGAAGCGTCGTGAGCACGTCGCTCTCGGGTGTCTCTTCCGGATCAGAACTAGTGTCCTGCGCCAGAGATCCGTTGGCAGAAGCGGGCGAGCGAGTCGAGGATCTCTTCGGCTGTTTTGGTCCAGGTGAACGGGGTCGGGCTTTCGTTCCACTGCTTGACCCATGCACGGATGTCCGCCTCCAGGGAGCGCACGCTTTTGTGGGCGCCACGACGGATCTTCTGGTCTGCGAGGAAGCCGAACCACCGCTCCACCTGGTTGATCCAGGAGGAGCCGGTGGGCGTGAAGTGCAGGTGGAACCGGGGGTGTTTGGCCAGCCATGCCCTGATCGCCGGTGTCTTGTGGGTGCCGTAGTTGTCCACGATGAGGTGGACCTGGAGGTGCCCGGGGACCTCTTTCTCGATCTTGACGAGGAACTTCTTGAACTCCGCTGCCCGGTGCCGACGATGAAGGCTGGTGATGACTTCACCGGTGGCGACGTCGAAAGCCGCGAACAAGGTGGTCAGGCCGTTGCGAACATAGTCATGGGTGCGGCGCTCGGGCATGCCCGGCATCATCGGCAGCACCGGCTGAGAGCGGTCCAGGGCCTGAATCTGGGACTTCTCGTCCACCGAAAGCACCACCGCGCCCTCGGGCGGGTTGAAGTACAGCCCCACCACGTCGTAGACCTTCTCCACGAACAACGGATCCGTCGAGAGCTTGAAAGTGTCGCTCAGGTGCGGCTTGAGCTGGAACTTCCGCCAGATCCGGCCCACGGTCGACTTCGACAGCCCACTGCGGTCGGCCATCGAGGCACGCGACCAGTGAGTGGCATTCTTCGGGATCTCCTCCAACGTGCTGACCACGACTGCCTCTACCTGATCGACACTGATACTGGGCGGCCGGCCCGGCCGCGGCTCGTCCACCAACCCGTCCAGCCGGCCGGCCAGGAACCGGCGACGCCACTTGCGGACCGTGTCCGCCGCGATCCGTAACTCCCGTGCCACCACGACAATCGGCGGAACATCGGCGCCGACACATGCCAGCACGATGCGGGCCCGCAGGGCCACCGCCTGGGCAGACGACGCCCGCCGGGCCCAACGCTCCAACACCACACGCTCATCGGCGGACAACAACAACGGTTCCAACTTCGGGCCACGACGTGGCACCGGCACAGCCCCAGAGGCACTCATACACAAACTAACGACGGATCTCAGGCGCAGGACACTAGCCTCGGCTCGGTGGAATCCGACTACGACGAGCTGGACCGTCGGCTCGTGCACGCCCTGGAGATCGACGGCCGTGCCCCGTTCAGCGCCATTGCCGAGGTTCTCGGCGTGTCGGACCGCACCATCGCCCGCCGGTACGCCCGGTTGCGGTCGGCCGGGGCGGTACGGGTGCTGGGTGGGGTCGACCCCACCGCGCTGGGCGCGATCCTGTGGTTCCTGCGGGTGCGATGTGCGCCCGCCGCGTCGCACTCGGTCGCCGAGGCGCTGGCCAGACGCCCCGACACGTCCTGGGTGAGTCTCAGCTCGGGCGGCACCGAGATCACCTGCGTGGTCCGTACCGAGAGCGAGGCGGACAGCGAGGCACTGCTGCTGGCCAAACTCCCCCGCACGCCGCGCGTGGAGGGCGTGACGGCGCACTCCGTGCTGCACGCCTTCTACGGCGGCCCGGACAATCTGGTCGGAAAACTGGGGTCGCTGAACGCGGAGGAGGCCGAGCGGCTGCGCCCGCCTCCGATGTCGCGGCGGCGGGGACCGGTACGGCTCGTCGAAGGCGACCGCAAGCTCCTCGCCCTGCTCGCCGCCGACGGCCGGGCCGGGTTGGAGCAGTTGGCCGAGGCGACCGACTGGTCGCCGACGACGGTACGGCGCCGGATGACGGAGCTACGGGAACACGGCCTGCTCTATCTCGACATCGACGTCGACTGGCGCATGTTCGGCTTGAAAGCCCGGACCCTGCTCTGGCTCTCGGTCGCCCCCGCACACCTGGAGGAGGCCGGCCAGGCGCTGGCCGGGCATCCGGGGATCGCGTTCGCCGCCGCCACGACCGGCCCGACCAACCTGTACGCGAGCGTGGTGTGCACGAACCAACGGGAGCTGTACCGGTACCTGACCACCCGGATCGCCGCGCTCCCAGCCGTCACACACCTCGAAACGGCACCAGTGATCAGGACCGTCAAGAGGGCAGCGAACCAGACATGGCAACCGGCCGGCCCCCTGCTGTTCTGATCGCGCGAAGCACACCGCTTGTCACCAGGCCGGGGCGCTATCTGTCACCGGCAGCGCGCGAGGGCGGTACGGCGCCCGGCACCACCTCACGTACCACATCCATCAGGGCCCGCGCCCGGCGCGTCTGGCGCACTCCGGCCACCTGGGCGAGCACCAGGTCCAGCGGGGTGTGCGCACTGGACAGCGGCAGCGCGACGACCTCACCGCCGCTGTACGTCTGGGCGGTGGCCGGCAGCTGGTTGAGGACCGAGAAGCCGTGTCCGCGCGCCACCAGGGAGCGCACCGTCTCATAGCTCTGGGTTCGGTGGCGGACGACGGGGCGGGTGCCCGTCGCGTTCACCATCGACCAGAAGTAGTCGCGGCTGTACGGCAGATCGAGCAGTACGAGCGGTTCACCGGCCAGCTCGGCCAGGTCGACCGACTTCCGTCCGGCCAGCCGGTGGCCGGCGGCGACCAGGGCATGGGCGGGCACGGTGGCCACGGTCTCCCGCTGGACCTCCGGGCCGAACCCGAGGTCGTAGGTCAGCGCCCAGTCGATCCGGCCCTCGCTCAACGCCCGCCCCAGTTCGGTGACTTCGGCCTCCAGCACGCTCACTTCCACGCCGGGGCAGCGGTCGGCGAACTCGGTGAGCAGCGCCGGGAGGAAGAACGGTGCCAGCGTGATGAAGCAGCCCAGCGCCACCGGCCCGGTCAGCTCCGCGCCCGTCCCCTTCGCCTCGTCGGCGACCTCCCTCGCGTGCGCCAGCAGCTTCCGGGCCTCGTGCAGCAGACGGCTTCCCGCAGGGGTCGGTGTCAGCCCCTTGGCCCGGCGCCGGAGGAACAGCTGCACGCCGAGCTCGTGCTCCAGGTTGGACACGGCCGTGGAGACCGCCGACTGGGCGATCAGCAGGCGTTCGGCGGCGCCCGTCATGCTGCCCGCCTCGGCCGCGGCGACGAAGTAGCGCAGCTGGACCAGGGTGAACGCGACAGGTGGCATGGTCAGTTCCTCTGCTGGATCCGGTGCGGAGAACCGTATCTCTATTTCCGATGAACTGCCTCCAGAAGATTCGCTTTACCGATGCGGATCGCTCCTCCCACAGCGGTTCCGCCAGTGGTTCCGCAGCGCTCAGCCGCACAGCTCCGGGCAGCCGGTGACCGTGCGCGCGTATCCGGCGATCATCCGCAGCGCGGCCGTGCGGTCCACGGCGGTGTTGCGGCTGACGATGTGCAGCCCGTACCCGTCCTCCAGGGTCACCAGATTGCGGGCAGTGTCCTGGAGGGGTTCGGTCAGCGTGAAGTCGCCCGACGCGGCGCCGAGTTCGAGGATCGTCGCGTACAGCGCCGTCTCCCGGGCGAAGAGCGAGCCCATGAGCGCGGCGTGCGAAGCGCTGCGGTCGGCCCTGCTGTGCAGTTCGTACAGCAGCCGGTGCGCGGCGTCGTCGGCGTCGGCCGGGAGGCCGGACGCGATGGCTTCGCGCAGCCGAGCCACCGGGTCCGCGATGTGGTCCGTACGGCTGTGCCGGTCGGCGAGGAACCGCTCGACGGCGCCCTGGTGGACCTCGAAGACGAGGTCGTCGAGGTCCGGGTAGTAGTAGAGGACCGAACCGGCGGAGACGCCCGCCTCGGCCGCGATGTCCTTGATCCGCAGGCCGGCGATGCCCCGTTCGGAAATCGCCCGGCCGGCCGCGTCGATCAGCGCCTCGCGTCGGGCTCCCTGGTTCTTGGGTCGAGCCATGAAGTCATTCTCCGTCCGTCGATTCAAGTTACCCGATCGCAACGTGTCATTGGTATTGACGACGTCATCCATCATTGTTTGAATCTCGCATCAAAGAATCAGGCCCGTGCAGGGCGCGCCGAACGGCGCCGAGGAGGCAGCATGGAACACCACTCGTCGCCCGTCCCGGGCGTCGTGGAAAACCGCACCATCGACGCCGTCCCCGCCGCCGAGCGGCACGGCCGCACCCGCGACCTGTTCACCATCTGGTTCAGCGCGAACCTGGGCCCGCTGACCGTCGTCACCGGCGCCCTGGCCCCCGCCGCTTTCGGCCTCTCCTTCTGGTGGAGCCTTGCGGCCCTGCTGGCCGGCCATCTCGGCGGCGGCTTCCTCATGGCCCTGCACTCGGCGCAGGGCCCGCAGCTCGGCGTGCCGCAGATGATCCAGAGCCGGGGCCAGTTCGGCTCGGTGGGCGCGCTCGCCGTGGTCCTGGTCGTCATCGTCATGTACCAGGGGTTCTTCGCCTCCAATCTGGTCGTCGGCGCCCAGTCGCTGAGCGAGGTGACCCCGGTCGGACAGCACACGGGTGTGCTGCTCGGCGCCGTGGTCAGCCTGATCGTCGCCGTGGTGGGGTACCGCCTTATGCACCGGATCGGCGCCCTCACCAGCTGGGTGTTCGGAGCCGTCCAACTGGTCGGCGCCGTGTGGCTGTTCATCGGCGGACTGCCCGAGGGCTTCCTGACCAGGGGAGGCTTCAGCATCGGCGGGTTCCTCGGCGTGGTCTCCGTCGGCGCGCTCTGGCAGATCGCGTACGCGCCGTACGTCTCCGACTACTCGCGCTATATGCCGGCCGACCGCGCCGGCGTCCGCTCGACGCTCTGGTGCACCTACGCCGGATGCGTCCTCGGCAGCCTGCTCCCGATGGTGGTAGGCGCGGCGATCGGCCTGGCCGGCGGTGACAACCCGATCGCGGCCCTCGACGGTCTGCTCGGCAACACGCTCGGGCAGCTCACCCTGTGGAGCTTCGCCCTGGTCACGATGCTCACCAACTCGATGAACCTGTACGGGGCGGTGCTGTGCGCGGTCACCGCGGTGCAGACCTTCGCGCACCGCTGGCTGCCCCGTGCCACCGGCCGCGCCGTCCTGGGGACCCTGCTCACCGCGCTCTCCGTCGTCCTGGCCCTCTGGCTCGCCGGCTCCTTCATGAGCAGCTATCTCGATCTGATCTACGTCCTGCAGTACGTCCTGATCCCGTGGACGGCGATCAACCTCGTCGACTTCTATCTGATCCGGCACGGCGATTACGACATCGCGTCGTTCTTCGCCAGGGACGGAGGGATCTACGGCCGCTGGAATCTGACAGCTCTGGGGGTCTACGTACTCGGCATCCTCGCCGAGATCCCGTTCATGGCGCAGTCCCTCTACACCGGGCCCATCGCCCACGCCCTCGGCGACACCGACCTCGGCTGGATCGCCGGGCTCGTGGTCACCGTCCCCGTGTATCTGCTGGCCGCCGGGCTGACGGGGCGCAGGCGCCGCCCGGCCGCCGGCACCCGTCCCCCCGGCACCGACTCCCCCGGCACCACGACACCGCCCGCATCCCCCGCACCGACCTCCGGAGCCCCGACCGTATGAACACCCACGCCGACTGGCAGCGGCGCGCCGCAGCCCTCGACTTCCGTACCCGCGTCTTCACCGACGGCCGCTGGACCGACGCCGCCGACGGAGCCACCTTCGCCACCATCGATCCGGCCACCGGCAGGACCGTCGCCCGGGTCGCGCAGGGCGGCGCGCCCGAGATCGACGCCGCTGTCCGGGTCGCCCGTACCGCCTTCGAGGACGGCCGCTGGTCCCGCACCGACCCCGCCGTCCGCAAACGGGTGCTGCTGCGCCTCGCCGCCCTCATCGAGGCGAACGGCCCCGAACTGGCGCTCCTCGACACTCTCGACATGGGCAAGCCGATCACGGAGTCGTACGGCACCGACGTGCCCGGCGCCGCCGGCTGCTTCGCCTGGTACGCGGAGGCCGCGGACAAGCTGTACGACGAGGTCGCCCCCACCCCGCCGGGCAGCCTTGCGCTCGTCCGGCGCGCGCCGCTCGGGGTCGTCGGCGCGGTGGTGCCGTGGAACTTCCCGCTGGATATCGCCACCTGGAAGCTCGCGCCCGCGCTGGCCGCGGGCAACAGCGTCGTCCTCAAGCCCGCCGAGCAGTCCCCGCTTTCGGCGCTGCGGCTGGCCGAACTCGCCGCGGAGGCCGGGCTGCCGGACGGGGTGCTCAATGTCGTCCCCGGCCCGGGTCCGACGGCCGGGCGCGCGCTCGGGCTGCACGCGGACGTGGACACCGTGGTCTTCACCGGTTCCACGTCCGTCGGCAAGCAGTTCCTGTCGTACGCGGCCGACTCCAACATGAAGCAGGTGTGGCTGGAAGCCGGCGGGAAGAGCCCCTGCCTGGTCTTCGCCGACGCCGACCTGGACGCCGCGGCGGAACGTGCCGCGTGGGGCTTCCTCTACAACGCGGGCCAGGTCTGCTCCGCCAACACCCGGCTGCTCGTGGACGCCTCGATCGCCGAGGAGTTCACGGACCGGGTCGTCAAGCACACCGCCGCCTATGTGCCGGGCGATCCGCTCGACCCGGCCACCCGGCTCGGTCCGCTGGTCGACGAGCGGCAGGCGGCCCGGATCCTCGGGGCGGTCACCGGCTCCGGCGGCCGCATCGCCTGCGGAGGTACCCGCCCCGACCGGGACGGCGCCTATCTGGACCCGACCGTGGTCACCGGACTCGCCCCGGACTCGCCGCTCGCCCGCGAAGAGCTCTTCGGGCCGGTGCTGACCGTGCTGCCGTTCACCGATGAGGGGGACGCGGTACGGATCGCCAACGACTCCCCGTACGGGCTCGCCGCGTCGCTCTGGACCCGCGACCTCTCCCGCGCCCACCGGGTCGCCGACGCGCTGCGGGCCGGGACGGTCTCGGTGAACACCGTCGACGCGCTGAGTCCGGCCACCCCCTTCGGCGGGTTCAAGCAGTCGGGCTTCGGACGCGATCTCTCCCTGCACTCCTTCGACAAGTACACCGGCCTGAAGACGACTTGGATCGACTACGCATGAACACACTTGTCCTGGACGAGATCGACAGGCGCGCCGACGACCTGGTCCGCCTCACCTGCGACCTGGTGGCCTTCGACACGACCGTGCGCGGCAGCGCGGACGAACCCGCCCGCGACGAGGCCGACCTCCAGGAGTACCTGGCGGCCCGGCTGCGCGCGGCCGGTGCCACCGCCGATGTCTTCACCCCGGCCGCCGGCGGCCTGCCCGCATCGCCGCAGACACCGCCCGGGCTCGGTTTCGACGGCCGCCCGCAGCTGGTCGCCCGCTTCCCGGGCACGGGCGGCGGCCGGTCGCTGCTGTTCAACGGCCACATCGATGTGGTGTCCGCCGAGCCCCGGACCGCCTGGACCAGTGATCCGTTCCGCGCCGAGGTCCGTGACGGGCGGCTGTACGGGCGCGGCACCTGCGACATGAAGGGCGGCATCGCGGCGGCGGTCGTCGCCGCCGAGGCGCTCGCCGCGCTCGGTGTCCGGCTCCCCGGCGACCTGCTGATCAACACCGCGACCGACGAGGAGTGGAACGGGGCGGGCACCCTCGCCTCCGTCCACCACGGCGTACGCGCCGATGCGGCGATCGTCCCGGAGCCGACCGACCTCGATGTCGTCACCGCGCAGCGGGGCATACTCGGCGGCACCGTCACCGTCGCGGGCCGCCCCGGGCACGCCGAACACCCGCCGGGAGACTGGCGGGCCGGGGGCGCCGTCAACGCCATCGAGAAGACCCTTCCGGTGCTCGCCGCCCTCCAGGGGCTGCGCGAACGCTGGGCGGCCGACCCCGCGCACCGGCACCCGCTGCTGCCGCCCCCTTCGATCGTGCCGACCACCATCCGGGGCGGTGAGTGGTGGGTGACCTACCCTGCCTCCTGCGAAGTCGGCCTGGACATCACCTATCTGCCGGTCCAGGCCGACGACGGCGGCTGGGCGAGCCGGGTACGGGACGACATCGAGCGGACGGTACGGGCGGCCTGCGCGGCGGACGGCTGGCTCACCGCGCATCCGCCCCGGTTCGCCTGGGACACCGAACTGCCGCCCGCCGAGGTCGGCTCCGGCCATCCGCTGGTCGGCCGGCTCGCCGCCTGCGCCACGGCGCTCGGCCGCACGCCCCGGGTACTCGGCGAACCCTCCTGGACGGACGCGGCGACGCTCACCCGCATCGGCGGCACGCCCGCCGTCTGCCTTGGCCCCACCGCGACCCGGCCCGACGGATCACCGACCCTCCACACCATCGACGAGTACATCGAGGTCAGCGATCTCGTCGACACCGCGAAGGCGCTGGCACTGGCCGCCGTCGAACTGACCGGCCCCGCCTGACCCGCGCCACCCGACCCACACCCACCTGGCTCCAGCACACAGGAACGAAAGGACGCACGGCCATGCCCTTCAGCCATGCCGAACTCGCCGCCACCGACCGGGCGCACATCATCCATCCGTACCTCCCCGGGTCCGCCGAGGAGCGGGTCGTGATGACCGGCGGCTCCGGCTGCCGGCTCACGGACGCCGAGGGCCGCTCGTACCTCGACGCCACCGGCGGGCTCTGGCTCGCCCAGATCGGCCACGGCCGTGAGGAGGTCGCCCAGGTCGCCTTCGACCAGATGAAGCAGCTGGAGTACTTCACCAGCTTCTGGGAGTTCTCCAACGACAAGGCCGTCGCGCTCGCCGCCCGGCTGGCCTCGCTCGCCCCCGCGGGCCTGGACCACGTCTACTTCACATCGGGCGGCTCCGAGGGCAACGAGGCCGCCATCAAGATGGCCCGCTACTACCACCACCGGCGCGGCGACACCGACCGCACCTGGATCCTGGCCCGCGACAAGGCGTACCACGGCATCGGTTACGGCGGCGGCTCGGCCACCGGGTTCCCCGTCTACCACGAGGGGTTCGCCCCGATGATGCCGCACGTCTCGCACCTCACCCCGCCGTGGCCGTACCGCACCGAGCTGTACGGCGGCCAGGACCCCACCGACTTCCTGATCGCCGAACTGGAGGCCCGTATCGCGGAGATCGGCCCCGGCAACATCGCCGCCATGATCGGCGAGCCCATCATGGGCGTCGGCGGGATGCTCGTGCCGCCCGCCGACTACTGGCCGCGGGTGCGCGAAGTCCTCGACCGGCACGGGATCCTGCTCATCTTCGACGAGGTCGTCACCGCCTACGGGCGCGTCGGCGAGTGGTTCGCCGCGCAGCACTTCGATGTCACCCCCGACATCATCGTCACCGCCAAGGGCATCACCTCCGGGTACATCCCGCTCGGTGCGCTCATCGTCGCCGACCGGGTCGCCGAGGTGCTGCTGCGCGACCACGGCTTCCCGATGGGCTACACGTACAACGGCCATCCGGTGGCGGCCGCCGTCGCGCTGGCCAACCTCGACATCATCGAACGCGAAGGGCTGCTCGGGCGCGCCGTCACCATGGGCGCCCGGCTGCACGCCGAACTGGACGCGCAGCTGGGCGGGTTGCCGGTAGTCGGCGAGATCAGGTCGGTCGGCATGATGCTGGCCGTTGAACTCGTCGCCGACCGCGAGTCGCGCACCCCGCTCCCGCTGGACCCCGCCCGGATGCCGCACGACGTCATCCGTCGCGAGACCGGTGTCATCGTCCGCGACTCGGCCCACAGCCTGGTGCTGTCGCCGCCGCTGATCATGACGGACTCGGAGGCCAAGGAGGCCGCGGTGGCGCTGCGTTCGGTCCTGGAGCGCACCCTCCCCACCGGAGAGGTCCGGGCCTGATCCGCCGGCCCCGCTCCACTGTGCCCGATCCACTGGGCCGGGCCGCGCTGCGCCCGGTCTGCTGCGCCTGATCCCTGGGCCGCCGCCCCACCCGGGCCTCCCGTCGCCGCGGGAGGTCCGGGTGGTCCCGCCCATCAGCCGACCGCAACCGTTCGTCACGTGCCTCCCGCGGCGCGTGCCGGCAGGAGGACCTCGTGTCTGCACCACCGGCCTCACCCGCACCAGCCGCCGTGCCCCCACCGCCCCATCTCTCCCGCAGCCTGCGCCGCTTCGACATCATGGCGATGGGCATCGCCGCCGTCATCTCCTTCGACGTGGTCGGCCAGATCGCCACCGGCGGCGGCGAGGCCGTCACCTGGACCGCCGTCATCGCGCTCCTCTTCCTCGTCCCGTACGCCCTGCTCTTCGCCGAGACCGGCGCCGCCTTCCCGCAGGAGGGCGGCCCCTATGTGTGGGTCAAGCTCGCCTACGGCAAGGCGACGGCAGCGCTCACCACACTCTTCTACTGGGTCACCAACCCGGTCTGGCTGGGCGGTTCGCTGGTCTTCGCCGCTTCCGACGCCTGGAACAGCTACGTGTCGCACCTCGGCAGCGGCACCTTCGCCGACTACGCCTTCAAGCTCGTCTTCATCTGGGCCTCGATCCTGACCGCCGTCGTCTCGCTGCGCCGCGGCAAATGGATCACCACGGCCGGTGCGGTCGTCAAGGTGGGCTGTGTGCTCCTGTTCACCGGAACCGCCCTGGCCTACGGTCTGCAGCACGGTTTCGCGGGGCTGCACCACGCACGGTTCACCCCGACCACCGCAGGGTTCCTCGCCCTGGTTCCCGTCCTGCTCTTCGCGTACGTGGGCTTCGAGGCCCCGAACGCGGCCGGTGACGAGATGCACGACGCCAAGCGCGACGTCCCCGTCTCCATCGCGGTCTCCGCGTCCGTCGCGACCTGCTGCTATCTGCTGCCCGTGCTCGCCATCCTGTCCGCGGCGCCCGCCGACAAGGTCACCGGAATCGGCGGGTTCATGGAGGCCGCGGCCCTGGTCTTCGGGGTATACGGCTCCTGGAGCGGGCCGCTGCTGACGGCGGCCGGGGTGATGTTCGCCTTCGCGCTGCTCACCCAGGGCAGCGCCTGGATGATCGTCAGCGACCGTATGCAGGCCATGGCGGCGGCCGACGGCGGGTTCTTCGGCCGCTCCCTCGGCGCCTTCCACCGCGGGCTCGGCACGCCGGTACGGATGAACCTGGTGTCCGGGATCACCGCCACGATCTTCATGATCGCCGCGACGAACCTCGTACGGGGTGACAGCGCGGCGGTCTTCGGCGTCGTCCTCACCGTAGCCATCACCACACTGCTGCTCTCGTATCTGGTCGTCGTGCCGGCGCTCGTCACCCTGCGCCACCGCCACCGCGAAGTCCCCCGTCCCTACACCGTGCCCTTCGGCACCGCGGGCTTCCGGGTCTGCGCGGTCCTCGTCTACGCCTGGATCCTGGTCGGCTCCTGGGTCGCGCTCTTCCCCGGCACCCTGGAAGCGGCCCTCGGTGCCGGCTACGACTTCCGGCAGACCTGGGGCGTCACACGCACCACGTTCGAGGCGTTCACGCTCGGCACAGTGCTGCTCCTGCTCGCCATCGGCGCGCTCGGCCGGGGCGTGGGCGCGATCCGGGACCGTGCGGCGCGTACGAAGGAGGAGTCCGGCCCCTCCGGATCCGCCGCACACGTACACACCACGGCGCCGTAGACCCCCGGCCCCGGCCCACTCCCCCGCCCGGCCGCCGGTCCCGGCCGCACCGTCCGTCAAACATGGGATGTTAGGTTGATTGGAGGTATTGAACCTGGAGGTGGACATGCCGCTACGCGCGACGGAGCGCTCCAGCCTGGTCGGACGCGTGATCGACCAGCTGCAGACCCTGATCGAGTCACGGGAATGGCCGGTCGGTACGAAGATTCCGGCCGAGCCGGTCCTGGTGGAGCTGCTGGGGGTCGGCCGGAACACGGTGCGCGAGGCGGTGCGGGCACTGGTGCACAGCGGGATGCTCGAACCGCGCCAGGGGGACGGGACCTACGTACGCGCCGCCGACGACCTCGGCGCCGCGCTCCTGCGGCGGCTGCGGCGGGCGAGCCATCTGGAGGCGCTGGAGGTCCGTGCCGGTCTTGAGCGCGACGCCGCCCGGCTGGCGGCCGAACGCCGCACCCCCGAGGACGTGGCCGCGCTGCGGGCCGCCCTGCGGCGTCGCGACGAGACCAGGCACGAGCCCGATCCCGCCGAGTTCGTGGACGCGGATGTCTCCTTCCACCACACAGTGGTGGCCGCCGCGCACAACGGGATGCTCACCGATCTGTACAGCCATCTCACCGACGGGCTGCGCGCCACCGTCACCTCCGTCACCCACGCTCCGCTGCCGGACGGGCCGCGCTTCCAGCTGGATTCGCACGCCGCCCTGGTGGACGCGATCGAAGCGGCCGACGCCGACCGGGCGGTCCGCTGTGTCGAGGAGTACATCAACGAGACCATCGCCTCCGTCCGGTCCCTGCAGGACGCGGACCCCCTGCCCGGCCGGCCCGACGGCGGCGAAACCGGCCCCCGGACGAGCAACGGCGCGAACACGGGAGGCGGCGCATGAAGGGCACCCGCGCTGAGCAGAGCCCGATCCGGCCGCCCGGCGAGCGGATACCGGCCTCACCGGCCTCCGCCCCGGCCTCCGCGCCGGCACGGGACGCGGTGCGGCCGGGCGGGCTGCTCGCGTTCGGCGTGATCGTCCTGGCACTGAACCTGCGTCCCGCCCTGGTGGCCGCTTCACCGCTGCTCGACACCATCCGCACCGACACGGGCATGTCCGCCACCGCGGTCGGGCTGCTGACCACCCTGCCGCTGCTCTGCTTCGGTCTGCTGGCCCCCTTCGCACCGCGCCTGGGACGCAGGTTCGGCATGGAGCCCGCGTTGCTGGGCACCATGGTGCTGATCTGCGCCGGAACCGCGCTGCGGCTGGTGCCGTCGATGGCGGCCCTGCTCGGCGGCACCGTCATCGTCGGTGCGGGCATCGCCGTCGCCAATGTCCTGCTGCCGGGGGTCATCAAGCGCGACTTCCCGCAGCGGGTCGGCCTGATGACGGGCCTCTACTCGATGTCGCTGTTCGGCGGGGCCGCTCTGGCGGCCGGTATCACCGTCCCCGTCGAGCACGCCGCCCACCTGGACTGGCGCTCCACGCTGGCGCTCTGGGGGCTGCTCGGTGTGCTGGCGGTCCTGGTCTGGGCCCCGCAGATCCGCCGTCACAGCCGGGCCACCGCGGCCGAGGCGCGCAGCGCGGCGCATCCCGTGCGGGGGCTATGGCGCAACCCGGTCGCCTGGCTGGTCACCGGCTACATGGGCCTGCAGTCCCTCTCGTACTACGCCGCCGCCGCTTGGCTGCCGACCATCCTGAGCAACGCGGGGATGGCCGAGGGCACCGCGGGATGGATGCTGTCGTTCTCCAGCCTGCTGGGGATCGCCGGGGCCTTCGTCTCGCCGGTCCTCGCCTCGCGGGGTGTGCGGCCCGGACTGCTGGCGATGGTCGGCGCCGTGCTGACCGTGGGCGGTTTCGCGGGTCTCGTTATGGCCCCGGTGAGCGGGGCCTACCTCTGGATGGTGCTGCTCGGGCTCGGCCAGGGCGCGGCGATCTCGCTGGCGATGCTGTTCATCGTGGAGCGGGCGCCGGACGGCCGCCATGCCGCGCAGCTGTCCAGCATGGCGCAGTGCTTCGGCTATCTGCTGGCCTCGGTGGGGCCGCTCGCGCTGGGCGCCGTGCACCAGCTGACCGACAGTTGGACGGTGCCGCTGGTGATGCTCATCGTGCTGCTGGTGCCGCAGGCGGTCATCGGCACCGGCGCCGCCCGCGACCGGCACGCGGCACCGGAGCAGAGCCCGCGGGACCGGGACCGGGGGACGCAGGACTGACGGACCCGCCGGGACACCACCGCCGGCCGGACGGTGCTGTGCGGGCCGCTCGCCCGCACAGCCGGTCCGGCCGGCGTTGCCTTCTACCGCCCCGGGCTGCTGCCCGGACTTACTGCCCGGACGCCGGGTGGAGCCGGAGGTCGTGGTGCATCTCACCCTCCGTGCGCGTGACCGTGAGGAACTCCGCGCGCGGAGCGTGGGACGAGCCGGCCGCGATGAGCGTGTACGTGCCGGGCTCCAGACCGGTGATCCGGTAGCGGCCGCCGGCCGCCCGGACGCCTGCCTGGCGCTTACCCCGGGAACTGACCACCGTTATCCACGCACCGCAGTCGACCGGATGGTCATCGCACCGTACGGTGCCGCTGACCGTGACCGAACCGCCGGTCCTGGAACCACCGGTCCTCGAACCACCGGCGTTCGGACCGCCGTTGCTCCGCGCGGGCTCCGGTCCGCTGCCGACCGGGCGGGCGGCGTCCTGCGCGGGCACCGCCGCCCCGGGGCCGGCCTGTTGCCCGGCCCGGTCCGTGACCGGTCCGCGCGGTCCCGGCGTACTGCCCGGCTTCCGCGCGTCCGCCTGCCGCCGGGTGTGTGCGGCCCACGCCGCCAGGACCTCCTGGGTACGGCGCTCCCGTGGCGTGGTGGGCGGCGTCCCGGGGGCTTCGGCGGCCGCGGTGACCCGCTCGGCGGACGCGGTGACGGTCTCCAGACCGCGGCCCTCGGCGAATCCGGCCAGCACCTCGTCCAGCGCGGCCAGTTCCCGGAGCGCGGTGTGCAGCCGGTCGGCGCGGGGACCCGCCGGGGCTCCCCGCAGCTGCCCTTCGAGGTCACGGATGAGCGGGCTCACCCTGACCCAGGTGCCGCCGGGCTCCCCGGTCGAGAAGTGCCGGTCGAGCGCCCGCAGCGACTCCAGGAGCGTCTGCGTGATCCGCTCGACGTGCCCGGTGAGCCGTGGCCCGAGATCGATGTCGACATCGGCCGCGGCGGCGAGTGCCCGTGCGTGCGCGGTGGCGGTGGCGAGGAGCGCGAGCCGGTTCTCGGCGCCGCGTCCCCGGATCCCCAGCGGCATCCGGACCAGCGGCCGCGCCACACTGCGGACCTGGAACAGGGCCGCGTCGACCCCGCGGGCCGCGCCGCGCAGCCGGACCGGGGCCTCGGGATCCTCCCAGCGTTCACGGACCTGGCTGATCAGGTGCTCCAGCGCCGCGACATAGCCGCGATCGGCCTCCTGGGCGACCTTCCGGGTGGAGAGGGGGAAGATCAGCGCGGCGCAGGCGGTGGCGACGAGGATTCCGAGGCCGTTGTCCAGCAGACGCTCGCCCAGCAGGTGGTCCATCCTGCTGTACGGGGTGGACATCCCGTACAGCTGGACGAGAGCGGTGACGAGTCCCACGACCCAGTAGGCGTACTGGCGCTGCATCCCCCAGGCGCCCAGGGCCAGTCCCGCGACGATGACCAGCAGGGTCCAGTAGACGTGGCCGGGTCCTATGACATGGAGCAGCCAGATGCCGATCACCGCACCGGCGACCGTGCCGACCATCCGGTGGGCGAGCTTGCGCAGCCGCTCGTGCGTGGTGTTGGTACCGAACAGCGTGATCATCACGCCGATCAGTCCCCAGTAGAAGCGCCGGGGGTCGATGGCGTCGGTGATCGGGCAGACGATGGCGCAGGCCACCGCCGCGTGCAGCGGTACGCGTACGTACGGGACGACGCGCCGCCAGCCCTTCAGCTGCTGAGCCGCCGCGACCCGCCTGGCGACCGCGCCGGTTCCGGCCGGGCGGTTCTGCTCCAGGGCGACCGTGGGCTGGAAGGGGACCTTGGCCCGGGCCTTCGGCGCGTTCCAGCCGAGTTCGAGCCAGTGCGCGAGGGAGTCGGCGAGCGAGTCGAGGAGGTGGCCCACCCTCCGGGCCAGCATCGCGGCCTCGGCCTCATCGGGGCTCGCGTTCCGGTCGGAGAGGACCTCTGTGGCCTGCTGCTGGATGAGCCGGGCCGCCGGGTGCAGGGCGTCGGCCCGGCCCAGCGGGGTGTCGCGGGCGACGACCAGCGCGACGACCATCGCCTCGCGCAGGTGCGGCGGCACGGGCATCCGGGCGAGCCGCTGCACCGCCTGGCCTATGCCCTGCAGGGCGAGCTCGGCGTCGAAGAGGTACTGGTGGAGCAGCTCGGCGGTGTCCGGGTCGGCGGCGACCTCCGGCTGGGCGAGGCGGCCGTCGATGGTGACGGTGGTGATGTTGAGACGGCGCAGACTCCGCCGCATCCGCTTGATGGCGACGTCGTGGTCGGCGTCGGGATCCAGCGCGGCGGTGGCGGCGTCACCGACCCGGCGTGCCTCGACGACGAACGCGCGCTGGGTGCGGAGCAGGTCCTCGCGGGGCATCGGGCAGCAGAGCAGCAGCCGGGCGGCGAGGATGGCCACCGCGGACACCAGCGCCACGACGAACAGCTTCCCGCACAGGTTCAGCGGGATGGCAGCCATCATGCCGACCATGAACGAGTTGAAGAGCATCATGCCGGTGAGCAGCCCCAGCGGCCCGAACCGCGCGAGGAAGAACGTCAGCGCCAGCGCCACCACCATCAGGGTGAGCTGCAGCGCACGGTCGTCGCTCAGCCAAGCGGCGAGCGGCAGCACGGCCGAGTAGGGGAACGGCATCCACAGGATGGAGCGGGTCAGCCGGAGCGGGGTGTTCTCCGCGATGGCGAACGCGCTCATCATGCCCATCATGCCGCCGACCATCATGCCGAGCATGGCCGGCAGGGTCAGGGCGACGGACATCCCGTAACCGACGGCGAGGCCGGTGGTGACGGCGACCAGCGAGCGCCACCCGGCCTGTAGCTGACCGAGACCGGGGTCGGCGGCGAGTACCCCGTCCCACCAGCGTCTCGGCCCGCCGACCCGGCGGGGCGCGACGGAGCCCCCGGTGCGGGGTGGCCTGCCCCCGCCCGGCCCGGCTGTGGCTTCGGTGGCTTGCGCGGCTTCGGTGGCTGGGGTGGTCAACTGACCTCCGGTTCGACGGCGTGCAGAAGGGTGGATACCGCATCCCGGGCCAGTCCCACAGCCCGCTCCGGCTCGTCGACGTTCGTCCGCAGTCCTTCGAGAAGGGCCGACGCCATACGCTGCCGCGCCCGCTCCATGAGCTCTCCGCCGGCAGGTGTGAGCGACGCCTCGACGACGCGCCGGTCCTTGGAGCAGCGTTCGCGCTCGATGAGTCCGCGCTCCTCCAGCTCCTGGAGGACGAGAGTCACCCGCGGCTGGGCGATGCCGGTGTAGGCGGCGATCTCGGTGACCCGGCGTGGCCTGGGCTCCAGGGCGTCGAGTACGGCGGTGTGGCTGCGCGGGAGTCCGAATTCTCCGGCCCTGAAGAGCGCCTGGGAGAGCCGTCCGATGCCTCGCAGGAGTCCTCGGGCGGCGTCCTCGATCCGCTGCTCGTCGGAGGCCGGAGATAGATGCATATCGCAATTATATATTGCCGTCAGGGGTGCTCGTCGACGTACCGGCCACCGGGCGGCACCGTCGGCCCGTGCGGACGGTGCCGCCCCGGCGGGTGTCAGCCCTGCTTGTCGTCGCCGTTGTGCCGGGCCCATGGGTGCCGCAGATGGATCCACACGTCCCGCGCCCGGCGCCCGGCCTCGGTGCGGCTGGCGGCGACCAGCGAGCGCGCCTGGTCATGGGTCTCCACCATGGGACCGGAGCCGCGCAGGGGCCGGCCCGCCGTCTCGTGCAGGAAGTAGGTGGCGATGAATCCGATGACGCCGGCGACCATCAGGTAGTACGCGGGGACCATGTCGTTCTTGGTGACCTCGACCAGGCCCGATGCGATCAGCGGCGTGGTACCGCCGAAGAGCGAGACCGAGACGTTGAACGAGATCGACAGGGCCCCGTACCGCAGCCGGGTCGGGAAGAGCGCGGGCAGGGTGGAGGCCGACGTACCCGCGAAGCACACCAGCAGCAGGCCCAGGATGAGGCAGCCGAACGCGGGCTGCAGGATGCCGCCCTGCCGGATCAGAACGAACGCCGGAACCGAGAGGACGATGAGCGCGATACTGCCCGCCATGAAGACGGGCCTGCGGCCCCAGCGGTCGGAGCTGCGGCCCACCGTGGTGATGGTGAGCACCACCACGATCATGGTGCCGAGCACCAGCAGCTGGGCGGTGAGCGCGTCCTGGCCGAGCGTCTCGGTCATGAAGGTCGGCAGGTACGAGGTCACCATGTAGTTGGTCACGTTGTAGAGCAGGACGAGACCCATACAGATGAGCACCGCCTGCCAGTGCTGGGTGAAGATCTCCCTCAGCCGCCCGTGGCCGGACTGCCGGGCCACTTCCACCGGGTCCTCGTCGCCCTCGTCGTGCGACTCCTTCGCGTACTCCGCCGCGGCCTCCTCGGCCTGGCGCTTGAAGGCGGGGGTCTCCTCCAGCCGCAGCCGCATATAGAGGCCGATCAGTCCGAGCGGCCCGGCCACCAGGAACGGGATCCGCCAGCCCCAGTGGACCATCCCGTCGTGCCCGAGCGCCGCGGTCAGGATGGTGACGATGCCGGAACCGAGCGAGTAGCCGACGAACGTACCGAAGTCCAGCCAACTGCCCAGGAATCCCCGCCTCTTGTCGGGTGAGTACTCGGCGATATAGGTGGTCGCTCCGGCATATTCACCACCGGTGGAGAAACCCTGTACGAGCCGGCAGATGAGCAGCAGGATCGGTGCGGTGAATCCGATCGAGTCGTAGCTCGGCAGGAACGCGACGGCGAATGTACTGATCGCCATCATGATCATGGTCGCGGCGAGTACGCGTTTACGGCCGATACGGTCGCCGAGCGGGCCGAACACCAGCCCGCCGAGGGGCCGTACGAGGAATGCGGCGGCGAACGTGGCGAAGGTGGACACGACCTGCGCCCCGGGCGAGCTGGAAGGGAAGAAGACCTCGCCGAGGGTGCCCGCCAAATAGGCGTACACACCGAAGTCGAACCACTCCATCATGTTGCCGAGAGCAGACGCGGACACCGCCCTGCGCACTTCGGGTTTGTCGGTGACCGTCACGTCCTCGGCACTCAGTGACCGTTTGCGGCGCCGTAGCAGGGTACGGAGGAGCCGGTCATTGGCGGGGTTCGATCCGCCGGACCGCCTTGATTCTCGTCGGGGGCGTCCCTTGCTCATGTCATCCCGTCTGCAGAGCGGCCATTGCCGCGTTCATCATCGCCTCGGTCTCCCCTGTCCAGTTTCTTCGCGGAAACACGGGAGACCGCGTGTCGGCGCGCCCTCAGGCACAACCGTCCGCAATACGGAGCGCCGGACCACTCCGTACCCCGCATTGCCTGGACAATGCAGCTGCGAAATCCCGGCCACCCACGCCGGCCGCACCATCAGCGCAGTACAGCGGGCAGATGGCCGCACCGTGGCCGGCACGGACCACGGGGCCGCCGGTCACAGGGCGCTGACCACCACCGCGAACCACGAACAGATCCGGAGAAAGGCATGATCCCCCAGGAGACAGGCGATCTCGGTACGGCCGCTGGGGAAAGGGCGGACGGCGAGGCCGGGAGAGTCACATCCGAGCAGTGGAAATGGTCGGTGCTGGCCGGTATGGCCTCCTACATGGACGCCGGATCCATCGTCGCGCTGGGCGCGGGGCTCGTGATGTTCCAGTCGTATCTGCACCTGAGTTCGAATGCCGTGGGGCTGCTCGCAGCGCTGGGGCCCAACGCGGTCGGCTGTGCGATCGGCGCGTTCATCGGGGGCCGGCTGGGTGACACGCTGGGCCGGAAACGCATCTACAAGTACGACCTGCTGGTCTATGCGGCGGGGATTCTCTGCATCGCTCTCGCGGTCAATCCGCTGATGCTCTTTCTGGGCACCTTTGTCGTGGGGCTCGCGGTGGGTGCGGACGTCCCCACTTCTCTCGCGCTGGTGGGTGAGTTCGCACCGGCTTCGGCGCGCGGAAAGCTTCTCGGATTCACCCAGATCGCCTGGAGTCTGGGCCCGGTCATTGTGCTGCTGCTCGCACTCGCCCTCGCCCCGTTCGGCCTGCTCGGTATCCGGCTGGTGTTTCTCCAGCTGTTCGTCGTGGCGCTGGTCACGTGGGCACTGCGGCGCGGTCTGGCGGAATCGGCGCGCTGGAAACGGGCGTTCGCCTCGGGAGTGACCGCACGGCCCACCGCGAGGGCGCTCTTCCAGGGGCCCAACCGGAACGCGCTGATCTGGACCGGGACGATCTACCTTTTCTGGGGACTGGCGGCCGCGACCAACGGCATCTTCACCCCCTACATGATCAGGACCCTGCACGCGGGCAGCCAGTCGGCGGGGGTGGGCCTCGCCTGTGCGGGGTTCGTGGTGAGCATCGGTGCGGCGCTGCTGTTCATGAACTACGTCGACCGGAGTCACCTCACCCGCAAGTGGATGTGGGGGGCGGGCGGCGCCATGCAGGTCATCGCCTATGTCAGCTATCTGGTGCTGCCGTTCACCATCCCCGTGATCATCCTGAACATCGTGCTCTTCGCGGTGGGCGGGACATTCGCAGGCGAGCCGCTCTACAAGATCTTCAGCCAGGAGCTGTTCCCGACCATGCTGCGCGGCACGGCCCAGGGCTTCACCTTCGGACTCTCGCGGACCTTCGTCGGGATCTGGAGCCTGTTCGTACCGGCGCTCGCCAGCACCGGCATCCGGCCGGTGGCCGCGCTGCTGGCCGTGTTCCTGGTGGTCAGCGGGGCGGTCGGCTTCTTCTTCATGCCCGACACAGCGGGTAAGTCACTGGAGGAGATCGAGGCGGAGCGCGCCTTCGCCTGAGCGGGCCCTTCCGCTTCCGTCACCCGCCGTATCCGGCGTATCTGGGCGGATTTACCGTGAACTTTCTGGCTGTCTTCCGCATCCCACTGCTTGGAAACGCGAAGACAACGCGCACCGCATTGCTGAGAAGCGCACCATTGAGAGTGGAGATCGATCGACATGGCTGAGCAGTATCGGAACAGCACCGCCCGGCGCGCAGGGGCCCGCACCCGCATCGCCCGTATAGGCGCCGCGGGGCTCGCCGTCGTCGCTGTCGCCGGACTCGGGCTCGCCGGGGCCGGGGCCGCCCAGGCGGCGTCGGTGCCCACCTGTGCCACCTCGGGGCTCACCGCCTCCTTCGGGCAGGGACTGGCCGGCGGGATGAACCACGAGGGCGTCGTCCTCAAGCTCAAGAACACCAGCGGCCACACCTGCGACCTGCGCGGCTACCCGGGACTCGGCCTCCAGGACGCCGGCCACCACACGCTGGCCTCCAAGGTGCACTGGGGCAGCACCTGGTACGCCAAGGGCCCGGCCAAGCAGACGCTGACCCTCAAGAACGGCCAGAGCGCCGAGGCGGTCATCGCCTGGACGCACGCCAACACCGGTACGTCCGACGCCCGGCACGCCTCCTACCTGGTGGTCACGCCGCCCGCGTCCACCACGCACAAGACCCTGAAGTTCCCGCAGTGGGTCGACAACGGTGAGCTCGACGTCACCGCGCTCGCCACGCACATCAGCGTCAACGGCTGATCACAGCAGAAGGCACAGAGGAAGGGGGCGGGCCGCAGGTGCGGCCCGCCCCCTTCTGGTTCCTGCTCCCGGTTCCCTGTCACGCGTCCTGTGCTCAGCTGCCCGAGCCTGCCGAGAACGCCCCGACCTGCGGCCCCGAGCTTCCGTCCGCCGGCACCGGGCCGCCGTTCCACGGCACGATCAGCGCGACCTTCTCGTCGGGCGGCGTGACCCGTACGGTCGGCGGTGTCACCTTGCCCGACCCCGACACCTCCGGGTTGGTGAACGACAGCGGCGCCCAGGCGCTCGCTCCGGGTGCCACCTTCACCGCACCGCCGGAGGAGCCGGTGCGTTCGGGATCCACCGAGACCTGGTGGCCTCCGCCGTCCACGAAGGCCAGGCCCGGGAAGCCGCTGACGGTGCAGGTGTGGCCGGACTTATTGGTGAGGACCAGCGCGAAGTTCTCCTGCCCCGCGCCGGGGTGGTCGTCGCCGATCGACAGACCGAGTTCGGAGGTGTGGCAGCGGGTCGAGTGGTTCGGTGCAGGTGTGTTCCCGCCTCCGCCGCTGCTGCTCCTCGGCGGATTCGCACTGCTGGTGTCTGAGCTCTTCGACCCGGACGGGGCGGCGGGCGGTTCCGATCCGCTTCCGGGTCCCGACGCCTGCGAGGTCGGTCCCTTGCTGCTGTCGGCCGGGGGGACCGACGCGCCGCTGGTCACCGGGCCGCCGACGCTGGCCACCTTCTGCGGACCCGAGTCGGCGTTGCCGCACCCGCTGAGCAGCAGCGCGCCCGCGACGGCCGCGGTCGCGGCCCCGGCTAGCAGGCCCCGGCGGTCGGCGAATCCGGTCCTCTCGCCGGCCCCGGTCAGGTGGTCTTCTCTGCCCCGCTGTCCTGGATTCGGCATGGTGCCTACCGTCCCTTCTGTGACGTCCCTATGACTACCTCCGATGACCGGAAGGACCGAAAAGTTCACGCAGCAACCCGCACGCTCCGCAGAATGCGGTCGGTGGCGTCGGCGCCGAAACTCTCGGCGCACCTGATCTGCACGTACACCGGCGGCTTGCCCCCGGCGACCGGAACCAGGGCGATCTCCTTGAGGCTTCTGCCCTCGGTTCCGCAGGAATCCCAGGTGCGAATGGTGCCGTGCCAACGGCTGTCCGAGTACGTGGTCGTGCCGACGGCCTTGCAGCCCGGGTGCGTGCTCTTCTTCACCTTCGCGGTCAGGGCCGCCGAACTGTCGGTGCCGGGACCGGCCGTACCGGCGAACACACCGTCGTCGTCCGTCCGCAGATCGGACCACCCCGCGACGGAGTCCGCCACTGTCAGGCCGGGCCGGTGCGTACGGCCGAGGCCGAGTACACCGGGTGACCAGCCGGAGTCGGCCAGTTGCACGGCCCAGGCGTGCGGGACTTCCAGGCTTAGTTTCCCGGTGGCGTCGCTGACCTGCTCCGTACTGGGCGGCCTCTGCTCCCACAGAGTCAGCGCCGTTCCCGCCCCGGCGGCGACGGCCACGGCCGCCAGTACGGTCAGTACGGTCCGCAGGGTCCGGGTACGTCGCGTACGGGTAGCCGGCGGGGCATCGGGGCCGGGTGCGGCGGGCACCGGGGACGCGGGGGCACCGGGCGGCCCGGGATGCTCGGGCGCCGCGAACGCCGGCGCCCCCGGGGAGGCGACGAACTCGGGGGCGCCGAAGGGCTCGGAGAACGCGACGGTCTCCGGGGAGAACGAGGGTGCGGCGGAGGCGTCCGGATTCGGGGGTACGGGCGAGCCGAACACCGGACCGGGCGGACCGAACCCCGGGCCAGAAGATACGGGCGGCGAATCACTGGTGGCCGAAGGCGCACCGGAAGCAGACGGTACGGGCGAACCGGCAGGGACCGAAGGCGCACCGGAAGCAGACGGTACGGGCGAACCGGCAGGGACCGAAGGCGCACCGGAGGAAGACGGTATGGGCGAAGCGTCAGGGACTGAAGGTACCGGCGAGCCTCCGGAGACTTCCGGTACCGGCGAGCCGCCCGGGGCGGGTGCCGCCTCCCCGGATGTGGGCAGCTCCCGCAGCCGCTCCAGTTCCGCCGTGAACGCCCGCGCGCTCTCCCAGCGCCGCTCCCGGTCCGGGTCCATGGCCCGCTGCACCGCTGCCACCACCGGCGCCGGCAGACCGGGCCGCAGCTCGTCGGCCGGGAGCACCTTGCCGGGCGGGCCGGGGACCGTGCCGGTGAGCAGGTGGTGGAGGACGGCGCCGAGGCTGTAGACGTCGGCGCGCGGGTCGATGCCGTCGTACGGCTGCGCCTGCTCGGGCGCCATATAGCCGCTGCTGCCCGCGATCACGGTGAGGCCGGATGCCTGCGCCAGGTTCTTCGCCAGGCCCAGGTCGGCGATGAGGACCCGCTCGTGACCGCCCGGCCGGCCCTTGAGCAGGATGTTCGACGGCTTGATGTCCCGGTGCACGATGTCCGCGTCGTGCAGCGCGGCCGCGCCGCGCGCCGCCTCGGCGGTCAGTCGCAGCGCCTCGTCCACATCGAGCTCGCCCGCGGTCAACAGGTCGTCCAGGGTGCCGTGGTCGGCGTACTCCATGACGAAGTAGGGCCGTCCGTCAGGGAGATCACCAATGTCGAATACCTGGACCACGCCACCCGAGTTGGCTCTGCGCAGCAGTCGCGCCTCCGCCACGAAGCGTTCCCTGATGTCCAGGCGGTACGACCAGTTGTCGGCCATCACCTTCACCGCGACCTCGGCGTGCAGCCGTTCGTCGTGGGCCAGCCACACCACGGCGAAGGCCCCCGTGCCGAGGCGCCGCAGTACGCGGTACCGGCCAATCTCTTCTGGTACGGACATGTGGCTATCATGCATGGGTGATCCCCCAGCGAGTCCAGTCGGCCCGACCGGCGGACACCCTCCAGTGACCCTGCCCGCCGATGGAACAGAAGCCCTGGCCGTCCGAGCATCCGGCGGCGATCAGGCAGCCCTGGACGCCCTGCTGCGGGACATCAGTCCCGATGTGCTGCGCCGCTGCGCCCGGTTCCTCCTGTACCGCGAGGATGCCGAGGAGGCGGCCCAGGACGTGCTCGTCCAAGTTGCGCGCAACATCCACCGCTTCGAGGGCCGCAGCAAGTTCAGCACCTGGCTGTACACGGTGGTCGCCAACTGCTCGCGGCAGAAGTACCGCGAGCTCAAGCGGCGCTCGGCGGAGACCCCGCTGACCACGGCGGAGACGACCCACCCCGACCCGCGTACCACCAGCGTGATCGCGGGCTCGCGCGTCGATCTGCTCGAAGCCCTGGAGCGGCTGGAGCGCGAGGCTCCGCAACTGGTGACGCCGCTCGTCTACCGCGACATCTGCGAACTCGACTACGCGGAGATCGCCGACCGGATGAACCTGCCCGTCGGCACTGTGAAGTCCCGGCTGCACCGCGCCCGCCAGCAGGTCAGGCCCTGGCTGATCGGCGGGGACACCGGCGAAGGACCGGGCGGCGCCGAAGCCTGAGGGCTACGCAAGACATCCCCGTCGTGTCCGGTATGCCGGACATGACAGATCCGGAAAAGCCTCGACGAGACCGAAGAACGCGATGAAGCTTTCACAGGGTGTGGAGTGGGGTCTGCACTGCGCCACGTTGCTCGCCCAGGTGCCGCCCGGCGGGCTGATGCGCCGCGGGGTGCTGGCCGCCCACTTCGGCCTGCCCGAGGCGTATCTGTCCAAGCACCTCCAGGCGATGACCAGAGCCGGGGTACTGAGCGCCAACTCCGGCCCGAAAGGCGGCTACCGGCTGGCCCGCGCCCCCGAGTCGGTCTCCGTCCTGGATGTGGTGGAGGCCATCGAGGGCACCGCGCCGCCTTTCGTCTGCCAGGAGATCCGGCAGCGCGGCACCGGCGCCTCCTCCGCCGAGGAGTGCCGGAGCACGTGCCTGGTCAACACCGTGATGAACGAGGCGGACGAGGCGTGGCGCGCCTCGCTGCGCTCGGTCACCATCGCCGAACTCGTCGCGCGGCTGCCCGACTCGGTGCGCACGCGCAATCAGGAGACCCTTACCCAGCTGGTTCACTGAGCCGGGACGCCGCCCCGCACACCGTTCCGGACAGGCCGCCGGCAGGCAGTCACCACATCGTGCGGGGCAGGGCGCGGCGCCCGTGCTCGCCCCGGGGCGCTACCTCTCCGCCGCCGCCTTCCAGCGGGCCAGGGCGCGGGCCAGCTGCTGCGACGCGCGTTCCACGGTTCCGTCGGGGCCCGGCTCCCCTGCGGGCACCGGCAGGTCGACGCGGGGACAGCGGGGGCCTCGTCGGCGGGGAGCCTTCACCATCGGCAGCCGGACAGCGCAGCCGCAGGGAGCGGCGGGCGGCAGCCCGTGAAGCGTGGGGGGACTGACGTCACGGCTCAGGCCGGCCCGTCCGCGAGAGGCTCCGTCATCGCGACGGCCGGCCCCAGGCGCCGCGCGTCGTGTTCGGGCCGGATCACGGCGATGGCCACCGCTCCGGCGACGAACATGACGCCCGCGGTGAGGAGAAACGCGGTGCGATAGCCCGCCTGTTGGGTCGCCGCCGCGTCGATGAGGTGGCCGGTGACGGCGGGAACGACGAGGCCGGGAAGGGTGCCGGTGGCGGCGACGATGCCGAACACCGCGCCTCGCTGGGAGGTGGGGACGGCCTCGGCCGTGGTCATGTAGTGCAGGGGAACAGCTACGGAGGCACAGGCGAAGGCCACGCCGATGAGCAGGACGCGGGGGCCCTGGGCGTCGATCAGGGGGAAGCCCGCCATGGCCACCGCCGCGACGCACACGGCGGCGCCCTGCAGCCCACCGCACGACCAACGGCTGGAAACACCACGGGATTTGAGCAAGTCCACGAGCGGGGAGACCGTCAGCAGGAGGACGAGACTGAAGGCGGCGACGACGCTGATGGTGGTCGCGGCTTTCCCCGGCGTCATGCCGAGCTGTGTCCGGAGGTAGGCGGGCAGCCACGCCTGGCTCAGGGACAGCGCCCAGGAGGCTCCGAAGGCGCTGGATATGCTCCCCAGCACCGTGCCGCTGAGCAGCAGTCTGCGGTAGGGCAGCCGGTCGGAGGCCCGTGGCGCGGCGGGACCGTGAGGCGGCCGGCGAACGTCGTCGTACGGACCGTCATGTCCGCCCCTCCACCACACCAGGCTCCAGACCGCGCTGGTCACGCCGAGGGCGGCGAAGGCCGAACGCCAGCCGAAGGCACTGATGAGCCAGGTGACCACCGGTGCGGCGACCAGGGTACCCAGGGCCGCCCCGCCGATCTGCAGCGCCGAGGGCAGCCCGCGCCGCTCGGGCGGGAACCACTTGTACAGGGCGTGCATGGACATCGAGGCGGCGGGCCCTTCGGCTGCGCCGAGCAGCAGGCGGCCGGCGACGAGGGTGGGGACCGTGGCCACGACGAGGACCGGGAGCTGGGCCACCGCCCACAGCAGCCCCATGGCGAACAGCAGCAGCCGGCTGGCCAGGCGCGAGGAGAAGAACCCGACGACCAGGCCGGAGAGGCTGAACAGCAGGAAGAAGGAGCTGGAGACCAGCCCGTAGGTGCTGTTGCTGATGTGCAGTTCGTCCATCACCGGGACGGCGGCCAGGCCCAGGACCGACTTGTCGGCGAAGTTGACGACCATGAAGGCCACGATCAGGGCCGTGACCAGCCAGGCGCGGCGGCGGTCGTAGGAGGGTGCGGGAGGTGGCGCTGTGCGGCCGTCGGTGTCTTCCTCGGCAGCGGGCCGGGGTTGAGGGCGGGGCCGGGGCCGTGATCTGGGTCGGGGTGCCAAGAGTGACTCCTGCGGGTTCGATGAAGAGCAGGGAGGCCGGGGTGCCGGGCAGTTGCGTGCCCAGCGCGCATCTGCCCGGCCGGCGGGCTGCCGCTCAGCTCAGCGACTTGGCGATCGCGTTCTTGTGGATCTCGCTGGTGCCGGTGACGACGCGGAACATGCGCAGCGTCCGGAAGATCTGTTCGACCTCGTGGCCGCGAGTGAGTCCGGTCTTGCCGTGGATCTGTACGGCCTGGTCGGCGACGCGGAAACAGGACTCGGCGGTGAGCAGCTTGCACATGTTGGCCTCGACGCTGATGTTCGCCCCCTGGTCGGCGCGGGCTGCCGTGGCCATGACCGCGGAGCGGGCGGCGTAGATGTCGGTGGCCATGTCGGCGAGCTTGTGCTGGATGGCCTGGAGGGCGAGCAGCGGCTGCCCGAAGGCGATGCGGCTCTTGGAGTACTCCACGGACAGGTCCCAGGCGCGCCGCGCCGCACCGATGAGGGATGGACAGTGCAGGAGGCGGTTGAGGGTGATGCGCCCGATGCCGATGCGCAGTCCCTGACCGATCTCGCCCAGGAGGTTCGCGGCGGGAACACGGCAGCCGTCGAAGTCCAGGTCTCCTTCCATCTGCTGTCCTGACATGGGGACTTCGCCGGCCAGGACCCGGCAGCCGGGGCTGTCGAGGTCGACGAGGAACGCGCTGTACGCCTCCTCCGTACCGGCCATGCGGGCGACGACGACGGCGAAGTCGGCGAAGGGGGCGGCCGAGCTGAATACCTTCCGGCCGGTGAGGACGTAGGAATCGCCGTCGGGTGTGGCGGTGGTGGTCATGCGCCGTACGTCCGATCCCGCGTCCTGCTCGGTGATGGAGAAGCAGCAGGCACGTTCGCCCCGGATGACGGGGAGCAGGTAGCGCTCAAGCTGGTACTCGGTCGCGTACTTGACGATGGAGCCGGCGCGCAGCGGTCCGCCCATGTCGCCGAGGACCGAGTGGGACAACACGGCGCCGGACGCGGTCAACTCCTCCTTCAGCGCGCAGAGTTCGACCAGGCTCAGCCCCTGGCCGCCCAGCTCGGTGGGCAGGCTGACGCCGTAGAAGCCGAGCTCGCGGCTGCGTTTCCAGACGTGTTCGAGAGTCGGCCGGTCCAGTTTGGTCTCCGGGGTCAGGCCCCGCTCGCGCTCGTACGGGATGAGCTCCTCGTGGAGGTAGCGGCGCAGGTCGGCGACCAGTGTCCGAAGGCGCGGGTTGTCGTCGTAGGAGGGTTCGAGGGTGAAGGGCATGGGGTGGCTCCTCTTCAGCGGGGATCGGCGGGCTTCGCGGGGCGGGCGGCGGCAGGCCTCAGTGGACGCGGCGCGCGGCGCCCGCCCAGTAGGGCTCGCGGATCGCACGGCGGTCGACCTTGCCGTTGGGGTTGTGGGGCAGCGCGGCGACGAAGTCGACCGAGCGGGGCTTCTTCATGCCGGCCAGGTGTTCGGCGCAGAACTCGGTGAGCCCGGCCTCGGTCAGCGTGCTGCCTTCGCGCCGCACGACGACGGCCTTGACCGCCTCGCCCCACCGGTCGTCCGGGACGCCGACGACGGCGGCCGCGTACACCTCCGGATGCTGGTGCAGGACGGACTCGACCTCGACGGCGTAGATGTTGAAACCGCCGGAGATGATCATGTCCTTCTTGCGGTCGACGATGAAGACGTAGCCGTCCGCGCGGCGGCGCGCCAGGTCGCCGGTGAGGAACCAGCCGTCGCGGAAGGAGGCGGCGGTGAGGTCCGGTTCGTTGAAGTACCCGGGTACGACGTCGGGGCCCCGTACGGCTATCTCCCCGATCTCGCCGTCCGGCACCGGAACCCCGTGCTCGTCCACGACCGCGACCTCGGCCTCGGCCCGCGGCCGGCCGCAGGAGAGGAGCAGTTCCTCGTCCTCGCCCTCGATGGCGCGCCGGTGGTCCTCCGTCGACAGGAACAGCACACCCGATGTGGTCTCCCCGCAGCCGTACCCCTGGGAGAGCACCGGGCCGAACAACTCCCAGGCCTCGCGGATGCGCTGGGGCGACATCGGCGCGGCCCCGTAGATCAGCTGGCGCAGCGTGGAGACGTCGTAGGAGCGGGCGTCCGGCAGCGCGAGCACGGTGTTGACCATGGTCGGGACGACGAACGCGTGTGTCGCGCTCTCCCGTTGGACGGTGGCGAGGAAGACCTCGGCGTCCCAGCCCGGCAGCACCACCGCGCACCCGCCCGCGAAGAAGATGCCGAGCAGCGGCATACCCGAGGCGTGGGTCACGGGCCCGGCCAGGATCTGCCGGTCACCGGGGCCGACACGGGTGTCCGGGCCCATCACCGTCTTGCGCATCACCGCGGCGCGGTTGCCGTACGTCTGGATCGCGGCCTTGAGCTTGCCCGTCGAGCCGGAGGTGAAGTGAAGGACGGCGGGGTCGCCGTCGTCGCAGTCGGTGTCGACAGGCTCGGGGGTGGTGTCGGCGAGGAGGCCGGCGTAGCCGGGGCCGAGGTCGCTCCGCCCGTCGTAGCCGATCACCGTCCGCACCGCGCTGCCGGGCACCGCGTGCCGCGCCGCGTCCAGGTGGGCGGCGTCGGCGAGGAGGACGCGCGCCCCCGACTCGCGCAGCAGATGGGCCACTTCCCGCTCGCCGAGCCGGGCGTTGACCGGGGCGCGCACCAGCGCCGCCTTGTAGAGGGCCATCTCCGTGACGACGAGTTCCGCGCGGTTGGCCGCCAGGGTCGCCACACAGTCGCCCTTGCGGAGGCCCAGGCCGTGCAGGGCGGTGGCCAGCCGGTCGCTCTGCTCGTCGAGGTCCGCGTACGTGAGCCGGGCCGCCCCGCAGACCACCGCTTCGGCGCCGGGCTGATGGCTGGTCGTCCTGCGTAGATACCGTCCGAGGTTCATCGCGCTCCATCACCAGTTCCTGGGCAATCGTTCCTGAACACTCTGTCCGGAAACAATCTTGGTGTATGAGAACGTAAATGCAGCGTTAGTGTCAGGTCAACGGTTCGCACGAAGAGGAAATAATCCGGCCATGAAGCCCGCAGCCCCGAAACCCGCCGAGGACCGCCGCGTCCGCCGCACCCGCCACGCACTGCGCTCGGCTCTCGTCGGTCTCGTCCTGGACCACGGATTCCACTCGATCACCGTGGAGGAGCTCACCGAGCGCGCCGACGTCGCCCGCGCCACCTTCTACGCCCACTACCGCGACAAGGAGGACCTGCTCGTCGACGTCGTACGGGAACTCGCCGCGGACCGGGAACGGCTACTGCCCGCCATCGAACAGGCCCAGGCCCAGGGCTTCACCGGCCTGCCGGTTCTGTACATCTTCCAGCACGCGGAACAGGAGAAGCCCGTCTACCAGGTCATCCTCCGGGGCGAGGGGGACGGCCGGGCGCTGCGGGAGTTCACCGAGATCACCTGCAACCGCGTCGAGCGCCTCTTCCGCGAACGCGCCGGAGAGCTCGGCGTCACCCCGCGCATCCCCTTCGACGTCATCGCGCGGGCATGGACGGGCGAGCTCATCGGGATGCTGACCTGGTGGGTGGAGAACGACACGGGATACAGCGCCGCCGAGATCACCGGGCATCTGCGGGACCTGTCCGTGTACGGGCGGGTGTGGGCCTCGGGACTGGCCCCGTCGGACGCACCGGGAGCCGTCGACAGCACACCCTGACCGTCCTCATCGCGCCGACTACTTCACATTTATCAGACACTTTGTATGGTAACTATCGGTACTTCAGACCGATAGGAGTGAGCGCATGACGCAGCCGGTGGAGATGTCCTCGTTGGCGGACCTCGTCTGGGCACGAGGTTTCACGGATCCGGCGTGGGTGCGCCGGCACAATGCCGCAGGCCGTGAGACGGTGCCCAGCCGCCGCGTCTGGCGTGGCCGGGGCCGGCCCCTTGAACTGCCCGTGGCAGAGCGGGACTCCGGCATCGGCAGTCTCCGGCTCACCACGCCGGACGGCCGCGAGATCCCACTCCCCGAGGTGTTCGCCGCGGCCGAGACGGATGCCTTCGTCGTCCTCCACCGGGGCACCGTCGTCCACGAGACCTACCTGCACGGCTACGAGGCCCACGTGCCGCACTTCAACGCCTCGGCGGCGAAGTCGTACATAGGCTTGCTTGCCGCGGTACTCGCACACGAGGGACTGCTCGACCGGACGGCCCGGGTCACCACGTACGTCCCCGAACTGGCGGGCACCGCCTTCGGCGAGGCCGAGGTCGGCCACCTGCTCCACATGGGCACGCAGATGAGCTACGCGGGCCGCCCCTACGACAAGGGGCTCGAAGCCCAGCGTTACGCCGCCATTCTCGCCCCGCGACTGCGCCCGTACGGCTACACGGGCCCGGCGACCATCCGCGAACACCTCGCCACCGCACGGACGACCGGCGCCCCCGGCAGCGGGTTCCGCTACGAGAACGGCAATGTGGAGGCGCTCGCCGAAGTCCTGCGCCGGATCACCGGAACGACCACCTCCGCGTTGCTGTCCGAACTCCTCTGGTCCCGCATCGGGGCGGAGGAGGACGCCTTCTACATCCTGGACTCCGAAGGCGCCGAGGCCGCCTGCGGCGGTTTCAGTGCGACGGCGCGGGACGTGGCCAGGCTAGGCGAGATGATCCGCTGCGGCGGCGCGGCCGGCGACCGGCAGGTGGTGCCGGAATCCGTCGCCGCCGCCATCACCACCTCGGTCCCGGAGTACACCCGGCGCGTCCGCTTCCCCGCCGCCCCCGCGACCACGCCCGCAACCCTCTCGTACCACGACCTGTGGTGGATCCCGAACGACCCGCACGGCTCCTTCATGGCCAGCGGCATCCACGGCCAGCGCCTGTTCGTCTCACCCGGACTCGACCTCGTCATCGTGCACTTCGCCTCACAGGTCATGTCACCCGCGGTGCCACAAGTCCCCCTGATCGAGGCGTTCCTGCTGGTGGGCGCCCACCTCAACGGCGCGCGCCCCAACAGCTGAAGGCAGCCCGGCCACCCTGGTAGCCGAGTTCCGCCGAGCGGCCCCGGCTACCAGGGGGCGATCGGCTGCACTCCCACCCGGCGCCCCTCCGCGTCGAGCAGATGGCCCATGCGTTTGACCGTGTGCAGGCCGACGATGCGGTCGGTCACCGTGAGGGTGGGCAGCCGGGCGCACAGGGCGGTCTCACGGCGCTGGATGTCACCGAGGTCGTGCACCCAGAGCGTGGCGAAGATGTTCGCGGGGCCGGTCACGGCCGCCACCAGGCGGCATTCCGGCAGGGCGACCAGGGTGCGGTGGACGGTGCCGATGTCGCACGCGGGCACCTGGCCGAGCAGCGAGACCGGGACCGGGTGCCCGGCCGGCGCGGATGCGATGTCGCAGCGGAATGTCAGGACCGACGAGTCCGTGAGGCGGCGCACGCGGCGGCGGACGGTGGCCGGGCTGGTGTCCGTGCGCCCGGCGAGTTCGGCCAGGCCGAGCCGGCCGTCGCGGACCAGCTCGTCGAGCAGGGCCCGGTCGACGGCGTCGAGTGCGAGCGTACGGGCGTGCTCCCCCACCGCCGCCGGGCTGCCGAGCGCCGTCAGCTGGGCGGGGGCCAGGGAGCGCAGCCGCCAGCGGCTGCCCTCGACGTAGAGCTCCGTGGTGAACAGGCAGGTCACCGATGTGATGCCCGGCATCGGGTCCAGCTTCTCGCTGAGGAACCGGTTGAGCGCCGTCAGATCCGGGGCGAGCACGTCGATGAGCAGATCGGCGGTGCCGTGGCCGGTCAGCTCGATCGTCACGGCCTCCGGGAGCGCGCTCAGCTCCGCCATCAGCCGGGACCGGTCCTTGGGAAGGCAGCGCAGCAGGACGAAGGCCGAGCAGCGGTTACGGGAGAACTCGCGGCCCGGCGCCGCGTACACCCAGGCGAGCCCCTCCCCGGTGAGCCGCTCCCAGCGCCGGGCCAGCGTGCCCGCGGTCACACCGAGCAGCGGCGCCAGTTCCGACCAGGAGGCTCTGGGCCGCAGCTGGAGGGCGTTCACCAGGGCGAGGTCGAGTTCGCTCGTGGTGACCGTTTCTCGCATGACAAGGCCTCCGTATGGACGAATCCATGAATATTTGAGGTCGTTCGCGCCTCGGCCCGCACAGTAGCGGCGACATCCGGTTCCGGCCACCAATGATCCACCGGCCCCAGTCATCCAGAGGTGAAGCTGTGCTTCCACGTATATCGGGAACGGGACACGGACCCGGAGCGCTGAGTTCCGGACGCGGCATGCTCACGACGATGGCGTTCGTGATCCTGCTGAGCGGCATCGCCCAGGGCTATCTGACGCCGCTGCTGCCCGCGGTGGGCCTCAGTCTGCACATCAGCACCGTCGGGCAGAACAACATCTATCTGCTGTCCCAGGTGGCCTTCGCGGTGATGACGCCGCTGCTCTCGCGCCTCGGCGACCTGTACGGGCACCGCAGGCTCCTGCGGGTGTCCATCGCGATGGTGGCGGGCGGCTCGCTGCTGATCGCCGTACGTCCGTCCACCGTGACACTGGCCGTCGGGGTCGTGCTCCAGGGCGCCGTCGTCGGCTTCTTCCCGCTGCTCGTGGGCATCCTGCGCTCCCGCGCACCCGAGCGGAACCGCAGCGGGATCTCCCTCCTCGTGGGGGTCCTGCTCCTGTCGATCGGCGTGGGCGGCCTGGTGGCGGGCGCGCTCAGCGAGCGGCACGCAGAGGCCGGGCTGTGGACGGCCGTTCCGGTCGCCGTCCTCGCCGTGGTGGCGGGCATCGTGCTGCCCCCCAGCGACGCACCGCGCGGCGGCCGCTTCCACTACGGGGCGGCCGTGCTGCTCACCGCGGGTCTGGTGGCGCTCGTCCTGGTCCTCGCGCAGGGCAGTGCATGGGGCTGGGGAGCACCCCGTACGCTCGCTCTCGCCGTCGCGGCCGTCGTCCTCCTCGCGATCTGGGTGACGGTCGAGCGGCGCTCGGCGAACCCGCTGGTCAGCGTACGGATGCTGAGCAATCCGCGGCTCGCGGTGGTCAGTTGCTTCACCTTCTGCGCCTCCTTCGGCACGATCGGCTTCCTCGGCGCCAACGCCCTCTTCCTGGGCGCTTCGCGGTCCGCGACCGGTTACGGCATGGACCTGGGGCCGCAGGCCATCGCCACGATCTCGCTCGCCATGGTGACCGCCGGATTCGCCGGATCCGCGCTGACCCCGCGCCTCACCCGGCGGCTCGGTGACCGCGCCGTGCTCGCGTCGGCCGGGGGCCTCGTCGCCCTGGGCTTCCTTGGGATGATCCTCTTCCACGGCACCCTCACCCAGTACGTGGTCTGCGCCCTGGTGGTGGGGCTCGCCACCGGACTCTTCGAGTCGATCACGCGGACCCTGTCCGCCGAGGCCGTCGCGGAACAGGAGACGGCCCTGGCCGTCGGCCTCAACGAACTGGCCCTGTCCCTCGGCGCGGCCATCGGCGCCGCCGTGATCGGCGCGTTCTTCGCGGCCCACGTCAAGGCCGGCTCCACCCACATCGCCGAGTCCGGCTACCTCTGGGGCTGGGGCGCGTGCGCCGTCATCGCCCTCGCCGGCACGGCACTGGCGCTGCGCTACCGCAGCCCGCGAGAGACGAACCCGGCGCACGGACAGCACCTGGCACAGAGCGGAGAACTCACATGACGGACACCCCGGACGTACGCAGGACCGTGGCCGAGGCGGTCGGCTCCTGGAGCGAGCAGCTCGTGGCCCTCAGCCACGGACTGCACGACGAACCCGAGACCGCTCTCCAGGAGCACCGCGCCGCCGCCAGGATCGGGGACCTGCTCGAGACGGCGGGCTTCACGGTCACCCGGGGGGTCGCGGACCTCCCCACGGCCATCGTCGCCACGTGCGGGACCGGCGACCTCGTCATCGGGTACTGCGCCGAGTACGACGCTCTGCCCGGCATCGGCCACGCCTGCGGGCACAACGTCAACGGCGCCTCGGCCGTCGGCGCCGCGCTCGGCCTCGCCGCCGTCGCGGATGAACTCGGCCTGACGGTCAAGCTGATCGGCACACCCGCCGAGGAGGACATCGGCGGGAAGGTCCTCCTCCTCGACGCCGGGGTCTTCGACGACGTGGCCGCGGCGATGATGGTCCACGCCGCCCCCGAGGACAGCGTCGGCGCCTCCTCGCTGGCCATCGGCTCCTGGGACATCACATACCGGGGCAAGCCGTCGCACGCCGCGCTCGCCCCCTGGGAAGGGGTCAACGCCCTCGACGCGATGACCGTCGCGCAGACTGCCGTCGGGCTGCTCCGCCAGCAGTTGCCACCCGGTGTGGTGGTCCACGGCATCGTCACCGACGGCGGCCAGGCCGTGAACGTCATACCGGCCCGCACCCGCGCGCGCTGGGAGGTCAGGGCCCTGACGGTGGAACAGCTCGCCGAGGCGTGGCAGCGGGTACGGGCCTGCTTCGAGGCCGGGGCCCTCGCCACCGGAGCCGAGCTCGAAGTGGCGCCGCACGGACGGGACTTCGCCGATATGCGGCAGGACGCCGACATGACGCAGGCGTACGTGGAGGCCCTCGGCGAGGTGGGCCGCACGGCGACGCTGCGGCACGGCGAGTCGATGGCGTCGACCGACATGGGCAACGTCTCGCGGCGCGTCCCCACGATCCACCCGACGATCGGCTACGACACGGGCGGCGCCAGACAGCACACCCCCGAGTTCACCGCGTACGGCAAGAGCCCGGGCGCCGACCGGGCGGTACTGGACGGCGCCACGGCCCTGGCCCTGACGGGCGCCGCTCTGGCGGCGTCGCCGGCCCGCCGGAACCGGCTGCTGGACGGGGTACGGGAGCGGCAGCCGGGCCACCGATGAATCTCACGCAGTCCTGATGCGGCCCGTTCCCGCCGGGTGAGAAGCGTAGTTCGGGGGGGTCAGGCCGCGCGTCGCTGCCGCACGGCGTTGATCCGGCGCATCCCTGCGAAGACCGGCAGGACGGCCGCCACCAGCACCTGCAGGGTGCAGCCGGTGACCATCAGCGACTCGCCGCCCGCGATACCGGTGGCCCAGGCCACCAGGCACCCGATGTTGGCCGATCCCCACACGATGGTGGCCACCGCCAGCTTGCCGGTGGGCTTCGGGTACTCGACCCGGCTCACCATCAGCCAGGCGACGCCCAGGACGGCGAGCAGGGTCGGCACGAACGGCAGTTGGAGCAGGACGATCGAGACCACGGTGAGGGCGGCGAAGGGAATCGGCATGCCCTGGAACATGCCGTCCTGCATCGTGGTGCAGGAGAACCGCGCCAGCCGCAGCAGCCCGGCCAGCAGCACGGCGAGGCCGGCCATGACGACGAGGGCCGGGTAGCCGGTGCCGCTGACCAGCCCCCAGACGACGACGAAGTAGGCGGGCGCGAGACCGAAACTGATCAGGTCGGAGAGGTTGTCGAGCTCGGCCCCCATGCCGGAGCTGCGGAACCGGCGTGCGACCAGCCCGTCGCACAGGTCGAACAGAGAGGCCATCAACATGAGCAGGACCGCGGTGGCACCGGCCTGCCGTACCTGTGCCACTCCCTGGCCCGGTCCGTCACTGAGGTAGGGGACCAGGACGTTGGTCGTGATGAAGTACACCGAGGCGAAGCCGCAGACCGCGTTACCGAGGGTCAGCACATCGGCGATCGACAGCCGCGTGGGGGACACAGTGCTCTGAGCGTGCCGAGCGGGCTCGGCGGGCTCCTCTGTTGTCCATGGCCCCGGAAGCTCGGAATCGGTAACGCTCAACGCTCTCTCTCCTTGGACTCTCTGGCTGGGACGGAGCCGACCGCCCGGATGGTCGCAGCCCGGCGGCGGCGCCGGTGGCCTGGACGGTCGAAGACCTGACCGTACAGCCGGGCAGCGCCGTCGGCCCAATGCGCCGCTGAGATCGGGATCTCGGTCAACCGGTCCGTGTGCTGCGGGGATTGGCCCCTCAGGGCCGCACCGTACGCGCCGTCCAGCGCGCGTCACCGTGCCGCTCGGCGTTTTGAGCTCCACCTCATGACGGCCCGTCATAACGCGCTGGACGGCACCACGTCCAGCTGGTGCACTTGATGCCCGTTGGCGTATCTCATACGCTGTGTGTACGTGGTACGCCATGCGTGCGACGTACACACCAAAGGGGGAGAGCGATGAACATCAACGCCAAGGCGGGGACCAAGGAGTGGGTGGGCCTCGCGGTCCTCACACTCGGGTCGCTGTTGATCATGCTGGACATCGGCGTGCTGAACTTCGCCGTGCCGGCCATGAGCGCCGATCTCCGCCCCAGCGCCCCCGAGTTGCTGTGGATCATGGATGTCTACCCGTTCGCACTTGCCGGGTTGCTCATTCCAATGGGGTGGGTGGGCGACAAGATCGGCCGGCGCAAGCTCCTGATCACAGGTGCGCTGCTGTTCGGTGCCGCCTCGGCCTGCGCGGCCATGGCGACCACCCCCGAGGCCCTGATCGCCTCCCGGGCCCTGCTCGGTGTGGCGGCCGCGCCGGTGACACCCACCGTGCTCGGCATGATCCGCGTCATGTTCAACGACGCCGACCAGCGCAAGACCGCCATCGCGGCCTGGACCGGCGTGCTCACCAGCAGCACCGCGTTCGGCCCCGTCATCGGCGGCCTGCTGCTCAACCACTTCTGGTGGGGCTCGGTCTTCCTCATCAACATCCCGGTCATAGTCCTGCTGGTGGTGCTCGCGCCGTTCCTGCTCCCCGAGCACCGTGACCCGTCGCGCGGCAAGTTGGACGTGACCGGTGCCGTGCTCTCCTTCGCTGCGATCCTCACGGTGGTGTACGGCGTCAAGGAGTTCGCCGTGAACGGCTACAGCCTGATCGCGGTGATCAGCATCGCCGTCGGAGTCGTTCTCGGCTTCCACTTCGTACAGCGCCAGTCCACGGTGGCAAGCCCGTTGCTCGACCTGGAACTCTTCCGCCACCGGGCGTTCAGCGGTTCGGTGACCATCACCCTGATCGTCCACGGCACGCTCATCGGCATCAACCTGCTGGTGAACCAGTACATGATGTCCGTCCTGGGGATGCGCCCCTTCACGGCGGCCCTGTGGTCGCTCGCGGCGTTCCCGGTGGTCGCCATGGCCGCACCGATCACGGCCAAGTACTCACGCCGCGTTCGCCCGGGCAACTTCCTTGCCTGCGGCATGGTGGTCATGGCGGTGGGCTGCGGGCTGCTGTGCTTCGTCCGGACAAAATCCCATCTGCTGTTCGTCATGGCGGGTGTCGCCCTCATCGCGGCCGGTCTGCTGATGGTGAAGGCCCTGGTCGCCGACATCGTCCTGACCGCCGCACCGCCCGAGCGCGCGGGATCGTCCGCGGCGGTGTCGGAGACCGCCAACGAACTGGGCAACGCCCTCGGCTTCGCCACCTTCGGCACCATCGGCCTGGCCGTGTTCCACCACCACATGGCCGACTACACCCCACCGGCCTGTCCAGCAGCGATCTCGACGGGGCCCGGGGCAGCATCGGCGGTACGACGGCGGCGGCCGGCCGGCTGCCAGGCGGGACCGCCGACAAGCTGCTGCACGCCGGTCGTGAAGCCTTCACCCACGGTCTCGACCTGGCGGCGCTGACAGCTGTGTGCGTCCTCGGGGTGGCCGCCGTGATCGTTGCGATCCTGCTGCGCAAGGAGCCGGTCGCCGCTTCCGCACCGGACGAGGCGGCCGAGAGCGTGCCACCTCGGGTCACGGATTCCGCCCGGTAAGGATCAGCACGGCCCGGGCGGTGCCCCGCCCGCGACCGGACGGGACACCCCGGACAGGTAAATTTCAGCCAAGGACGATGGCCATGCAGACTGGAGCCATGGGAGGCGGGACGCCTGCGAAGGCCGCGCCGCCACCGTGTGGTTGCCCCGCACCAACACCTTCCATTCCTCTCCAACCTTCCATTCCTCTCCCTCGAAGGCGAGCATCAGGTGAGCACCGTAGACAGAGGGAGCGCCCTCCCCCCGAGCGTGGCACGGCTCTGGGAGTCCAGGCGCCGTGTGCCCCGGAGCTCCCAGCCCGAGCTGAGCCAGGAGCGGATCGTCGCGGAAGCGGTCAGGTTCGCCGACTCCGAAGGTCTGGCGAAACTTTCCATGGCCCGGCTCGCCGAACGGCTGGGCTGCGCGACCATGTCGCTGTACCGCCATGTGGCGACCAAGGACGACCTGCTGGTCTTCATGCTCGACCACGCCTACGGAAAGCCGCCCTTCCCCGAGGCCCCGGTGGAGAACTGGCGCGCGGGGCTTGAGCGCTGGACGACCGAGCTGCTCGCCGTCTACCGCCGCCACCCCTGGATGCTGCAGATCCCGACGGCCGGCCCGCCGCTGGAGCCGGGACAGCTGTCCTGGATGGAGTGCGGGCTGCAGATGCTACGCAGGACCGGACTCAGCCCCACCGAGAAGTTCTCCGCCGTGCTCCTCATGACCGGCTATGTGCACGCCGGTACGAAGCTCTCCCCGGAAGCCCTGCGGATGCCGGACGGCGACGGGGCCGCGATGCCGCAGTACGGGCGGGTCCTGGCCAAGCTCGTGGACGCGGACCACTTCCCCGTCCTGAGCGAGCTCATCACGGCCGGCGTCATCGACGCCCCCACCGATGAGTTCGCCTTCGGACTCCAGCGTGTTCTCGACGGTGTCGAGGTAATGGTGAACGCGCGCCGGGAGAGCCCGGAGGCCTCCTGACGCGCGTCAGTACTCGTACTCGCACGTCAGGCACTCACACATCAGGCACTCGAGTGCCGGGCTCGGCGCCATGTCAGATCTGTCTGCCAGGCTCCGGTCATGGAGATGACACTGCAACTGACAATCGACTGCGCCGACATACAGAGGCTGGTGGCGTTCTGGAGCGAGGCTCTGGGATACGTACCCGAGCCTCCGCCGGGCGGCCATGCCACATGGCGGGAGTACTGGGCAGCCGCCGTGCCCTAGTGCCGCGGCAGGCTCTAGAAGTCGTGGGCCGGACAGTGGCGGCGGCCGGCGGCTGGGCTCACGTCGTGGTGTCACGTGCGGCCACCACCGCCTCCACCAGGCCCAGCCCCTCGGCGCGGTGTGCCGCGATCGCCTCGAACCAGCCCCGCAGGGCGGATCTGACGTCGTGCACGAACTGCTGCGCGGCCGGGGCGAGCACCCCGGAACGGTGCACGACTCCGAAAGGGGACTCGATCAGAGGGTCGGTCTCGACGACGCAGGCCCCGGCGTCCAACGCGGTCGCGCACATGCGCAACGGCAGAAAGGCCTGGAACCCCGAGCCCAGCACAAAGGCCAACTGCGCCGCCCGGCTGGGGACGTTGGCCCCGACCACCGCATCGATGCCGTGCGCGGCCAGAGCCGTGCGCACCGCGTCGTCCTCGTTGGGGGCGGCCTGCCGGCAGGCCAGCGGCAGATCACCGATCTCCGAGAGTGGAACGCCGCCGCCGCGCGGCGGCCGGCGCCCCCGCGGCCGTACCAGCAGAAGCCGTTGCACGCCCAGCTCGACGAAGTGGAGGTCGCTGCGGAGTTCGGACTCCAGAGTGAAGCCTAGTTCGGCCTGCCCGTCCGCCACCGCCGTGACGAGTTCGTGCCGGGATCCGACCTCGCTGATGTCCAGCCGGACGGCCGGGTACTTGTGGGTGAACCCGCCGGCCCAGGAGGCCACCGCCTCACCCGACATGTCCGGCGTGCACATCACAGTGAGGACTCCTCCGCCGACCTCGCGGGCGCTGCGCATGGCGTCCTGAGCGGCGACCACGTCGTCGAGCACCCGGCGGGCCAGCGGTACCAGCTCCACGCCCGCGGAAGTGGGGACCAGACGGCGGCCGGTGCGGTGGAACAGGGATACCTTCAGTGAGCGTTCCAGGGCACGGATCGAGCTGGAGACGGTGGCCTGGGACAGGTAGAGCCGTTCCGCGGCACGGGCCAGACCGCCGTGCTCCACCACTGCCATGAAGTGCTCAAGCTGTCGCAGTTCCACGGTCCCTCTGCTCTCCCGCTTTCCCGCAGCACGCCCGGGGGCCCTGTGCCCGACCGGTGACCGCCCCTGCGGAAACGTTCTCCCCGCCGGGACGGATCGCTCTCCCGTCAGCCTATGCCGGTGAGGTGCGCCCGCGAGTGACGCGGTAGGTGTCGGGAAGTGCGCCGTCCTTCTCCACCTGCCGGGTCACCGCCCGCCCCAGGTTGCGCTCGTGCACCGGCGATGAGCCCTCGTAGATGCGCAGCGCCCGCACGTCGCGCCACATCCGGGGCACGGGGTGGTCGCCGACGCCTGGCGAAGACCACCAGGTCGTCCGCCCAGTGGGCATTGGTGATGTAGCGCTTGCTGCCGTCGATGACCCAGCCGCCTTCGACCCTGCGCGCGGTCGTGGTCAGCGAGGCGGCGTCCGAGCCCGCCTCGGGCTCGGTCAGGGCGAAGGCGGTGATGTGCTCGCCTGCCGCCATCTTCGGCAGGAGCCCTTCGCGCTGCTCATCGGTGCCGTGGTCGAGGATCGCCTGCGAGCACAGGCCGATCACGGTGGAGAAGCGCGAGCGGTAGACGCACGAGGCGCGGGTGAACAACCGTTCGCCCTGCCAGGGGTAGGTGGGCAGGGAGACGCGGCAGGTCCGCCGGCGCGCGAACTGGGCCGCCCAGTCGGGGTTCCCCCCGGCAGCCCACTCGTGCGCGATGGCCGCGGCGGTGCCTTCCTGCACGGCTGCGCGTTCGGCCTGGGGCACGGAGAGGGCCTGCTCCAACTCTGCGGTCGAAGCCACCACGGCGGCCCACCGGCAGGCCAGCGACCGACGGCCGGCGGCCAGGGTGAAGGCAAGGTCGGCCAGGCCGGTCTCCGATCGGTCGACGAGGAATTCCCGCAGCCGCTCCCTGACCTGCTCCAGTGCTTCCTCGGTCCGTCCGGACAGCAGGACCGCGTAGGGGCCGTCGGAGGCGGCCCCGCCGGTGTCCGGCTGCGGCTCGGGGGCCTGCTCCAGCACGAAGTGGGCGTTGGTGCCGCCCATGCCGAAACAACTCACACCGGCCCGCCTGATCTCCGCCTTCCAGGGCTTGAGTTCGCGGTTGATGTAGAAGGGGGTCGCGCCGAGCTCGATGTGCGGGTTGAGTTCGTCGAACACGGCCATGGGCAGGATCTCACCGTGCTTGAGACACAGGATCGTCTTGAGGAGCCCGGCGATGCCCGAGGCGAAGCAGAAATGGCCGATGTTCGCTTTCACCGAACCCAGCGCAACGTACCCGGTCTTCGAGGTGAACGCCTGGTAGGCGCGGGTGAGGCCCCGGACCTCGATCGGGTCGCCCACGAGCGTGCCGGTGCCATGGCCCTCGAGCAGGCCGATGGACTCGGCCGGAAGGCCGGAGGCCTCCAGAGCGGTGCGGATCACCCTCGCCTGACCCACGACGCTCGGTGCGGAGAAACCCGCTTTTGCACGGCCGTCGTTGTTGACCGCGCTGCCCTTGATCACGGCGTGGATCTGGTCGCCATCGCGCTGGGAGTCCACCAGCCGGCGCAGCACCAGAACGCCGACGCCCTCGACGTAGCCGGAACCCCTGCTGTCGTACGCGCGGGTGCTGCCATCCGCGGACAGGATGAAACCTTCCTGGTGTTCGTACCCCACCGTCTCCGCAGTGCCGATGCTGGCGGCTCCGACGAGCGCCATGCCTGCACGGCCCTCGCGCAGAGCCTCGCAGGCCAGGTGTACGGCGACGGCGGCTGAGGAGCATGCCGACTGGACGTTGACGCTCTCGCCGGTCAGGCCGAGTTTGTAGGAGATCCGGGTCGGCAGGGTGTCCGGGCCGTTGGAGAGCTGGATGAGCATGCGCTCCGCTGCGGAGCGGGGGCCGAACGCGCGTCCCTCGTAGTAGGTGTTGGGGCCGACGGAGGAGTAGACGGCGACATCCTCCGCGATCCGGTACGGGTCGTGGCCCGCGTCCTCCATGGCGTTCCACGCGCACTGCAGGAGGTGCCGGTGCTGCGGATCGAGTACCTCGGCCTCGCGCTTCGGTATGCCGAAGAATTCGGCGTCGAAGTCCTTGACCCCGTCCATGACTCCGCGGGCGTGCACCCAACGGCGGCCGGAATCCCCATCCTCCACAACCCGGGGCGAACCGTGGGTGACGGCCTCTCGGCCCTCACGTATGAGGGACCAGAACGCGTCGATGTCGCGGGCCCCGGGCATGACCGCGGCCATGCCGATGACCGCTATGTCCGGGCGGCCCGTGTTGGCAGGAGTGCTCACTGTTCTACACCTCAGAGTTGGCGATCGCGTCGGCCAGCAGCCGCACGGTGGGGTACTCGAACATCGACACGAGGGGAGCCGGAGGCCGAGTTCCCGCTGGATCCGCTGGTGTGCGCGAGCGATCGAGACGGACGTGCCGCCCAGATCGAAATAGTTGTCGTCGACGCCTACAACGCGGGTCTGCAGCACGTCGGCCCAGATCGCGCTGAGCGTGCTCTCCACGTCTGTGTCCGCGGGGCGGAAGTCGACACCCAGCTCCAGCCGTGTGCCGTCCACGTTGTCGCGCAGCGCGCCACGGTCGGCCTTGCCATTGCCCGTCAGAGGGATCCGGTCCAGACGGAACAGCTCGGAGGGGATCATGTAATCGGGCAGCTGCCGGGCGAGTCGGCCGCGCAGTGCGGCGACGGTGGGTGCGGGCCCGTCCGCGGGAACGATGTATGCGGCCAGTACCCGCTCGGCGCCCTGCTGCCGGTCCACCACTGCGACCTGCTTCACCTCCGGCGCTTCCAGCAGCGCCGACTCGACTTCGGTCAGCTCGACCCGGTTTCCCCGGATCTTGACCTGGCTGTCGATGCGCCCGGTCACCTGGATCAAGCCGCCGGGCAGCACTCGTGCGAGATCCCCGGACTTGTACACCCGTTCGCCCGGCGCACCACCGAAGGGATGGGGGACGAAGGCCTTCTCCGTCAGGTCGGGGCGGTCGTGGTAACCGTGTGCCAGGGCGTCGCCGCCGATGTACAGCTCGCCGAGTTCCCCGTCTGGCAGTTCCTTCCCGTCGGGGCCCACGCCCCAGACCTCGGTGCCGGGGAGCGGGGCTCCCACGGGCGGCGGTGAGTGCACCAGGTCGGAGGCCTCGAATACACGGCAGCAGGTGAACACGCCCGCCTCAGTGGGCCCGTAGCCGTTGGAGAACCGGATGTCCGTCGTATGCATCGCCCGGGCCAGATGCGGTGTCGACACCACTTCGCCGCCCACGATGACCTGGCGCAGCCCGCTTCCCTCGAACAGGCCGCCGTCGACCACCTGGTTGAACACGGTCGGGGTGAGCCACAACGCGGTGACGGCGTGAGCACGCACGGCCTCCATGACCGACTCGGCCGACACTCGGGTGTCCGGGTGGAGCACGAGGTGGCCGCCGTTGGCCAGCGAGCCCCACACCTCCAGCACGTGGGCGTCGAACGAGAGCGGGCAGGTCTGCAGGAAGGTCTCCTGCGGTCCGAAGTCGGCGTAGCCCCCGGGACGGACGACGCGCTCGGCGGCCCGGTGCGGGACGGCGACGCCCTTCGGGGCGCCGGTGGTTCCCGAGGTATAGATGACGTACGCGAGGTTCTCCCCGGTGGGGCGCGGACCGGCGGGGGCGCCGTGTGCCGGGGGGGGGGCGGGTACCCGGCGTCCGCCCTGACTCGCGCACCGTCGAAGCCGGCAAGCCGCTCGTGGGTCGCAGCCGAGGTGAGCACGGTCGCGCACCCCGAGTCGGTGAGAACTGCCGCCACCCGCTGGGCGGGGTCGTCCGTGCGCAACGGGAGGTACGCGCCGCCGGCCTCCAGGATGCCCAGCATGCCGACGATCATGTCGACGGAGCGTTCGACATGGAGGCCGACGACAGTATCGGGGCCGGCACCCCGGCCACGCAGGTGTCCCGCCAACCGCAGTACCCGGGCTTGCAGTTCGGCATACGACAGGGTCCGCCCCGCCTGCGTGATCGCGGGAGCCGCCGGAGTGGCCGCCGCATATGCGGCGAACATGTCGTGCAGGCAGCGTGCAGACGATCCGGTGCGCTGAACCGGCTGCTGGATGTCAACCATTGAGCTACTTCTGTCCGAGAGACCTCGTCACGGGCCCTGTGGATGGACGGGTGACATGCCGTCGCATCCGTCCACCGCACGTACTCAATGCCGCGTCGCCGGCATGATCGGGGACCAAGTACCGGGCCACTCCGACTGCCTGGCGCGGCTCCCCTGGCGGGACCCCTAGGTCCAGGCAAGATCCAAACACACCAGTTCCTCGATGACATTGGACCTACGTACACACCTGCGCATGACACAGGTCACCGCCGGACCACGCTGGTCGTCAACGGTCTCGGTCTCCGGGTGCGGGTTGGTCCATGAGTGCGGGCGACGGCGGCGCCGATATCGCTGAGCACGGCGAAATCGAGGGCGTGCGTCTCCAGCACGTGAGGCGGGAGAGGCACCTCTACCAGTGCTGCGCGCTGTCCTGCTCTGCAGTTTCGGCCATGCCGCGTGGCATGCGCACGCCGCGATGGCGGAGGTCTTCGATGAATCGGGCGGCCAGAACATCGGGCTCAGCGGGGGTCACTGCCGCCAGCTGGCGCACCCAGCGGGGAGTGAACGACCGCACTGCGCCGGGAAAGCCGTCACTGACCGCGCTCACCGGACACACGGCCACCCCGAGCCCGGCCGCGGCCAGCTGGGGGGCCGCCGACGTCACCGATGTCCGCATCACCGTCTCGACCCGGATGCCGGCCCGGGCGAACTGCTGGTCCAGCCAGATCCCCCAACCGTTGTCGGGCGCGAAGTGCACCACCGAAGCACCGTCGAGGTCCTCCACACGCAGAGTCGGCTGCTCGGCCAGCGGATGGCCGGCTTCCGCTGCCAGCACGATCTCCTCCTCGGCCAACGGGATAACGGTGAAGGGGCCCGCCGGCGGCGTCGGCAGCACGGCGACGTCCACCGCATCAGAGGCGATGAGGTGGAGCGCCTCCTGCTCCACGGCGAACTCCTGCACCGTGATCGAGACCCGGGGGTGGACGCGGTGCCAGCTGTGGATGACCGGGGCGAGCAGCGCGACGCTCAGGCTCTGCGCGCAGCCCAGGCGCACCACACCGCCGGCCATCTCGCCTGTCGCGCGCGCCGACCGCACCGCCGCGGCTGCCGCGTCGAGGGCCCGCCGGGCATCCGTGACGGCGGCACGCCCCGCCGGCGTGAGCCTGACACCCCGGTGTTCGCGCCGGACCAGGGGGGTGCGGGCTTCGCGTTCCAGCGCCGCGATCTGATGGGAGACGGCGGGCTGCGAGGAGTGCAACACCAGCGCGGCCTGCGTGATCGAACCCGAGTCCGCGACAGCTACGAGACATTCCAGCGCACGTAGAGAAGGCATTCATAAAATTTATCGCAGACCTCATAACTATGAATGGAGTTGAGGGAAGGGTTGCGGGATGGCGCGTGCTGTACCGGACAACGCTCTTCCACTCCATGTGGCGGAGACCGCGCAGATGACGAAGGAGAACGTGATGGCGCAAGTGTTCGTGACGGGCGGCTCGGGCTTCATCGGCCAAGTGCTGGTGCGACGCCTCACCAGCGAGGGGCACACAGTGCGCGCCCTGGTCCGCAGCGAGAATTCCGCAGCCGCGGTTGACGCGCTCGGGGCTGTGCCGGTGCGCGGTGACCTCACCGAACCGGATGGCTGGCGCGAGGGGCTGGCCGGCAGCGAGGTAATCTTCCACCTCGCCGCGGAGACCGATATCACCGCTGAGCGCGAACGACACGACGCGGTCACCGTCCGCGGCACCAGGGCCGTCGTCGAGGCCGCACGGCAGGCGAACGTCTCCCGGTTCATCCACTGCGGAAGTGAAGCCGCGCTCCTGGCCGGCGACCCGCTGATCGAGGTGGACGAGTCGGAGCCCCTGCGCCCGGACTCCGAAGCCGCCTACTGCGCGGCAAAGGCCGCCGCGGAGAAGATCGTCCTGGACGCGAGCGGGCCCGGCTTCGACACTCTCGCCATCCGCCCCCGCTTCGTCTGGGGCCCCGGCAGCATCCTCATCGAAAGCCTGGTGGCAGCAGCCCGGGCAGGCCAGTTCGCCTGGATCGACGGCGGGCGGCACATCACCGATGTCACTTACGTCGACAACGCCGTCGAGGGCCTGATGCGCGGCTGGCAGCACGGCCGGCCCGCCAACGCCTACTTCGTGACCGACCAGCACCGCGTCGTGCTGCGTGAGTTCCTCCGGCCCCTCTTCGACGCCTACGGCGTCGGCGTGCCGGTCCCGGAGATGGACGCGCAGACCGCAGCGCGCGAAGTCCCTGTGCCCGCCCGGTGGTTCCTCGGCCAGCCGTGCACCCTGCGCGCCGACAAGGCCACCGCACAGCTCGGCTACCGGCCACTGGTCTCACACACCGACGGACTCGACGCCGTAGCGAAGTCCCTCGCCGGCAACGGCGCATGAGCGGCACCCGCCGAGGCGCCGCATCCAGTTCATCCCTGGCACCACAAGGAGCATGACATGAAGATCGTGACTATAGGACGCGGAGCCGTCGGCGCCGGACTGGCCGGTCTGTGGAAGGCCGCCGGGCACCAGGCCGACCTGCTCGGGCGTGAGGGCGGCGACGCCTCGCAGGCGGACGTCGTCCTGGTCGCCGTCCCCGGAGACAAGATCTCACACGCCCTGAGCAAGGTGACGGGCCTGGAGGGAAAGACCGCCATCGACGCGACGAACATCCTCCCCGAGCGCCACGGCGACTTCCCCTCGTACGCCGAGGAAGTGAAGTCCTTCACGCACGGCCCGGTCGCCAAGAGCTTCAACATGAACTTCGCCTCGCTGTATGACGCGGTGCGCGAACAGCGCGCGCGGCCGAGCAACTGGTACGTGGCGGACGACGGGGCCGCCGCCATCACCGAGCAGCTGATCCGTGACGCCGGCTTCGACCCGGTGCGCGTCGGGGACCTCACACGGGCCCGCGACTTCGAGAACGCGGTGTGGCTGCTCATGGGCGTCCAGCCGACCGGAGGCGTCTTCTACCGCTCCGCCGCCCCCGGCGAACTCTGAACCCGACCGCCCCGCAGCGGCGGGCTCCTCCCCGGCCGACGTTCCGCACCGAGAGGAGCGCACCTACTTCTGGAGCGCCTGTGTTCGAAGCAGTCAGGTGGCCTGAGTCGATGGCTCCCAGCCGACCCCCGATTCATTTCACCAACGAAATCGACGTCCCGGCATCCCCGCAGACCGTCTGGTCCCTGCTCACCGACCCGCCCAACTGGCCGCGTTTCCACCCCGGTCACCCGCGTACAACTGCTCGACGGCCACCGTGTCCTGCGACCGGGCACCTCGTTCGAAACCAACCTGGCCGGTCAGGACGTTACAGCGACCGTACGGGGATTCGAGCCGTATGACCGCCTCGCCTGGGGCGGCCATCCTCAAGCCGCGCCGGCGTCCACCGCCTATCACGCTTGGATCCTCACCCCCACCGACCAGGGATGCCACATCTGGACGGAAGAGACGATGCAGGGAACGTTCTGGATCGACCTCGCCAAGAAGGCCCCTGACGCCTTCTGGCGCACTCACGAAGAGCTGCTCGCCAACCTCGCCGCACAGGCCGCAGCGCGCCCCGCCCCCTGAGGGCAGACGCCTTCTTCGCGAACCCGCGCACGCCAGCCGCCAACGAGACCCGGGCCGCGCCTACGGGCCGCCTCACAGCGTCCCCCGACCGCTCCCGCACCAACCAAGCCATGAGAGAGACTGACGATGTACGCGAAGGTGACCTGGCCCACCCAGTACGACCCAAAAATCTCAGCTGTCTACGCACTCAACGACATCAACGTCAAAGCACCGCCCGAGACGGTGTGGAGGCTGCTCGCCGATGCCGAGAACTGGTCCAGTCACTTCCCGCCCGAAGACCAGGTCAAGATCCTCACCCCGGAGACAGAGCTGGCCTTGGGGACCAAGTTCAGCCGGGTGACGGTCGGATTTCCCATGAGCCTGAACGTGACCGAGTTCGAGCCGCACCGCCGGCTCTCGTGGGAGACGGTCGTCGACGGTGACACCACCGCTTCCAGCGCCTACCACGGCTGGGTCATCACGCCCACGGACGAGGGCTGCCACGTCCTGACCGAGGAGACGCAGCAGGGCCCGTTCTTCCTTGAGGAACTCGGGCGCAAAAACCCCGGAGCCCTCTACCGCTACCACCAGGAATGGGTCGAGCGCCTGGCCGAAGCCGCCGAGGCGCAGGCAGCACAACTCCCGCGCCCGGCGAGGTAGAAACCCGGCACAGGCCGACCGACGGCCCCCGCCACACGGTCCATCAGTACCGGCGTGGCGGGTGATCGCTTCCGGTCAGAGCACCAGGCTCACTGGGCTGTCGCGCTCGACGTCCAACTCGGTTACCTGGTCGGACCACGGGTAATGTGATCCTCGCCCTCCCGGGTCTGTCAAACGAGCGGTGTAACTCGGGTTGTTGAGGGTTACTGGCGGGCTGCGGAGAGTCGGCCGTCGAAGGTGATGTCGAAGGCGTTCAAGGCTGTCTTCCAGCGCATGGTCCAGCGGGCTTGGCCCTTGCCGGTCGGGTCGAGCGACATGATTGCCATGTAGACGCATTTCAGTGCGGCCTGCTCGTTGGGGAAGTGGCCGCGGGCTTTCACCGCCCGTGGGATCCGCGCGTTCACGGACTCGATCGCGTTCGTCGTGCAGACGATGCGGCGGATTTCGGTGTCGAAGCGGAGGAGGGGAGTGAACTCCTCCCACGCGTTCTCCCAGAGCCGCACGATCGCCGGATACTTCTTGCCCCACGCGTCGGCGAACTCCGCGAACCGCTCGAGTGCGGCGTCTTCGGTCGACGCGGTGTAGACGGGCTTGAGGAGTTTCGCGATCTTGTCCCAGTCCTGGCGGGCGGCATAGCGGAAGGAGTTCCGCAGCAGGTGGACCACACAGGTCTGCACGACCGTCTGCGGCCAGACGGTCTCGACCGCGTCGGGCAGGCCCTTGAGTCCGTCGCAGACGAGCATAAGGACGTCGTTCACGCCGCGGTTCTTGATCTCGGTGAGGATGTGCATCCAGTGCTTGGCGCCCTCGCCGCCGTCGCCGGCCCACAGCCCGAGAATGTCGCGCCGACCCTCGGTCGTGACCGCCAAGGCCACGTAGATGGGCCGGTTGGCGACCGCGCCGTCGCGGATCTTCACGTGGATGGCGTCGATGAAGACCACCGGGTAGACGGCGTCGAGCGGCCGGTTCTGCCATTCGGCCATGCCCTCGAGAACCTTGTCGGTGATCGTGGAGATCGTCTGACGGGACACGTCGGCGCCGTAGACCTCGGCAAGGTGGGCCTGGACCTCGCCGGTGGTCAGGCCCTTCGCCGCGAGCGAGATGACTATCTCGTCCACGCCGGACAGACGCTTCTGCCGCTTCTTGACGATCTTCGGCTCGAAGGAACCCTCACGGTCGCGGGGCACAGTTATCTCCACCGGGCCGACATCCGTCAGCACGGTCTTGGATCGGGTGCCGTTGCGGGAGTTGCCACCGTTCTTCCCGGCGGGATCGTGTTTGTCATAGCCGAGGTGGTCGGTGATCTCGCCCTCGAGAGCCGACTCCAGGAGCCGCTTGGTCAGCTGCTGGAGCAGCCCGCCCTCGCCGGTCAGCTGAAGGCCCTCGGCCTGAGCCCGGCCCACCAGCTCGTCAATCAACCGGTCGTCCACAGGCTTCGACGGAACCGCCTCAGACGGCTCGGCAGGATCGGCCTCGGTCACGTTGTCGCTGGTCATCGATGCATCTTCCATGATCGGGAGTTACACCGAACGTTTTACAGTCCCGCCCTCCCGCGGCTGGGCTCGGGCCTGCGCTTTCAGGCCAGAGCGTCGAGCGCGGCGAGGATATCTGCCGGTTCCGCCCGCGCGGTGTAGTCGCTCTGTACGAATGCCCAGCGGATGGTGCCGTTCTGGTCGATGACGTACGTGGCGGGCAGCGGCAGGGTGCGGGGGTGGCCGCCGTTGACGCGTTCGAGGTCGAAGCCGAGTTTCTCGTAGACGGCGGCCAGATCGTCGGGCAAGTCGAATGCGAGGCCGTAGGACCTGGCGACGAAGGCGCCGATATCGCTGAGCACGGCGAAATCGAGGGCGTGCTTCTCGGTGAGCGAGAGTGATTCGTCGGGGATCTGCGGGGAGACGGCGACCAGTCGGGCGCCGCGCTCGGTGATGGCGGCGTGGTGCTGCTGGAGTGAGCGCAGTGCGATGTTGCAGTACGGGCACCAGGCCCCGCGGTAGAAGGTCAGCACGACCGGCCCCTGGACTGTCAGTTCGCTCAGGGTGACGGTATCGCCGGTGGCCGTGGGCAGCGTGAAGTCAGGGGCCTTCGCGCCGGCGGTCAGGGCGCGGTCGGTCTGACCGGACATGGCGAGCTCCTCCCCGGCTCGCTGCATGATCTCCCGGACTGCGGCGGGAATCTGCTGCTGGCGGGCTTTGTAGAAGGTGCGCAGTTCGGAGTTGAGCGAGTTGAGCGACATCGGGCCGGCCTCCCGGGTTCGGTGGGACGCGCGGCCCGGGTCCAGGACGGACCTAGACCGCAACTTGGAATGACCGTTTCAGGATAAGGGCATGCAGGGCCTCCTGCCAATCGCGTTGCGCGCCTCGGATTCAGAGCACGGTGAACGGGCGGTGGTCCGCCAGGGCCAGTGCGCGGGTGAACGCTCCGGCCCGGATCGCCCGGCGGGCCAGAAGGCGGCGCACCGGGGAGACTTGCGAGGCGTATGCAGTTGTCCACAGTGCGGGTATTCGGTTCGTGCGTTCAGGTTGGGAACGACGTGCGGCCCTGTATCGGATCGTGGATGAACCTGGACGGCTGGATCATCCGTGGGCTGCACCCGGGGGCCGGGCGGAGTTATCTTGGAATCTCTATTTCAAGTTGGTGAGGTGGCCGATGCCCGACGTCAAGCACTTCGACCCGGACGCCGCGCTGGAGACCGTGGTGCGCCTGTTCTGGCGGCAGGGTGTCGCCTCGACCGGGATCCAGGATGTCGTGGCGGCGACCGGTCTCAACCGCTCCAGCCTGTACTCCACCTTCGGTGGGAAGCAGGAACTGTACGTAGCCGCGCTGAACCGCTATCTCGAACAGCGCTCGCAGCCGATGTTCCAGCGCCTGGCACAGGATGAGCGCGGATTGCCTGCCGTTGAGGAGTTCTTCTCCGGCCTGATCGCGGCGCGCTGCTCGGGCGAATACGCGCGGTGGGGATGCATGGTCTCCAACGCGCACGCGGGCGCCGACAACGGTGACGCCGATGTAGCCCGGGTGCTGGACCGGCATCATCAGGGTCTACGAGACGCGCTCTACGCCGCCCTGGCAACGGCGCAGGCGTGCGGGCAGCTGGCACAGGGCGCCGACCCCGCCGCCGCGGCCGACGTGCTGGCTCTGGTCGCCTACGGCGTGAACCTGCGCTCGCGCGCAGGGGCGAGCGCCCGCTCCCTGAAGGGGAGCGTCACGGCCGCACTCGACTCGCTAGGTACGCGGGTGGCGGCGCAGCCCCGGGGCCGCGTAGCGCGATGAGAAGAGCGAGCCGGAGAGTACGAGCAATCTCATATCCCCGGCTCGCGTGTATGTCAGTGGGCGGCTCCGGCCACAGCCTTGGGCAGGTGTCCCCGGACGCCCGTGTCGCCGGCGTCGGCTGTGTAGCCATCCGGGTACGTCCCGTCCAAGCCTTCCGGGACCCTCACGGCCCTGCACGTAGGTCAGCACCACGGTCACGACCACGTTCCTCGCGAACGCCGTCAGACCGATGTATCCGATCTCCCCGATGCCCGGGATCTCCATCGCGGAGCCGCCGAAGTGCTAGGGCACCTTGCTCCAGTGGTGCGCCAAGGCGGTGAAAGGCTTGGGAGCCCGCCGGCATCTGCGCGGACCGCGTTCTGCGTTCGAGGGCGAGCTGCTCCAGCACCTCCTCTCGCAGGTACTGGCACAGCGGAGCGATAGACGATACCAACTGGCCGACAGCGGTGATGGGTTGAGGCTGCCACCCGAGAAATTCCCGCAGCAGATCCCGAAACGCTACTCCTTCGGCTTCGCTGGTACGCAACCGACTGCCGGACCGGTACAGATCACCTTCGAGCCGAACCGTGCGGAGAGGCCGCGAACCGCCTCGGTACAGACACCAGGTGTGGCCATTGCCGTACAGAACGTTGGGCAGCCGGCGCATCAGCTCCCACTGCTCCCGGTCCCGCTTCGTGAAGCCGTCGGGGCGTGACGTCGTGCCCAGACGCCTTCAGTTCCAGGAAGCCGGTGATGCGCCCCGATGTCTCCACTGCGTAGTCCGGACGCACCCGGGCCTCAGGCAAAAATACTCAGGATGAAGGCGAGGACTCAGCTTCCAGGGCCGGGAAGAGACCGCCGTAGCCGACGTGGATCTTGCCTGCCGCCCCAAACCGAAAGGCGCTCTCGGGACGCCATTTTCGCGCAAATCGGACCCGCCGACCGTCTCGCGAAAGCATACGGAACAGCCCCCTGGACGAACGGGTCCCACAAGAACGAGATCAGTCCGACCGGCGGACTACCAGGAGCCAGCACCGCTCATGGAACCTTATTCCGTCCCGTACCTCACGACGTCGAACGTCGGGAAACGGGGAACCAGGCCGACAGGCGCTTGGCAATGACCGGTACATCGATGCTGTCCTGCGCGACTTCCTCGACGAACGGGCCGGCGATGGAGACCGGTGGCGGAGCGATACCGGCGCTGACGCCGTTGAGTCGCAGATAAACACGCATGGCGAGCCAGGCGGTGCGCTTGTTGCCGTCGATCAACGCGTGATTGCGGGCAACGGAGTGCAGCAACGCGGCCGCCTTCTCGTGCAGCGTGGGATAGAGCTCGGCCCCGAACACATTGGTCCGGGGCCGTTCGATCGCTGATATCAGAAGCCCCATGTCACGCACGCTGTGCTCCGTGCCGTTGACCTTGAGAGCAACGGTCAGGATCTCGTCAATCTGGATGTGACGCACCTCCTTCACTTCAGGTAGTCCAGGATCTCCGCATCGCTGTCCATGAGCTCGGCCAAGACGTCATCGACCTTCAGCTCGGCCCGATTCTGGGCCTCGCGGATGGCTTCGATAGCGAGTTCCTGCTTGCTGCGGCGCTCACGACTGGCACGCTCGGTGAGCTTCGCGTCAAGGTCGTCGGGGAGTCGGAGTGTCATCGCCATACAGCCATGATACCGGGCTGGTATCTAAGGGCTGTCCCGCAATTCCCGGCGGGCGCGCGACGACAGCTACGGCACCTCGCCGCGTTGTCGGAACGTCCACATACATCCAGTATGCGGACGCCCCTCCGCCTTGCGGTGCACCGCATCTGACGCCGCGCGCTGATCCACCAGGAATTGCGGGACAGCCCTTAGGTGCGAGGTGATACCAGCCACTCGACGAGACGAGACCTCGGACCGGGCGTCTAAAGCGCCTCCCTCATGAATTCGCAGTTCAAAAGGCTTTCGGGGTCGATCCGTCCGCTTGGCCCACTGCATGGAGGGAAACCGGTCGAGCAATCCACCCCGGGCCACAAACCCGCAGGTCAGCGGCGCATGGAAGACAAAACGGACTCAAGATCAACTTCCATGACGTGCGCTATGGGTGCCACGCGCGACCTTTCGACGCACGCATTCAGCCCCTCTATAGGCCGGAGGCCGACACCAAGCGCGGCGAGCTGACCAGCGTGGCCTCTTTCGAAATCGGTGGCCGCGCAAGCAACGCGCCTTCGCCGCTGGACGGCGAAGGCCTGCCAAGACGACGCAACGCGACCGTAGGGTCCACCAGTCGCTCACCGCCGCTTGCGACGCCAGCTCTGGCCTTCACCTCGGCAGCCGTGCTCCGAGGTGATCCACCCCCATGTCGATGCCGCCGCACTGAAGTGCATGCTCTCCGACTGCGCGTAGAGCCCGTGCCCAGGCCCCTCGCCCAGCCTGGCCGCGTCACGATCCTCAGGCGAGATCGGACAACAGCAGCTCCAGCTCCCGCTCCTCCTCGACACGAACACCGAATTCGGCGACGGCCGCAGCGAGTCCGGGCTCCCAAGGGGTCTCCGTCGGGGTGCTGACGAGCGGTGACAGCGGGGGTGAGGCGCTGCGGAGCACGGCGGCACGGTAGTCCGCGGCCGTGTAGCGCCAGGGCCGCCACGGGACGCGGCGGCGAAGGATGCCGGCGATTCGGAGCCCGCCCCAGTCGAAGTCCCCGTGGTAGTACAGGGTCGCTCCGTGGTCGTGCAGCCCACGGAGCAGTGTGAGGGCGGCGGCGGAAGGCTGGCCCTGGAGGCAGACCAGGGGCGGGCAGGCGGGACCGAGCGTGTCGGCCGCCGCCGCAAGGACCGTCGGGTTCTCGCAGATGCGCACCGTGGGAGCGGCGACGGCCGGAGGCTTGCGGGTGAGCTGGCGAAGGGTGAGCACACAGGGTTCGCCGTCTTCGGCCAGGCGGTCCAGGGCTGGGGTGCCGCGCAGGTTCAGGGTCAGGACGGTCGAGGACAGCTCGTCTCGCAACAGTCCCACCGATGCCCAGGCCTCCCGTCGCCATTCGGCACCCCGGCCGTCGTGGAAACCGGTCAGCGCTCGAGCCCCGGACAGGGTGAGGGTGGCCAGCGGTGTGCCGTCATCAAGGGCATGAGCCCAGCCGAGGACCCGGGCGGCGAAGGCAGGCAGCGAGACGACCGGGACAGCGGGGAGTTCGCGCAGGGCGGTACCCACCCCGGCGAGGAGACCGAACGTGACGTCTGGAGTGCGCCCCATGCGCCGCGCCAGGCCGTCGGCGCGTATCCGGGCCGCCCACTCCGCAAGCGCGGGAACCCTTGCGACAAGCTCGTCGAGGGGCGTGTGCGCCCGCTTCCAGGCGTCCTCCTCCTCTTGGCGGGCTTGGACAATCGACCTGACAGGCCCTGTGAGCGCTGCGACTGCCGCGGCGAGGCCATTCGGGCTTGCGCCCGAACGGCGCAGTACGGCGTCGACCGCTTCCAACCGTACGGTCAGAGACTTGCCGCCGCCGGGGGCCCGGGCGAGAAGTCGTTCGGCCGCCGCTCGCTGGGCCGAAGTGGGATCGGCCAAGGACACGGAGCCGGTCAGGGGCTGCCCGGCCACCAGCCGTCGGCGCGCTCGTTCGACGAGCCAGGAGAGGTCCGGTGTGCCGAGCAGCCTGGCGAGCCGCGGGCTGTCGACTGCTTCGGTGCCGGGCTCAGGCTCATGGGTCAGCTCCACAGCGGCTCGGGCTCCTCTACGCCGGGTGCGTCCTGTAGCGCGTACCGTACGGGGTCCTCGCGGCGCTGCCGTCGCGTGCCGTCCCATTCCCAGCGGGTGACGAGGACCGCCGCCACCTCGTCGATCCGGGACAGTTGGGCGATGGCGATGCCGGGCACCTGCGGGTAGCAGGCCCACTCCCGTTCGCTGGTCATGACCACATCGAGGTCAAAGGCGCTCAGGAGGCCGAGGCACTTGGCGCGGGAATCGTCGTCCACGCCGGCGAACGCCTCGTCCAGGGTGACCAGGCGGGGCGCGTGCGGGCTGCCCGCGCTGGCGTAGTGCGAGGAGGCCGCGGCGAACAGCGGTACGGACACGGCGAGGACGCGTTCGCCGCCGGAGGCGGGGCCGGTGGCCGGGACCCAGCGCCCGTGCTGGTGGCGTTCGACGCCGAATTCGTGCCAGGAGCGGTAGTCGAGCGCGGCGGTGAGGTGCTCGAGCCAGCTGCCCGAGCCGTCGTCGGACTGCTGGCGTGCGATCTGGGCCTGGAGGAACTCGCCCACCGCCGCGCGGTCCTCCGAAGTCCAGGCGTCCGCGGACTGGCGCAGCCGCTCGCGGGCTTGGGCCAGTCCGGACGGGGCCTTGCGCGAGGCCCGCCACACCAGCCGGAGTCTCATGCCGGTGGAGGTGGGACGGTCCTCCAGTTCGGTGTTCATGTCCCGCACCTGTCGTTCGGCGGCACCGATGAGTTCCTGGAGGGTGCCGGCGACCTCGGTGATCAAGTGGGTTTCGAGGATCTCGCGTTCGTGCGCGGACAGGATGCGGGTGAGCTCGCCCACCTCCGTGGAGAGCGCTTCGGCGAGTTCGGGTACGGCACGCTCACGGCCCTGGTAGACGATGTCGACGACCATGCCGTCGTCGACCATGCGAGCGGACGCGCTGTGCCCGTGCCGGGACAGGGTGTCCTGCAGGGTCTTGAGTTCCTCGCTGAACCGGCGCTGAACGCGTTCCCAGGCGGCATCCGTGTCGTCGACGGACGACAGGCCGGAGTCGATGGCGCGAGCGAACGCGATGGCCGGGGTCGCGGCCCAGTGGCCGTCGTCCGAGGCGGGGACGGTGACCTCGGGCAGCGCGACCGCGACCAGGCCGGTGGTCGTGAAGCGCTGGAGCGCGGCGATGGCCTCCGCACGTGCGTCGACGGCTTCGGCGAGGTCCTTCTCCAGCTGCTCGATCCGCCCCTCGGCCCGGCTCGCCTCCCGGTCCGCCTGGGCGTGACGCTGCCGGGCATTCTTCCGGTCGGTCTCACAGTTCCGCTGGGCCTCGTCGGTCTCGGCGAGGCGCCGTTGGAGTTCGGCGACGGCGGCCCCGACGGTGGAGCGCAGAGTCCGGTGCCGCTCGTCGGCCGCCGCCGCCTCGCGCGCCGCCTCCTCTGCGCGCTGGGCGAGGCCGACGACCCGCCGCTCCGCGTCGGTCGCCTCGGCACGCTCGTCGTCCATCTGCCGTGCGGCCTCCCCTTGTTCACGCAGCGCGGGCCATAGGGCCGCCAGTGCGGTGGCGAGGGAGCCGAGAGCGTGACGCACGGCGGTGAGTCCGGCCCGGTCGGCGGGCAGCCCCAGATCAGCGGCGGCCTCGGTGAGCTCGGCGGCGGCCCGCTCGGCGAGCTCAGCCGCCTCGATGACCTCGGTGGCACGCCCTTCATACCGGGCACGGGTCTTGCGTACGGTCTCGGCGGCGGCGCTGACGATCGCGTGTGCCCTGGTGAGCGACGACTCGTCGGGGACGTCGGCGAGCTCGGCGTCGAGCGTGCGCCGACGTGCCGCGATCACCGCGGACCGAGCCGCGTGATTCTCCGACTCCTCGCGCAGGGAGGCGAGTTCGACGCCGAGCGCCGCGACGCGAGCCCGGCGCGCGGCTTCGCGCGCGCCCTCACCGATATATGTGGCGGCGGGCTTGGCCCACGTACCGGTGAGCGCACCGACCCGAAAGCGCCCGTCGGGTGCCGCCCATGTCGCGGCTCCTCCCCAGCCGTCGAGGCCGATGCCGGCGAGCAGTCGGGTCACCGTCGTCTCGTCCAGGACAGCGGCTCGTCCATCGCCGTGGTCCGCGGCCGGGCACAGCACGTCTGCCAGCGAGGGGCCGCTCACCGGTCCGTTCGACGGGGCGAGGAGGACATCGTGTCCGGCCACGGCGAGGGCGGATCCGTCGGGCAGCACCCAGGCATCGAGGAGGCCGGAGGCTTCGAGCGCCGCTTCGAGCCCGGCACGGTCGGCTTCAGGTAGTTCGGCACGGAAGTCGACCAGGCGCCAGAGCGGCGCGCCCGGCAGCGTCTCGCGCAGGCCGGGGGTGCGCGTCGCCGGGGGCCGGGGTTCGCGTCCGGTGCCGGCTTCCAGTGCGGCGAGCTCGCGACGGGCCTCGGCGGTGCGCTCTGCCAGATCCGCGGTCTCGCGGGCGGCTTCGGCCGCCTGGTCGGCCAGGTCCATCGAGCGGGCGGTGTGCGCCGAGGTGGCACGGACCCGCGCCGGGTAGGGGCCGTCGAGGTGGCGGGTCCACTCCTGGAGCTCGTCCAGGAGGCCCGTCGCGTCGGAGTAGGCCAGTTCCTTCCAGGCGCGGGCGCGATCGCGTACGTCGTCCAGGAGGGCCCGGCCCGCCCGCGCCGCGTTCTCCTCCGCCTCGCCGTGCGTCTCGGCGGCCAGCGCGAGGTCGGTCTCCGCCTCGTCGAGACGGCCCGACGCCCGACGGTGCGCGGCGGCAGCCCGCTCGGACGCTTCGAGGCGGCCCTCGATGTGGTCGAGCGCCCGCTGGGCGCGGTCCGTGGCTTCCTCGACGGCCCGCCGCGATTCGGGCTCGGGCAGCAGGTCGTCCGCCGGTAGAGCGACGTGTCCGGCGGCTGCCTGCTCCCGCACGTGGGCGCAGGTCTCTGCGACGCGGCCCCGCGCTGCACGCAGCCGGTTGTCGGCGGTGCCGAGCCGCCCGAGCGCCTTGGTGTGGAGGGCGTCCGCCTGCTGCCGGTCCTCCCGCGCCCGGTCCGCCGCCTGCACGGTTCGCGTCACGGCCTGGGCAGCGTGCTCCAGCTCTCGGGCGTCGCGCATCTCGGGCGCCTCGCGCAGCGCTGTCTCCTGGGCCCTCAGACGTTCCCCCGTCTCGGCCAGGAAGCTGATCTCCTCTTCGGCCGCCGCTCGCTTCTCCTCGGCGCGGGTCCGGCGCTCCTGGTCTCCGGCCAGATCTCGCTGCACGCGCTCGTAGCGGGAGTGCTCGGCGCGCGGGAGCCGGGCGCGGCGCCGGGTGGCGATCCGGGCGTACCGCCGGTAGTGCCCCAGGAAGGCGGCGGCGGCCCGCTCGGCGGCGGACGCGGCGGCCAGCTCGTCCTTCTCCTCGTCCAGGGAGCGGAACGCCTCGGCCACGTCGGCGATGACGGCCTGGTCCACGGGCGGCAGCGCCTCGGTGAGGGCGCGGGAGAGGGCCGCTTCGTTGGGCCGCTTGGAGAGCTGGGGCTGGCGCAGCTGGATGAGCAGGTCGACCAGGGCGGCGTACCGCTGCTCTCCGAGGCCGAAGAGCGCTTCGTCGACGGCCCTGCGGTACGCCTTGGCCTGGTCGTACACCATGCCGTGCCCGGCGACGGCCTCGGCGAAGCGGTCCCTGGACAGGGCCGTGCCGGTGGCGTCGACGAGCCGGAGGGTCTCCTCCATGCGTTCGGTGGAGCCGTGGTCGACGCGCTGGCGGGTGACGGCGTACCAGTGTCGGGCGATACCCCGCCCGCTGACGGCCTTGAGCCCGCACAGCAGCGTACGGAAGTGCCGCTCGCCGGTCGCGTCGTCGAGCCTGCCGAACTCGATCCAGGTGTAGCCGAGCCGTTCGGAATGCGGGTGCTCGCCACCGAGGAGCAAGTTCCACTCCATCCGCTTGCCCGGGTCGCCGTCGGGTTCGACACGACGCGGACTGAGGTCGCCGTCGAGCAGGAACGGCAGGGTCAGAGCCAGCACCTTGGACTTACCGGTGCCGTTGTTGCCGCGCAGCAACAGGCGCCCGTCCCGGAAGCGGAACTCCTCCACGTCGTAGTGGAACAGGTCGACGAGCCCGATGCGCAGGGGTTGCCAGCGGGAACGCCGCGGGGTGGGGAGGCGGGTCACGAGGTGGCCTTTCGCTGCGGAGGCACGGGGGCGGAGCCGGGTTCGCGGATGACGGTCTCGCCGACCGCGTACCGGGCGAGGGCGGGTCGCACCACGACCGCGTACGGAGTACGGGAGACCAGGCCGAGCGCGGCGAGCCGGGCGACGGCCTGTTGGACGAGCTCGGTCTCCATGCCCGGCTCCCGGGCTGACTTCGACCAGAATCCGCCGTGCTGGCAGGCGAGTTCGCGGACTCGAAGGGCAAGCTCGTCGAGATCGACCGGGCCGCCGGCGGCGGCCAGGTGCTCGGCGAGCAGCAGGGTGACGTGGCCGTAGGTGCCCTGTTCGGGCATGCGGAGGTCGGTGAGGTGGTCTTCGGGGTCGACCATGGCGATCCCCTCGGCCCGCACCTCGGCGACCAGTCCGGTCAGCTCGGTGATCCGGGCGGTGAGGAAGCCGCGCTGCCGGGTGAGGTAGCCGAGTTCGGCGTCGCTCAGGTCGTCGTAGTAGAGCACCGGGTCGTCGAGGAGCCTGCGGGTGAGTGAGCGGCGCATCGCGCGGAAGCGCAGCTCGTCGCTGTCCAGGGCGGTTTCGGCGACGAGTTCGGCGAGCCGGTCGTCAAAGGCTTCGGCCTGGACGGTGGAGGGGCCGCGGCGGGAGGCCAGGAGCCCGGCGAGGACGCGGCGTTCGAGTCGTACAGGACGTCGCCCGCCCCGCTGACGTAAGCCTCTTCCTCGCCCGCGACCCGTCTCAGCGCGCCGAGGTCCAGCAGCAGCCGTACGACGGCGGCGAGATCGAGGCGCTCGTCGCGGCGCTCCAGGGCGAACTCGATCCCCGTCGCGGCGAGTCGGGGATCGGCGGCGTCGAGGACGATCTGGTCGGCGAGGCGCCCGAGGGCGATCTGGGCCTCGCCGCGTTCGAGGGCGGCGAGCGCGAGACAGAGCAGGACGTAGCGGCGGCGGGTGAAGGGGGCAGCACCGCGGGTCGTGTCCCGCGCGGGGTGGGTGGGGTCGGTGAGGACACCGGGACTCTTGCGCAGCCGGGCGGCTTCGGTGTCCGCCTGGAGCGCCCAGCCGGTGTTGCGGTCGAACCACTCACGTAGCTCCGATGCGTGCCGCCGAGCGAGGCGGAACTCGTCGGCGTACCGGCCGCGCGCAAGCAGAAGCGGCTGCTTGAGCAGGGCACGTGCCGCCTTGCGCAGCTCGGCGGCGTGCTGGCCGTCCAGTACCTCGGCAAGTGGTGTGGTCATCGTCCGGTTGCTCCGTCCGTCAGACCGTCTCCGTCCGTCAGACCGTCTCCGTCCGTCAGACCGTCTCCGTCCGTCAGGTCGACGATCTCGATGAGGTGGTCCGGGCCGCTGAAGACCCCACCGGGGGTGTGGACCTCGGCGGTCGTGCCGTCGGCGAGTGCGGTGAGTCTGATCTCCATGGAGCCGTCGTTGCTGGTGGCCGCGGTGTGCCGCATGCCGGGCCGCCAGGTGGCCAGGGCGTCCCCGAGCAGCTGGAGGAACAGCCCGAAGGAGGCCGGGTCGAGCTCGCCGAGACCGGACAGCCGCGTGACGCCATGGGTGACGAGCCGGGCGCGGGCGGCGGCCGTTTCGGCGGCCTGCTTGGCGGCGGTCTCGGCGAGCAGGCGCCGCCGCTCCTCCCTGTTCTCGACCTTGCGGGGCTTGCCGCGCCGCTCGTAGCTGCCGGTGCGGCGCAGCTGTGGGCTGATGCGCAACGGCTCGGCCTCGGCCCACGGGGTGGCGGCCGGGACGGGCCTCGCCGCCCGGGCGGCGAGGGTGTCGGCGTCGATGGTGAGGTGCCGGGCCGGATAGAGGCCGAAGGCGGCCCGCCACAGCCGGTGCCGGGCGTCGTCGTCGGGTGCCTCGGCAAACCAGCGCGCCAGCGTACGGAAGTCCGCCGACCGGTCGGAGCGCCCGGCCCGGCGCTCGTTCAGCGCTCGTACGACGGCGAGGAGCTGGGGAATCGCGCCGAGTGCCCGGCCCCGTAGAAGTCTGGCCTGCGACTCGCGCCCGTCCCGGCTGATGAACCACGCGCCGAGCCCTGACCAGCGGGCGGCCCAACGCTCGTACATCTCCCGCTCCGCGTTCGCGGCCTCCTCCGGCGAGGCGTCGGCGGCCTCCCGCCCGGCGGCTGCGCGGAGCAGGGGCTCCACCTTCCCGTCCACTTCCAACTCCTGGATCAGGCGCGCGATCCGCCCGCCCAGCGTGATCAGATCCTGGATGAACCGCTCCAGGTACTGGATGAGCCGGTCTTTGTACGCGAGGAAGACCGCCTCCTCGACATCGTGCAGGTCGATGGTCTGCTGGAGCGATCCCATGAAGGCCCGGGCGTTGTCGGCGAGCGCGGCGAATCGGCTGGCCAGCGCGTCGAGCGCCAGATGCGTTTTGGCCGGATCCGGCTCCTCCTCGGCCGCCAGGACGAGAAGGGCGCGAAGCTGGGTGACGATGTCGTGCAGGGCCACGGCCTGGAGGGCGCCGCGCCGCCCGAGCGCCTCGTCATAGGCGGACAACGCCTCCTCGGCCGCCTCCCCCTCCCGCGTGAGCTGGTAGATGAACCGCTTCCGGTAGAAGTCTTCGACCGCGGTCACACGGGCGGTGTCGGGATCCGCCCGCAGATTGCCCCAGCCGACGAGCTTGTCGAGCGCGCCGGCGACGGCGTCCAGCTCGACGGGACGGACGTCCGCCGGCAGTGCGGTGTGCACGTCCTCGGGGCGCAGGTGGACCGCGAACCGTTCCTTGGCCGTCAGGAACGCCCGCATCACGTGGCGGTAGAGCGGGGTGTTCGGCACGGTGAGGTGAGCAAAGGGGCCGAAGCCCGCCGGCTCGGGAAGCGGGCCGGTGGAAGCACTGGGGGCGGTGAGGTTCATCGCCGCAATTGTCCCTGAAGCGCGGCAACCGCGGAAAGAAACCGAAGTACCCGGCCGATTCACCCCGTTCCGATCGGCTCGGAAGGGCAGGACCGGAGCCGGAGAAGGAGCGTTGCCCGATCGCCCGCGGGCTGCATCCGGCCAGGCATGGGCGGCCTGCCCCGAACCGGACCTGGTGTCGGGTACCGCCGATACCTTTGGCCGTACGCACGCGGCCATCGCCCGGCCTTCGGCAGACCTTCGAGGTGCGGACCAGAGTGACCGCAACGCCGCTGAGCCCGGACGATCCGGCCGAGCTGGGCGGCTTCACGCTGCTGGGACGGATCGGCCACGGCGGCATGGGCCAGGTCTGCCTCGGCGAGCCCAGTTCGGCCAGTTGCCCCGCGGTGTACCCGGCGAACAGCGTTGCGTCGGGGGCGGCTTGCGGGGCGGAAGTGCCGGCACGCGCTACGGAGGCCTCCCGCCCAGGACTCCCTCCTCCACCACTTGGAGATCCACGTACTCGATCGCACCGGTGATCTGGTTGATGCCGTACGCGAACGACGCCGACTGCGGTGAGTACGGCCCGCCCGCGCTGGATGTGCGCGCAGCAGCGCCAGTCCCCATGCGTCGGCCACGAGGAACTCACCGGAGACGCCGGCCGTAGCCGCCAAATGGACGCCCTTGACACATGGCGAAAGGCAGAAGAGAGTTTACTGAGCTTCCCCAGTTTTCCGAGTGAGATGGGCTCGATGAGCGAACCAACCCACACCCTCCACGTCGACACTGAAGTGTTCGCCAAGCTCCAGTCCCTGGCTGAGCCCTTCGTAGACACACCAAACAGCACTCTCCGGAGGCTGCTCGGTCTCACCCCCGCTCCCGCAGAGGGACGCACGGCCTTCCCCTCCCCTCTCAAGCAGAAGCACTCCCCCCGCGACCCGTCGCAGACGCTAGCCCCGCTCATCGAGGACGGCCGTCTGCATGTCGGCCAGCGGCTCGTCTGGCATCGGCGCAACCTCGGCCGTATGCACCAGGTGATCGTCGTCGAGGGCGGCGGCCTCCGGCTCGACGACGGCACCGTCCACTACACGCCGTCCAGCGCAGCGACCGCCCTGGCGGGCAACCAGCAGAACGGATGGAAGGTATTCGCCACCGAGGCCGGTATCTTCCTGAAGGACCTGCGATGAACTCGCAGACCGGCCCCGGTTCCCGCCGCAAACCCACCTACGATATGTGCGTCCCAGGAGGTGGATCATGGCGGGAGTAACCCAGCCGAAGGTAAGCCGCGTCGCACCACCCCAGCTCGTGGACTGGGCCAGGAGCGGGCGCATCCGAATTCCGCGTTTCCAGCGTTCTTACCGTTGGGAGTACACGGACGCCGAGAAGCTCTTCGACAGCATCCTGCGTGGCTACCCCATCGGAAACCTTCTGATGTGGCGCAAACCCGCGCCCGCCGCCGAAATCGACCTCGGCGAATTGCACTTCCCCGCGCCCGCGGTGTCGGATGCGCTGTCGGTCGTCGACGGCCAGCAGCGCCTCACCACACTCATCGGCGCGCTGACCGCGTCCGAGGAGACCGTGGACCGGCGGTTCCGGATCTTCTACGATCTGTGGGACAAGAAGTTCCTGTCGACGCCGCACTCGCAGAAGCCGCGCGACCACTGGCTGCCCGTCTGGGTCGCCGGTGACAACCGTCGGCTGATCGCCTGGCAGCGCGAGCGGAGCTGGCTGACGCCGGAGGACTACAGCCTCTGCGACGAGGTCACCACGGCCATCCGGACGTACGAGATCCCCATGTACGAGATCGAGGGCGACGACGAGCAGGCGCTTCGCGAAATCTTCGACCGGATGAACACATTCGGCAAGCGGCTCAATCGGGCGGAGATCTTCCAGGCGCTGCACGCCGGCCCCCTCGACGTACAGCCGTCCGGCCTTGACGCGCTGCGCGAGCGGGTCTCGGGGCTGGACTTCGGGGACTTTACCACTCAGATATTGATGCAGAGCGTAATGGCTGTGCGCGGCGGCAAGGTGGACCGGGACTTCCGGCACGAGTTCGACGACGACGCGGACAGGCAGCACGCCTTCGCCATGACAGAGAAGGCACTGCGCCTGGTTGTCGACTTTCTCCGCGAGGACGCCGGAATTCCGCACCTGCGATTGCTGCCGTACGCGCTCTTCGTACCGGTACTCGCGCGGTACGCAGCGCTCTTCGGGCGACCCGAGGGGCGGGGGGCCGAACTGCTGCGGCGCTGGATCTGGCGCGGGTCAGCAATGGGGGCGGCGCCACAGGGCAACACGGTGGCGCTGCGGCGCAATGCGACGGCGATCAAGAGCGACCCGATCGTGAGTGCACAGCGGTTGCTGGAAATGCTGCCGCCAGGTGGCGAACAGTGGACCCCCGACCTTTCACAGACGGCACTCAACCGCGCCCAGGCCAAGCTCAACGTGCTGGGGCTACTGTCTCTTCGCCCAGTGCTGCTCACCGACTACCGAGACGAGGACGGCAACCGGCATACGCCGGGCACACGCATTGACCAGCCCCGGCTACTGGCCAGCCTGCTCGCAGGCAAGGCCTCACCGCTGGCACCAATCCTGAGCGGCTGGGAGAAGGGTGTGGCGAACCGAATCGTCCACCCGCCGGTGGACAAGCAGGTAAATGTTCTGTCCTTGTTGGCGAGCGGGGGACCGGAGGCTCTCCGCTCGCACTGCTTCGACGAGAACGAGCGAGTGTCCTACGACTCGGACGGGACCGGGTCCCTCCTCATGCGCGCGGACAGCGTCCGCAAGGTCATCGCCAACCACGTCCAGAGCATGGCCCTGTGGGGCTTCTCCGACGGCCCGGACCCGGAATCGTGGTTCGACGAAACGACCTTCGAACTGGACGACTTCTTCTCCCCGGACGACCTCTCCGGAGGCAACAATGCAGCGTGACGTCACCGCGTCCGTCTTCCTGCGTGAGCGCCGGATCGGCGTACTCGGCTATCACGACGGCAACACCTGGTTCAGGTACCAGGACCTGAGCGCCGATCACCCCGTCCTCGGCCAGGGCTTCGAGCGCGACCCGCGCAAGCGCCGGACGGCGAGCGGCAGTGTCCCCGAATGGTTCGCGAACCTGCTGCCGGAGACCGGGAGCGGGCTCCGGCAGCAAATCGCACGTGAACTGGGCAAGCAGAGAATTCACGACTTCGTCCTGCTCAGCCATCTCGGAGCCGACCTTCCGGGGGCAGTTCGTGTTGTACCCGACGTACCGCTGCACGGCCTGCCCGACTATGAGAGCACGGACGACTGTGCACACGATCACGCGCTCCGGTTCTCGCTGGCCGGAGTGCAGCCGAAGTTCTCCATGCGGTACGAGGGGAAGGCCCTGGTGCTGCCCGCAACCGGCATCGGCGGCGACTGGATCGTGAAGCTCGCCGACCAGCGCTTCTCCGGCGTGCCGGCCAACGAGCACGCGATGCTCCAGTGGGCGGGCCGGTCGGGGATCGACGTGCCTGAGTCCCGGCTCGTCGTCGGCGCACAGATGCAGAATCTGCCCGAGGGGTCGACCGATCCCGGTGAACAGGCCCTTGCTGTCCGTCGGTTCGACCGTACGAATGGCGAAGGCCGAGTGCACCAGGAGGATTTCGCCCAGGTCCGCGAGGTCGCTATTGATGCAAAGTACGACAAGGCGACGTACGAGGGCATCGGCCGGGTAGTCAGGGCGGTCTGCCCGCCCGAGGACGCGATCGAGTACGTGCGGCGGCTCGTGGCGGTCGTGGTCATGGGCAATGCGGACGCGCACTTGAAGAACTGGACGCTGCGCTACCCCGACGGGAGGCAGGCCCGGCTGTCGCCGGCGTACGACCTCGTGTGCGTCACGGCGTATCCGAAGATCGACCCCAAGCTCGCCTTCCCACTAGGCGGCACGGTCAGGTCCGAGGCCGTCACCCGACGCAACTTCCTCGGCTTGGCCCCAGCCCTCGGCCTGCCCGAGGAGCAGATCCTGGACACGGTCGCGGAGACCGCAGACGCCATGGCCAGCTCCTGGCCCGGCGTCCAACGGGACTCCCCCGTACCGGACTTCGTCACCGCGACCATCAACGACCGGTTGCGGACGCTCCCACTACTGCACCCCTGAACAGCTCACGGCCGCCCCAGCTCCGGGGCGGCCCCAGGCGTAACGCGACCGATACCCGCATGAACCGAGCCCCACCTCACCGATTCCGCGGCAGCACCCAAGCCGGCCATCTCACCAAGAGACGGCAGAGACGTGACTCCGACGATCCATACCCGCCGCACCGTCACTGGCCCAAACAGCAGTCTGACGCCCATCAGGACGTGCGTCACGTGCGTCACGTGCCTCGGAAACGCGTCAAGATCTCGCCCGTAACGCATACCATGCACACTCGACGAAACCGCAGGTCAGGCGGCCTTCGCGACCGGCTCCAGAATCGCCACGCACTCTACGTGGTGGGTCATCGGAAAGTTGTCGGCCTGAGCGAGCCTCGGAAGAGACCAGGTCAGAGCTCGTTTCTCGGCTCATTGTCCCGCGTGCGGGCGCCCGAGCGTCAAACGAGCGTCATGGCCAACAGTCCATCCCTCCTGACTATTCGTGATCGGCATTCGGAACCAGAGTCGCCGATACCTCTGTCGCGGGCTCTGCGCGGCGGCGCCTCCTCCCTGCCGGCCCCGCCACCTACCAGGGCCCGCCGGATTCGGGCGTGTCGGTCGAGCAGCAGCGCCTGTTCACCGCGACAGGTATGCACTCCGCCGTCACCGCACCCGGCGGTGGGAGTGGAGGACGAGCAGCGCCAGGGCGCCGGTCGCTGCGGACCAGGTGAGGGAGAGCAAGCCATGGGACCAGGCAATCTGAGAGGTGAGGGCTGAGCTCAGCGCCAGCTGGTTCACGCCGTACAGAGGAAGCGCGGACACGCCGGCCACGTCCATGAGCGTGTTGAAGACGGGATTTTGCAGGCCGGTGTCGACCAGGCTGAGCATGATGATAAGGAAGAAGCCCTCCAGCTCGCCGCGGACCAGCGAGCCGAGCAGAAGGCCGATGCCGCCGTAGACGAGGCCGGCGCCGGCGAGGGCCAGCGCCAGGGGGAACGGATGGCGTACGGGTAGAGAGATCCACAGAAGGATCATGGTGTAGAGGGCCAGCAGGGTGGCGGTGAGTGCGACGGCGGCAAGCTTCGCCAGCAGCATCGGCAGCCGAGGGTAGCCGGCCAGCAGCAGACGGCGCTCCATCTGCCGCGATTGGAAGGTCTCGGTAAAGGTGATGAAACCGGCGACCATGGTGACGGCGCCCAGTGCGCTGGCCACCTGCCCCAGCTGGCTGGCCGGAGAGGAGATGGGGGTGCTGATGGCGTCCAGCCGGATGCGCACCACTTGGTCGGAGGTGCACAGGCGTGCTACAGCGATCCAGACAGGGATGAACGCGACCGCCAGAGCCAGGGCCAGCCGGTTGCGCAGGTGGCCCAACAGGGTGCAGCGCAGCAGTTCGGTGAACGCCGTCCAGGAGAGCCTCAACGGTCGGTCTCCTCGAAGTGCAGACGGCCCTGGCGCAGGTGAGCGATTGCGTCGAAGTGGTGCAGGTCGTGCAGCAGGTGAGAGACCACGATGATCGACCGGCCCTGATCACGCAGATCGGCGGCCAGGGCCCAGAAGCGCTGATGGGTGTCCCAGTCGAAGCCCTGGTAGGGCTCGTCCAGGACCAGCAACTGCGGATCGTGCATGAGAGCGATCAGCAGGTTCAGCTTCTGTCGCGTGCCGCCACTGAGTTCGCCGACCTGCTGTCGCCGGCAGTCGGTCAGCGCCAGCAGCTCCATCAGTTCGCCGGCGCGCTCCAGTGCCGGCAGCCGGTAGGCCATCTGGAACAACCGCAGATGCTGTCCTACGGTGAACGCATCGTTCAGTACCGCCCGTTGCGGGCAGTACCCCACCGCCCCGGTCCGCGCCACCGTTCCGCGGTCGGGTGCGAGGTGTCCCACGGCGATCTGCAACAGGGTGCTCTTTCCCGCCCCGTTCTCGCCGACGACTCCCATCAGCGTCCCGGCCGACACGTCAAGATCCACATCGCGCAGGACCTGCCTGCCGCCGTACGCCTTGCAGACTCCGCTGATGCGCAGCCGTGGCCGGTGGCGCGTCGTTACTGTCTGCACATGAGCCCCTCGAGAGATCGGACGGCCGGAGCGATCCGACCCGGGGTGTCCAACGAGTCCGTACCGCCGGTGTAACGGCGGTCACCCGCTCATACATACGGGCCAGTTGGGCGTGACATGTGCCGCGGTCTGCCGTTGTAGGAGGCGATGCCCCCGACACCACAACGAGACCTCAGCGCTCCCACGATCGTGATCGGAGCCGGCCCTCACGGCCTGGCGGCCGCCGCGCTACTGAACCGCTCCGGAGAGCCGACCGTGATCCTGGAACGGTCGGACCGCGCGGGAGCGAGCTGGGCGCAGCGCTATGACCATCTGCGCCTGCACACCACCCCCGGCACTTCGAGCCTCCCCGGCCTGTCGGTTCCTCGCCAGGCGGGCCCGTGGGTGAGCCGGGACGACTACGTGCGCTACCTGGAGCGTTACGTAGCCCACCACCGACTCGACGTCCGGGCGGCCACCCCGGTGCGGCGCATCGAGCGGGCCGACCCAGGCTCGGGAGCACACTGGCTGGTCCACACCCCCGACGGTCCGGTGCCCACCGGCGCGGTCGTGGTGGCCACCGGCCGCTGTCATACCCCGAACCTCCTGAACTGGCCCGGACGTTCGACGTTCACCGGCACCCTGCTGCACTCGGCCCACTACGCCTCTCCGGCCCCCTACCGCGGGCAGGACGTCCTGGTGGTCGGCGCCGGTAACAGCGGTACCGAGATCGCGAGTGTCCTGGCCGGAGCCGGAGCCGGACGGGTATGGATCGCAGTCCGTACTCCGCCCAACATCCTGCCCCGCTCCAGCGCACGATGGCATGCGGCCGGCCGGCTGACGGAGGTTCTCCCGCTCGCGTGGCGCGACCGCACCTCCCTGCTCACGCAACGTCTCGCGGTGCCCGACCTGACCTCACGGGGACTGCCCCGCCCCCGCACCGGCCTGTACACCCGCAATGCCCGCGAAGGGATCAACCCGGTGCTCGACCACGGCTTCGTGGACGCCGTCCGGTCCGGGCAGGTCGAGCCGGTCGCCGCCGTCCAGGCGTTCGACGGCCCCGACGTGGTCCTGGTCGACGACACCCGACTGCGACCCGACACGGTCATCGCCGCCACCGGATACCGGCCCGACCTGCACGACTTGATCGGCTCCCTGGACGTACTCGACGAGGCCGGGCAACCTCTCGTCGTAGGGGCACAGACCCATCCAGCAGCCCCGCGCCTGTACTTCGCCGGATACACCAATCCGCTCACGGGCGTCCTTCGCCAGGCGGGCATCGAAGCGCGCGCCATCGCCCACGCGCTACGACGTGAGAAGACGCGGGCGACCCTTCCCACCGCGCAGCCCGGCGACCGCGCGACCGACCCACTCAACAAAGGTCGCGCTCCGAGCTGACGGAGCTTCCGAAGCCTGGTCTGTCAGGCGGCTTGCCCTGACAGGGCGATCGGATGCCGCGGTGACGGTCGGAGAGAGGCGTGGTATCAGTGCCGGCCGACGGCACGCCACGCACGCCGGCTTCCGGCCGGGAATCCTCGACACATGCCTCGCACCGTGGTGGGGGAGGCAGGGCAGTCGGCGTTCTACCGTCAATACAGCCAGCAGGCAGGCGGACAAGCACCTGCTGGGCGGTGTGTCGATTCCGGTGCGGCTCCTCTGGGGCCGTGAGGACCGCATTCTCCTCCCGGAGTACGCCGAGTGGCTGCACGAACGCGTTCCGCACGCCGAACTGCACTGGATCGATGACGCCGGCCACCTCCTCCAGGAAGACACGCCCGGCCAGTTGCTGGCCTGCCTGACATCTGATTTCGCATCAGCCTGAGCTGCGGGGCGGCCGAGCGGCTGATCCGGCCCGAAGAGAGCCGCGGGCACGGGCGGTCCTGTTCGGGGGCGCGCCACGGGTCTCACTGTCCGGCGGAACGGGTCGGGTTCCGCCTGCCGTCGGCGTACAGGGAGCCGAGAAGGGTCAGGGCCTGCGCGGAGGGGCTGCCCGGTTCGGCGTGATAGATGACGAGTTGCTGGCCCGGGGGTCCCGGACGTCGAAAGACTGGTAGGTGAGGGCCAGAGGGCCGACATCCGGGTGGAGAAGTTGCTTGGCGTCCTGGGTCTTTCCGCGCACGGTGTGCTGCGCCCACAGCCGCCGGAATGCTGCAATGTGTTCGGTCAGTGTGCCCACCAGGTCTCGCAGACGTGGGTGCTCGGGGTCGAAGCCGCTCGCCTGGCGCAGGTTGGCGACAGCGGCCTGGGCGGCCCGGTCCCAGTCTTGGTAGAACTCCCGTCCGGCTGGGTCGAGGAAGGTCATGCGGGCCAGATTGTCCGCGGACATGAAGGGGGCGTGGAGCGCGTCGGCGAGGGGTGTTGGCCGCCAGGAGGTCGAGGGTGCGACTCAGCACGAACGCCGGGGTGTGCGGGTAGCCGTCCATCAGCTGACGCAACGCGGGACCGACGCGCTCGGTGGTGTGGAGGGCGCCTTGGCCGTCCGGTGACATTCCGGCCAGGCGGTGCAGGTGGCCGCGGGTGTCCCTGTCGAGTAGGAGGGCCCGGCTGAGCGCGTCCAGCACCTGTGGCGAGGGATGGCGCTCGCGGCCCTGCTCCAGCCGGGTGTAGTAGTCGGCGTTCATCCGGCCAGGACAGCGACCTCCTCGCGGCGCAGTGCAGCGACCCTGCGTACACCGTGACTCGCCATGTTGACGTCCTGTGGCCGCAGGTGGGCACGGCGCGCGCGGAGGAATTCCCCGAGATGGTTGTCGTCCATGGCCTCCAGGCTAGGCAGTGGCTCCGCGCTCTGCCTGGGTGTGCCACACCCAGGCAGAGAGCACCCTGGCACACCTGCGACGACCTGCGCAGACTCGGTCGGGCAAGCACCCGCACCCATCGAGGAAGGCAATGTGATGACAGGCGACGCGCGGAACCGCCGCGATTCCGGGCGTGCCGACGTGGTCGGCATGTGGATGACCGCGGATGGTCAGATCCGCCAGGAGCTGTTGCCGGACGGGCGCTACGACGAGGCCCGGGGAGGCCGGCGCAGCGCGTACACCGGCCGGTACACGGTGACCGGCGACCACCTCGATTACGTCGACGACACCGGCTTCACCGCCCCAGGCGACATCCGGGACGGCGTGCTCCACCACGAACACCTCGTGCTCTACCGCGAGGACCGGACGGAGAAGCCCTCGTGAGAAGGCGCGGCAGCGTCATCGTTTCCGACGCCCACGGATACGGAGTCCGCCGCGGTGGGGGCCCCTGGCCGCCGCCCCGTCACCGGAGGAAGGCAGAGCAATGAAGCAGACCGACGAGATCGCCACAGGCGCCGACGGAACCGGGGCCATTGCGGAGGTCTCCCCGCCACCCGGCCGGCCCTGCTGGTGCTGTGCGCGGCTCATTTCATGGACGACATAGATCTTTCCGACGTGGGCGTGGCCCTGCCCACGATCCAGCGTGACCTCGGCATGGCTTCGGGCTCCTTGCAGTGGGTCGTGTCCGCCTACCCCCTCGGCTACGGCGGGTTCCTCCCCCTGGGCGGCCGGGTCGCCGATCTGTTCGGCCGGCGAGGTGAGCGTGCTGGGAGCGCTCGCTCCCACCGGTGGCGTGCTGGTCGTGGCGCGGCTGGCGAAGGGGGGTCGCCACGGGCTTCCTGGCCCCGGCGGCTCTTGCTCTGATCACCACCAGTCGGCCGGAGGGTCCGCGGCGCGGCCGTGCCCTCGGCTGGTACGCCACCGCCGGCGCCTGCGGCTTCATCGGCGGACTCGTTCTCGGCGGCGTGCTGACCAAACTGTCGTGGCGACCGGTCTTCGCGCTCCCTGTGCCCATCACTGTGGGCGCGCTGGTCGCCACTGCAGACCGCCGGTGCCTTCGTCCCGCTGGGCCTCGCCAACGGCGCTCTGGCACCGCTCGCGGGGCGGCTCGCCGCCCGGTTCGGAACGCACAGGATGATCGCCGCCGGAATGCTGCTCCTCGCGCTGCCCTACGCGCTGTTCTTCCGGATCGGCCCCCACAGCTCCCTCCTCACCGTGGTCCTGCCCGTCATGGTCGTCAACGGGATCAGCACTGCGGCGACCTTTCCCGCGCTGAACATGAGCGCCGTGACCGGGGTGCCGGATCGTGACCAAGGGCTGGCGGGAGCCCTGCTCAACACCTTCATGCAGATCGGTGGAGCCGTCGTCCTCGGCGTCGTCACCACGGTCGTCGAAGCCGGACAGCGCACGAACCGGGGTGACCCCCTGGCGGGCTACGGCCTCAGTACCGGCGTCATCGTCGCCACCGTACTCGTCGGCCCGGGGCGCCGCGCTCCTCGTCCGGCACCGGCCCGACAGCCGGGATCACTGATGACGACGGCCCCTCTTTCGGCCACGAAGCCGTTCGTGACCGCGCACGGACCCCGAACCCGATCCCACCAAGGAGCACGCGAATGACATCCACGACCCCGTCCACCGGAGCCGCCGAGTTCGCCGGGAAGACAGACTCGTCACCGGCGCCGCACGCGGTATCGGCAAGGAGCATCCCTCCTCCACACCCGCGGCGCACACGTCGTCGCCCTCGACACACGTCCCGAACTCGCCGGTCTCTCGGAAGAGTTGCCCGGGGGCGTGACCGTGACCGGCGACGTCACCGCGGAAGAAACCGCCACCCGCGTGGTAGGTGCCGCCGTCGACCCCGTCGGCGGACTGGACATCCTGGTCAACAACGCCGGACGCACCCTGAACAAGCCCGTCACGCACACCACTGCACGGGACTGGGACAGCGTGATGGACGTCAACGCCCGCGGTGCCTTCCTCTTCGCCCGCGAAGCCTTCCGGGCCATGGAGGACCGCGGCGGCGGCGCCATCGTCAGTACCGGTTCGTACGCGTCCGAGGTCGGCCTGCCCCAAGGGGTCGCCTACAGCGCATCGAAGGGGGCTCTCGCCCAGCTGACCAAGGTGCTGGCACTGGAGGGCGGCCCCCTGGGCATCCGCGCGAACCTCGTCGCCGCAGGCGTTGTCGAGACCGACTTCCTCGACACCTTCCGCCCCGACAGCCGCGCTCATCTCGCGTCCTTCGCGGACGTCCACCCCCTGGGCAGGGTGGCGCAGCCCCGCGAGATCGCGGAAGTCCTGTGCTTCCTGGTCTCTCCGCGGTCCGCCTTCGTCACGGACGCCGTACTCGCCGCGGACGGCGGCTTCACCGCCGCCTGATCAGTGTCCGCCCGCGAACAAGCGAGACAGCTTCCGTCCCGAAGGCTTCGACGAGCGCGAGCTTCGCCTCGCGGGGCACGAGGTCGCAGGGAGCCAGCACACCTGCGACGACATCCATCTGCTCTCGCGCCACGACCGACATGAACCAACCCGCTTTCGTCTCGAACTGACGCCCTCGTCCGCGGTGCGCCTGCACGCCCCCGCTTACCCTCAGGCACCCATCACCGGAAGAACGAGCGGCTCACGTTCACACGATCCACTCGCCAGTCCCCTCCCGGCCGCAGCCAAGCGGGACCGACACTCCTAACCAGCCTTCCCCTGCCCGAGACACGGGAACGCCTCAGCACGGATGGCCAGGCTAGTACGGGCACTCGTACGCCCGACGGCCACCTCCTCGGATGATCGCGAAACGGCCAGCACCCGTCACAGGCCGACCAGCAAGCGTCCACGGGGGCCACCAACGAACGACGGCGATCCTAGCCACCACAAGCGGCCATGCCTACATCTGTCCGAATCCTCATGCCGCCTGCCAACCGCCGTTCTCTTCCACCCGCGCCAGGCGGAGTGCGGCTGAGAGCATGCCCGTGAAGCATTCGCACGGTGGGGAGTTCAGGTGCCACGACAGCTCAACGAACGGCAGCAACAGGTGCCGCGGTGGGTCGCCCGAGGCTGCCCTGACGGCGCGCGGGAAGGAACCGGGCACAAACTCAGCTGCCAAGCCCTTCGCAGTCGCGGACTGGTCAAAGTCGCCAAACGACAGGGCCGGTGGTCCGTCGCGCCCACCAAGGCCCGCCAGCAGCACCTGGACCACGGACCCCATCCGTCGGAACAGCCTCGCGGCAGACACCGCTCCCGCGTCAAGGCAGCCGCGCCTGTGCCGGTTCAGTCAGCGACGGCGGAACGGACCGATTTCCTTCGAGTCTCCGCAAAGTCAGACCTCGGAAGCTACATCCAGTACCAAGCGCGACCTGCACGACCGTCCGACTGACACCCCATCAGAACGAGCGTCAATGAGCGTCACTTCAGCATCAAGATATCGCCCGTAACGCCCAAACCGCATATAATGCGCACGCACGAAAACGCAGGTCAGGCGCTCTTTGCGACCGGTTCAAGGATGGCAACGCACTCCACATGATGGGTCATCGGAAAGATGTCGGCCTGAGCGAGTCACGGAAAAGACCAGGTCAGAGCGGCTTTCTCGGCTCGCCGCGCAGCGTGAGTGCGCCCAGAGCGTCAAACGAGCGTCACGGTCGACAGCCCGTCCCGCCCACTCGGGCCAGACCGAGCTGCCACGATCAGTTGCCCCAGCGGGCTCCGTCCCGCTCACTCCGGAGACCAGCTGGCTCATCATGACCCGCGCCACTCCTCCTGCCCCAGAATGGAGGCATGCCCTGGCCTCCACGTCACAGCCCCAGACATCAAAGGGGTCCGACCCCGAAGAGTCAGACCCCTTTTGACCTGCGCGTTTGCCAGATCATTGATGTGGTGCCAGGTCAACCGCCAGACATTGGACGGAACGTTTCATGCAACGCTCCCACCGGTGGAACAGCCTTCAGGCTGATCGTGTGCAGCACCGTCGGGACTCATCCGGCACGTCCACTAGTACACCAGGCTGGGGAGTCGCGCTCCCTCCGAACGTCACCAAAGCCCGAGCCGACACCGGCTGCAGGACAGGAGCCGGGGAACATGCCGCCCACCCCGGCATCGGCCTCGTCCAGTGGGCGCCGCGGACGGAGGAGGAGACGAGAGGCGGGGGGCGTGCACCAGCACGCGGCTGTGCCCGCCCATCGCGGGTCGGCCGGGATTCACCGGACGCTCCAGCCGATGTCGGCTGTCTCCAGCAGGACCGTGCCCTCGGTGTACAACATGAACGGCACGTCCACGTGTGCCAGGTCCATGCCGACGGCGGACAGCGTAGTGAGCGGCACCGACACGCTGGTCCACCCCCCTGGCGTCGCCTCGCGCAGTATCGGCGCCAGGTTCACGCCGGGCTGGGCCGGATAGTCGTCATGGCAGGCGAGGTAGAGCGGGGCCGACGGCGGCTCCAGCACCCGTACGCGGAAGCGCACATGTGCCCCGGCCTCCAGATGGCCGCGCAGGTCCTCCGGGGTGCCGGTGGGCGACTCCGCGTAAACGAAGGCCGGGTAGCCGGTGAAGCGCAGTCGCAGTCCGAAACCCGTCTCGGCGGGTACCGGGTCCGCGTGCACGATCAGGCACCGTGTCGGCCCGCTCAACGACAGGTCCTCGCGCGACCAAGTGTTGTGGCCGCCGATGCGCAGCCGGTACGGGCTGCCCGCCGCGTCCAGGATGCGCAGTGGACCGTCCGCCGGGGGCGGCGGCGGGACCTGCCGGAACACGTCCAAAGGCAGCGGAGCGGTGTCGGGCACCGGGTCGTGCAGGGAGAGTCCATGGCCGACGGGGAACAGCGGGGTGTGCCGGCCCTCCGGGGACTTCTCCTGCTCGGGGACACGGTAGTCGGGCAGGTGGGGCGGGATGCGGTTGACAGCCGCGGAGTCCCGGGTGCGCGGCCATGACGACGGCAGCCGGCCCTGGAAGTCGTACGCGGGCGCGCCCTCGGCCGGGGCGAACAGGACGTCGGTGATGCCGTCCGCGTACGGGCCGGGCAGCCAGGCCGCGACGAAGGCGTCCGAGAGGTTGATCTCCTCCGTGCAGTACAGGGGCCGGCCGGTGAAGAGGACGCCGATGGCGGGCAATCCGGCGCTCTTCAGCCGGCGCAGCACCTCCACGTCGCGGGCATAGGACAGCTTGAGATCGGCGTAGCCGAGGGAGCGCCACGGTTTGAGGGTGCCGCGCATCTCGGCGTAGGAGTCCTCTCCCATCGCGACCACGGCCACGTCGAAGTCGGCTGGGTCGGCGTGGACCAGGGCCGGGTCGACGGTGCAGCGTTCGCTCCCGACGATCGCGCGGACCGCGTCCGCCAGCGTGACACCGCTGGGCAGGTCGGTGCGGTCCAGGCCGTCGCCTTGCCAGGTCAGTGTCCAGCCGCCGCACTGCTTGCTCAGGTTGTCTGCGCCGCTGCCGGTGACCAGCACCCGCGCGGTGCGAGACAGCGGCAGTGTCCCCGGCGTGTTCTTCAGCAGTACCAGTGACTTGCGGGCCGCCTCCCGGGACAGCGTCCGGTGCTCGGCGCAGCCGACGACCGACGTCGCCGCGCGGGCGAGGGCACGCTTGCGCGGGCGGGGTTTCTCCCACAGCCCGGCGCGCATCTTCACCCGCAGCACGCGCGAGACCGCGTCGTCGATGCGTGCCGGCGGGATGACCCCGTCCCGCACGTATTGGACGGTGGTGCGGTGCACGCTCTGCCAGGCGTCGCGGCCGGAGATCATCAGCACGTCGAGACCGGCGTTGATCGCATAGCCGGCGTCCCCGGCGGAACAGCCGGCCACCTCGGCGTGCGCGTCCCAGTCGCTGATGACGACGCCGTCGAAGCCGAGAGCGTCCTTGAGTACGTCGGTCAGCAGGTAACGGCTGCCGTGCAGCTTGTCGTTGTACGGCTCGCCCGTGTGGGGGCTGTGGTCGTAGTTGGCCTCGTTCGACCAACTGCTGAAGGAGACCATCACGCTCTGGGCGCCGGCCGAGATGCCGGCCAGGAAGCCCTGGGCGTGGATGTCGCGCAGGACGTCCTCGGAACAGCGGGCGGTGCCGCGGTCGCTTCCGTTCTCGGTGCCGCCGTCGGCGATCCAGTGCTTGAGAGTGGCGAGCACCTTCTCATCGGTGCGCAGCGCCGCGCCGTCGCCCTGGAGTCCTTCGACCATGGCGCGGCCGTAGGCGTGCACAAGGGTGGGGTCCTCGCCGTAGCCCTCGTAGTAGCGTCCCCAGTGGCGGTCGCGCGGAGTGGTGACGGTGGGCGCGAAGATCCAGTCCATGCCGGTGGCGGCGACCTCGCGGGCGGTGGCCGCGCCGATCCGCCGGACCAGGTCGGGGTCGCCTGCCGCGCCGAGGCCGAGGTTGTGGGGGAAGATGGTGGCGCCGTGCACGTTGTTGTGTCCGTGGACCGCGTCGGTGGCCCACATGAACGGGATGCGGAAGGGCCGGTCCTTCCAGTGCTCCTCGGCCGCGGTCCAGAAGCCGTCGACTGCGTCCACCCAGTCCTCGACGGTGGCGTGGCGTTCGCCGCCAGGCCAGATGCCGGCGCCGTTGAGCGCGGAGCCGATGCCGTACTCGCGCAGGTCCTCGTGGGTCAGCTCGGCCAGCTCCGGTTGGATCATCTGGCCGACCTTCTCCTCCAGCGTCAGCTGCGCGACGATCTCCGCCACGCGGCGCTCCACCTCTGGGTCGGCCGGGATCGCCGAGGTGAGCCGCAGCCACCGGGTCAGCGGCCGCAGGTCGGACAGCGCGGGAGCCACGGGGTCCGCGGCACTGCCGGCCGCGGACGTCTCGGGGTCTTCCGCCATGGGCGCCCCGGAGGGGCCGGTCACGGTCGTCACTGTCGTCGTCACTCCCCGTCCCCGGTGCGGTGGCCGGTGTCGCCGCCGCCCGGCTCGGTGATCCAGAATTCCTCGGTGCGTGCGGCGAACACCCGCTCCTGGAATGGCCACGGCACGACCGGCCTGGTCTGTCCCGGGGCGTACAGCTCGACCTGGGTGCGGTGTTCGCGGAACGCGGCGTGCTTCTGCGGCACGTATGCCTCGATGTCGTAGGAGACGAGGCGTTCGGAGCCGAAGCCGGGACCGTCGGCCGGCTTGCGGTTGACGAAACCGAACTCCTCCTCGGTGCGCTCGTCCCACACCACGTACCGGTAGATGTCCGGCTCCAGGCCCAGTTCGGCCAGGCAGGACACCACCGTCTCGCCGGTCAGCCGGTGGTCGGCGTTGAGCTCCCGGAACTCGTGCGGCACGTACACCTGGGTGACCGCGCTGTGTTCGCGCAGCAGTTCCAGCACGTCCCGCCGGAACTCCGGCAGGTGTTCGGCGAGCCGGGTGTCGGGGTAGTCCAAAAAGCGCACCGCCTCCTCGCGCACGCCCATCGACTTGCCCGCCATGCGAGCCTCTTGGCGGCGGATCTCGCGCAGTTCCCCGGGGGTCGGGTTCTTGTGGATGTCCAGTACCGCCGAGTGGGACATCGCGCCGTCGGTGGCGAAGACCACGCCCACCTGCGCGCCCTCGGCGACGTGTCGGGCGGTGGTGCCGCCGCAGGCGATCACCTCGTCGTCCGGGTGTGGCGAGAACACCAGGATCCGGGGCGCGTCACGGCGTGCCTCGCGGTCCTTCCACATCCACATGCCGAGCAGGGGCGGGGTCATGGGCTCACCTTCCAACGGTGTGGCGGCGGCGCGTTCCACGTCCGTCTGGTCGATGGGGCGGATCACCGAGCCGAACGCGTCGGTCACCTCGCCCTCGGCCAGTCCGCGTGAGCGCAGGATGTCTTCGATCTCGTGGAAGTGGTTGCCGGGCACCAGACGGGCGACCGGGGTGTCGAACTTGGCGGCGAAGTAGCGGTAGTTGTGAGCGGCCGAGCGCATGTTGGACTCGTAGTTCTTGGGGTGCGGCACGTGCAGCGCGGCGGCGTCGCGCTGCAGCACGAAGCGCGAGCCGGCCGTGCGCAGCCGGTAGCCGAGGTCGACATCCTCGGCACCCCAGGAGCGGTACGCCTCGTCGAAGCCGCCGGTCTTCCGCAGCAGCGCGGTGGGGGCCGAGGCGTTGCAGGTCCACCACATCAGCCAGGGTGCCGTCAGGGTGTCCAGATCCTCGCCGTAGCGCTCGTAGTAGTCCTCGCGGATGTCCGGCCACCGGCCCTCCGTGGTGAATCGCGCGAAGGAGGCGTCGGGGTCGGCGAAGTCGAGGGCGTCGAGGATCTCTTGGCCGTCCTCGTTGTCCTCGTTGAAGCACAAGACGTAGCCGACGACCGCGGTGGGGCCGTCCGTGTCCCGGTGCGCGGCGAGGTGGGCGGCGAGCGCGCCGGAGTGCAGGATCACCCCGGAGTCGACGAACACGCAGAGGTCGGCGCGGGCGTGCTCGATGCCGAGGTTGCGGGCCCTGGCGACTCGGTAGCCCTCGTCCGCCTGGTGGTACCAGCGGATGTCGAGCCGGTCGCGGTAGCCGCTGACGACGTCCTCGGTGTCGTCGGTGGAGCCGTCGTCCGCGACCACCACCTCGAAGCCGTCGCCGGCGGCGAGCTGCTGGCGGCACAGTGATTCCAGTGTGTGCCGCAGCAGTCCGCTGCGGTTGTAGGTGGGCACGATGACGGTGCAGGCGGGCTGTGACGTGGTCACGCGGCTCTCCCTTCGAGAGGGTGGGTGGCGTCCGTGGAGGGGCGGGGGGCGGGGGCGGGGCGCAGGAACAGCACCAGCAGCCCGGCCAGCGCGGTCAGGCCGGCGCACACCCAGAACACCTGGCGGTAGCCGGTCCAGGTGGCGACGGTGCCGACGGTCAGGCCGCCGAGGAACATGCCGGCCTTGAAGGCGCTGGAGTACAGGGCCGACGCGGTGCCCGGCCGGCCGGGCAGGCTGTCCTGGAGCGCCACTACGGGGACGTTGAAGGCGACGGCCACCCAGGCGGCGTTCAGGGGCTGCGCCGCCACCAGCAGCGGAAGGCTCCGGAGGAACGGCAGCAGTGCGAAGAAGAGGGTGGCGCAGACGGTGGCCGTGATCATTAGCCGTCTTTTGCCGAGACGGTCCGCCCAGACGCCGGCCAGCACCAGCAGCGGAATCTCCAGGACAGCGCTTACCCCGAGCATCAGGCCGGCGGTCTGCGCGTTCATGTGCAGTTCGTCGGTGACGTACAGGGGCAGGTTGATCTGGTACATCGCGTTGGCGCCGAGCAACAGTACGACGGAGCCGAGGAGGATCATCGTGTGCAGTCCGACGCCGGCGAACATGCCCAGCAGTCCGGGCGGCTGCTCCTCGTCGCCGGGTCTGTCGGTCGCCGGGGGGACCGGCGGCGCCCCGGCGACCTGTGTGTCGGGGCGCGGCAGTCCCCACTGGCACAGCAGCGCGGCCATCACCGACAAGGCGGCCGTCGCGGCGTACAGCACGGTAAACGACCACTGGGCGATCGTCCAGAAGGCGAGTGGCGGTCCCACCACCCAGGCCAGGGAGGTGACCGAGCGCAGGAAGCCGTTGAAGAACGGGGCGTCCACGCCCCGCGCGTCCGCGAGTTCACGGGTGTAGGCGAAGAGCTGGCCGAAGCAGGCGCCGCCCAGGCCGAAGCAGACGATGCCGGTCAGCAGCAGCGCATAGTAGTCGCGCAGGAACGTGTAGCCCAGTGCGCCGACGGCGTTGAGCAGGGCGGTCGCCACCAGGATCGTCCGGCGGTCGCGCAGCCGGTCGGAGACCGCGCCCACCACCATGTCAGTGCCGATCTCGGCGATCGAGCGGGCGGCGAAGAACAGCCCGACCATCAGGGGCGTCGCGGCGGCTGCCTCGGTCAGGAAGAGGCTGGTGGTGGGCACCACGAACGCACCGACCAGGCCGATCGCCCCGCTGACGGCGATGAGGTCGCGCACTGCAGGGTCGGTGACAAGCCGCCATCGGCTCACCGCCGTCCCCGGTTCGGTCGCGGTCCGCTCCTTCACTCCGCCGTGCCTTCGGCGGACCCGGCGGTGCGGGTGGCGCGCTGCCGGTAGGGCAGCCACGGGGCGAGTTCCCTGCCGGCGGGCACCCCTGCGGCGGCGGCGAGGTCGGCCCCGTCGACCTCGCCTCGGGCCAGCAGGTCCCGCCGGGTGACCTCGGGCAGCGCGGCCAGGACGCGGTGGCGCACACCGGTGAGGTCCAGGCGCCCGTCGTGCGCGGCGGGCACCGCGCTCCCCTGGCCCTGCCGCAGGCAGGCGGGGTCGACCTGGTGGGAGACGAGCGTCCAGTAGGCGCGGAAGTGCACCGCCGGGTCGGGCAGCGAGCCGCTGAGCAGGCCCAGGCGAATCGTCTCCAGCCAGCAGTCGAGGTAACGCCGGTCGTACAGCGCGGACATGTGGCGGGCGCACCACTCCGCGCGTTCGACGGGTCCGGGCAGTGTGGTCTTGCCGCCGAGCACGCTGAGCACCCAGCCGCCGACCGCCTCGAAGTACGGGCAAGCGGTGCCGAACGCCTCGGTGTCGACGGGGGTGTTGATCACGGCCAGGGTCGGGTCGTGCCGCCAGAAGTGGTGTTCGTACAGGTCCTCGCGGCGCAGTCCGTCGATGAAGCCGTAGTCCGGCGGTTCGTAGCCGAGACAGAGCACCACCGCGTCGTAGCGGTCGGTGGTCCCGTCGGCGAGGACGGCGAGCCCGTCGTCGGTGAACCACTTGAAGGCGGCGACGGGATGCACCCCTCCGGCCGACACTGCGGGCACGATTTTCTCGTTGACGTGCACGGACCCGTGGAAGCCCTGCTCCGGCAGCAGTCCGGTGGCCCGGTACATGCCCATGTAGTCGGGCAGCCACTCCGTCAGCCAGTCCAGGTATTCGGCGTAGGGCACGTCCTCGATGGCGACCCGGCCGGCGTAGGAGAACAGAGCGTCGTTGTAGACGCCGCCGATGTCGCGGGGCAGGAACAGCTGCCTGCTGCGCACGGACCAGTCCACCCGGGCGGCGTGCGGGGCCAGGTCGGCGGCGATGTCGGCGCCGCTCACCCCGCCCCCCACGACCAGCACCCGCTGTCCGGTGAAGTCGGCGGCGCCGCGGTACTCAGGGGAGGTGAGCACCCGAACCCCGGTGCCGGGCGCGGGCAGCCCTCCCTCCGGGAGCCGGGGCTGCCACAGCTCGCCGTTGGCGACCAGCACGGCGTCGACGCGTACCTGCTCCTCCTCGCCCGTCGCCCGGCGGGCCGTCACTGCCCACTCGTCACCCTCCTTGGCGACTGCGACCACCTCGTGGCCGAACCGCACCGTTTCGAGCAGGCCGAAGCGCGTCGCGTACGAGCGCAGGTACGCCTGCACCTCAGTGAGTTCGGGGAAGTCGGCGGCGAAGCCCGGAGGGTGGTCGGTGAACGGCATACTCATCCTGGAGCTCTGCATCCGGACCCCCGCGTAGGCGCCGCCTGACGCCGGATTCCAGATGCCTCCGAGATCCTGGTGCTTCTCGAAGCAGACCACGTCGTGGCCATCGGCGAGAGCCTGCTTGACGCAGGTCAGACCTGCGGCACCGGCTCCGATCAGGGCTAAGCGCATACGGGCTCCTGGCCTTGTCGCTGGGGCGTTCGCGATGCCCGGGAGGGCGGGGACTGCGGGTGTGCGGCGAGTGAGGACGGGCCGTCAGATGAAGGGGTCGAAGTCGTCGTCCAGGTCGTCCGGCGCGGGACGATGCGGAAGCAGGGCGATCTCCTGGTTGGTGCCGTGCCGGGCGCAGACAAAGCGGCAGTCCTCGCTGGGGTCGATCACCGTCGTGTCGGCTGCCGCCCACATCTCGGCGAAGGTCGTCTGCGAGATGTCGCCGATCCGGCCCTTGGGGTTCCCTCGGTGGTAGGGGCAGACGAAGACGCCGGTGGGCGTGATGGTGGTGCGCAGTTCGGTGACAGCGCAGGTTCGGTAGTCCTTGGGCTGCACCGGGTCGGAACCGTGGCGCACGGCCTGCCAGTTGGAGGAGTGCAGGATGTGGAAGGAGTCGTCCTGCAGCTCCCGCAGCCGGGCGACTTGCGTTTCGACGAGCTCGATGTCCCCGGCGGACTGGTTGACCGTGTAGTGGTCCTCGTCCAGCATCGCCTTGACTTCGAAGTAGTCGCAGCCGATCTCCCGGGCGAGCACGCCGGCCTGGTAGATCTCGTCGTAGTTGCTGGCGGTGACCTTCCCGTCCTCGTCGAAGCGCTGCATGAGCAGGAACGAGTAGCCGAGCCTGCCCCGCTTGCGTGAGGCGAGCAGCCGCATGTTGTCGATGACCTGCGGGAAAGCGCTGTGCTTGCCGCGGCTGGGGCGGAAGGTCTGGAAGGTTTCGGCGCTGCCGGCGTCCACCGAGACCCGAACCCAGGAGAGCATGGTGGACAGCTCGTCGATGTGCCGGTGGATCTGGGTGCCGTTGGTGACCAGGCCGAGCTGGATGCCGGCGCCGTGCAGCACCTCGATGATCTCGCCGATGGCGCGGTGCAGCAGCGGCTCGCCGCCGCCAATAAGGATCACCGCGCGGACCTCCGATTCGGCCAGCTCGTGGGCGAGCCGGACGATGCGGTCCTTGCCTATCTGGCCATGGTGCAGCACCTGGGAGCTGATGCACTCGGGGCAGGCGAGGTCGCAGACGGTCGTCGGGTCGAGGTCGACGACGAGCGGCGAGGACAGTCGTTTGCCGCTGGCGACGTCGAAGGCGCCGGGGTAGATGGAACGCTGGTAGAGCTTGCCGACGAGGTCGAGGTTGCGCTCCACGAAGAGGGTGCCGAGAGCGGCTTCGGGCTGAGCGACGGGCGGTGCGGATGTGCGATCGGGCATGCGTGCAGTCACTTTCCGGTGCATACGGGCGAAGGACGGCGACGCACACGCGAGAGCGTGTGCGCAGGGCGCGGATCGGAGAGGCGGCGAGGGCCGAGCGGATCGTTCGACTGGGGAAGCAGCAGTTACGCATGGGGCCTTGGGAGCGCTCCCAAGATCGTCATAGAAACGGCGTCGGCGTGTCAACAGTCTTCTTCGAACTAAGTTGCGTGATGGGCTAGTTGGCTTGAATCAGCACTGTTTGGGAGCTTGCCCAACCGGGTAAGGGCGCACGCGTCGTCACGGTGGTCGGCCACCTCTCTTCCGCGGTCGCCCGGGTCCGGCCGGACCGCGCGGCGCATGGCGGGCCGGCACGCCGCTCCGGGCGGATGGCCGACCAGAAACGGCCGTTCGAAACCCGTGCCAGGTCAGCGGGGAGCACGACCCTCCGGCCGAGGGAACCGCCGCCGGCCGGGCCGAGCCTCGCACAGCGACTACGCCGTCCCGCCGGCGCACGCATCGGCGGGACGGGACATGGCCGACGGGGCAGGTGGCTCAGAACGGGCAGGCACCGCCGTCAAGGCGGACAGGCCGTGATTTTCGGTCAGCCGGGAACGATTGACCGGACGGAAAAGCAATCCGTCATTAATGTCACGGTATTTTCGTGAGCGTTTTCACCGGTCGCCCTTCACCACCGGATACGAAAAAGCAGACATTACCGCCGCACGCCGGGACATGTGTCGTACATCATGAAGTACAGGTTGGCCGAATCATTACCGGCCTCGCCTGCGAAGGAAAGACGGGGGCGGGCAACCGCGGCCGCTCGGAGGATGTGACCCCCGGTGCGCGATAACCGCACGAGGGAGCGTCTCGGAAACTCGGTGTGTGCCAAGAGGTTTCAGGCTTTTCGGGCGCGGCGTGGCCGTTCGCTGTCGCTGTCCGGTGGTCCGGATCTGGGGGTGGGAATGTGGGCCTTGGTGGTATGCGGGGGGGGTGGAAGCCGGTCCGCTCGGCGGCGTCAGTACGCCGTCGGAGGTTCCGTGCGGGAGCCGCCCGCGCCGTGCCGGCGGAAGCTTCGGGCGAGTGGGGCGGGTACCAGGCACCCGCCCAAGACGGGCTGGTGCCTTCCCGGCCTGCCACGCCGGACACCGCACCCACCCCGGCGGGGGGTGGTCGCGGGGAGCGTACGCACGTCGGGCCTGCGGCGGGAAGTCACCGCCACCGCGCTGACCGGAGCGGGCGCTGAGTGGTTGCCCGAGGGCGCGTGAGCTGCGCCGCCGGTGGGGGTCGGCCGCGCTCTGCCGGGGGTGGGGCCGGCCTTGCCCGAGGTGGGTCCTGGGGCCGCGCGGGCAGGGCGGGGCCGTGGCGGTCGGCGGGTGCGGCGCAGGCGGCGGTGGCCTGCTCAGGTCGACATACCGGGCGGACGGTACCTCACAGGTGGCGCGTTCGGCGCCGGTGGCGCGGCCGGTGGCGCGTTCGGTCACACGGTTGGGAGCGGACGAGCAGGTCGCGTGCGCCGATTGGGCGGGCTGCCGCATGGTCGCGGTCCATCGACGGACCGCACTGGGCGCACTGCGCCCACTTCCAGCCGTGCAGCCGTGCTTCAGCACCGGCAGGACCCCCGGCCTCCGCGGAAAGCTCCTCGGACCACGACACCGCACCGGGAAACGGAAAGCGGCCCAGCGACATTCACCGCCTTCCCGGGTTCCGTCCGCGCGCCACGGACGGGTCCGGTCCGGGAAACGGCGCTTCGATATATCGCGGTGAAAGGCCGTCGGAAAGAACGAACAGTGCCCTGCCGGGTTGACAGCGCGGGATTTCGTCCGCCGGTGGCAGAATGTCTTCCGCGTTTCCATGACCCTTGCACCTGCCCTCTCCGTGGAGGAATGCAACCGGCCTTTGGAAGCGGGCGATACGCGACCGCGGGGGCAGGCTGCCCCCGGTCCGCTGCCGGAAAATAGCTTGCTGGTTCCGGTCTTGACCTCACAGGTCGGCGAGTCGCCCACCCAGCTGTCGTTCTTCTGCGAGCTCTGCCCTTCGGCCGTCAGGCGCTCTCGAACAAGCCCGTGACGGAGCCTTCCTGGAAGATCTCGCGGATGGCGCGCGCGAGCATCGGGGCGATGGAGAGCACCGTCAGTTTGTCCAGGTCCAGGGCGACCGGGTCGGGCAGGGTGTCAGTGAAGACGAACTCACTGACCCGCGAGTTCTTCAGCCGGTCGACGGCCGGCCCGGAGAGCACGCCGTGCGTGGCGGTCACGACGACGTCCTCGGCGCCGTGGGCGAACAGCGCGCGTCGGCCGCGGCGCAGATCGTGCCGCCGGTGTCGACCATGTCGTCCACCAGCACGCAAACCCGGCCGCGCACGTCGCCCACCACCTCGTGCACCGTGACCTGGTGGGCCACCTCCTTGTCACGGCGCTTGTGCACGATCGCCAGGGGCGCCCCCAGCCGGTCACACCACCGGTCCGCCACCCGCACTCGTCCGGCGTCCGGCGTCCGGCGTCCGGCGAGACCACGGTCAGCCGGGCCGGGTCGAAGCGCGCGGCGACGTGGTCGGCGAGGGTGGGAAGCGCGAAGAGGTGGTCGACGGGGCCGTCGAAGAAGCCCTGGATCTGGTCGGTGTGCAGATCCACCGCGAGGATGCGGTCGGCACCCGCGGTGCGCACCAGGTCGGCGACGAGCCGCGCGGAGATCGGTTCACGGCCCAGGTGCTTCTTGTCCTGCCGTGTGTAGCCGTAGAAGGGGGTGATGAGCGTGACGGTGCGTGCCGACGCCCGCTTCAGGGCGTCCACCATGATGAGCTGCTCCATGATCCACTTGTTCGGGGCCGGTGTGACTCTGAATCAGGAAGCAGTCGGCACCGCGGACGGACTCCTCGTAGCGGACGTAGATCTCGCCGTTGGCGAAGTCACGGATGGTGGTGGGGACGATGTGCACGCCCAGTTCTCGCGCGACGTCCTCAGCGAGCGTGGGGTGGGCGCGGCCGGAGAAGAGCATCAGCTTTCGCTGTCCGGTCGTGAAGCCGGTCACGGCAGAGGTCTCCTAACGGTGCGGCACCGCGGTGACGCGGTACGGAGGGGGGGTCGACGCCGTGCGAGCGCAGGGGGGACCCAGTCCCGTCCGGCCCCGGAGGGGGAACGAGCGCCGGGGGGCCGTCGGTCGACCGGCGGGGTGAGAACGCGCGGCGGCCACCCGCGCCGTGGGGGCGCCGGGCGTGTGGTCCGCAGCCCGCCGCCGGGCCCGGCCCACCGGCCGCACAGCACCAAGCATCTCCCGGTGTCCCCCGGGTTACTCCTCCCGCCTTCGACCGGCCGGCGCACCCCGGTGCCGAATCCCGCGGTCGCCAACGACCATGCCGTTGCGCTACCGTGTCATCGCAGCACGCTAGTAGCCGCGGTATGGCGGGAGCGCTCCCACTACTGCGGGACGTCGACCGGGTCCTCATTCGGACGGTGTTTCCAGGGCTTCCGCGTCGACGAATTCACGGATCGCGAAGCCGGCCTGGAAACGCGTCTCGGAATCAAAACGCTGCATAATCTCGGATATGTGCTTGCGGCAGGTGCGCAGTGATATCGCGAGGCGCCGCGCGATCATGTCGTCGCGCATACCGTCAGCCAGCATCCTGATAATCGACCGCTGCACGCCCTCGGCCAGAGCGCCGTTTCCCACGCTCGACCGGAAAGGCGTTCCGTGAGTCCATGCCGCGTCGAAAACACGGCAGAGGAAACGCACCGTCAAAGGCTGGGTCACCACGGTCGCGCCCTCCGGCGCCTCCGCGTCCGCCAGGAAGGCGACAGAGCGGTCGAAGGCGATGAAACGGGGCGGCAGGTCCGCTAGGGTGCGCACCTGCGCGCCGTGGCCCACCGCCTTCTCCACGTACGCCTGGGTGGGCCGGTCACGCCGGGCCGCGTGCTGGTAGAGCACCTTCATGCGTACGCCCCGGCCCAGCATCGCCAGGTCGCGGTCGACCACCTCCCGCAGCAGTTGCGCCGGCCGCCCGCCGCCGGGCTGGCAGGTCAGCACCTCTTCCACGCAGGCCGAAGCGGCCTCCTCGATCAGTTCGTTGACCGTGCCGGTGTCCGGGATGCGCAGCGGTCCGTCGCCGTCCCCGCCCTCCAGGGTGAGCGTCTGGAACAGCGCCCGCAGGCCGGCCGCACCCCGCCGCACCGCCCCGAGGGAGTCCAGCGCCTCCCGCAGCGAGTGCTCCATGCCGCCGGTGAGCAGCCCGAAGGCCAGCTCGACGGGTACCGCCTCCATCCGCTTGTCCGGGGCCTCGACGGGGACTCCCGCACCGCCGACGGTACGCAGCAGATGAAGAGATCGTAAATTTTCCAGGACTTCTTCCGCCTCTTTCACCGAAATGCCGAGTTCCTGAGCGGCGTCCCGGCCGTCAATGCCGCCTCTCCGTCGGGCCCGCTCGTATACCTGCGCCCCGATGCGCTCCAGTTTCCCGTCCCCAGAATCCAGTATCGACATCCTTCGCCTTCCGTGAGGGCATTTGCTGCATGCATCAAGATGCAGTCACGATCACTGTACATTCACTTGCGGCGGCACCGATGATCTGTAGGACATCGGTCGATCAAAGGGTCTCCTCAATGCGCGTTCCCTGCCGTTTGCAAAGCGAATTCCCTGACTCGTATGACACCGCCTGGGGTGGCCGGCCGGAAGACACTCCCCGGCCCGGCACCGCACCCGCCACCGGCCAGTAGTCCGCGCCGCCCGCGCCCGGAGCGCCCGTGCCGCGCTCCGTACCGGCGTCGGCAGCACCCCCGGCGACTGACCGGTACACCGACCAGTAAACAGCGCGACACGGACGTGACCCGCGGAACCTCCGCCCCGGGCCCCTCGCAACGATGCGGGCGCCGCCCCCCGGGCAGGCCCCGGCCGCGCAGGAGAGGGCAGACCCCCGCTGCGGCGTCCGCCCTCTCCTGCGCGGCAGGCGCGAGGAGCGCCCTCCCCCCACGGCAACGACGCCGTGCCTGCGCGAGGCTCCCACGGACTGCCGCGCCCCCCACACGACACATTCCACCGAAGAGGTGTTGCATGTCCCGCTTGTACGCTTCCCCGAGCCCGGTCCGAAGCCGACGGAGATCGCCTCAGACCGCCAGGCACCTGTACCTGTCCCCCGCCCACACCGCCCCGGCCGGCGCGTGGTGAGCCGCGTCGTCGTGACCGGGGCCGCCGGGATGCTCGGCACCGCCCTGGTCGACCGCTTCGTCCGGGACGGCCGTCAGGTCGTCGGCCTGGACCTGGTCCCGCCCGCCGCCGCCCACCCGGACGTGGAGTGGATCGAGGGCGACATCCGGGACCCCACCGCCGTCGGCAAGGCGGTACGGGGAGCCGATCTGGTCCTGCACAGCGCGACCGCGTTGCCCACGTACGCCGAGCACGAGATCCATTCCATCAACGTGGACGGCGCACGCACCCTGCTCACCGGGTGCCGGGAGGCGGACGTGCCCCGCGTCATCCACCTGTCCTCCGCCGCGGTGTACGGCGTGCCCGGGACCGTGCCGACGCCGGAGACGCACCCGCCAGGGCCCTGTGATCCCTACAGCCGCTCCAAGGCCGCGGCGGAGGAGGTCGTGGCCGAGTTCCGCGCGGCCGGCATGGTGATACCGGTGTTGCGCGCCAAGACCTTCGTCGGCCCCGGCAGGCTCGGCCTGTTCGCCATGCTCTTCGAATGGGCGGACGAGGGCCACAACTTCCCCATGCTGGGCGGTGGTGACGTGCGCTCCCAGATGCTCGACGTGGACGACCTGGTCGACGCGGTCACCGCCGCCGCGGTCCACCCGGACGACAACGCTGTCAACACGGCGTTCAACATCGCCGCCACCGAGTTCCGCACGCTGCGCCAGGACTTCCAGTCCGTGCTCGACGCTGCGGGCCACGGCAAGCGCGTGGTCGCCCTCCCGACCGCACCCGCCGTGGGCGTGCTCAAGGCGCTCAGCCGCACAGGGCTTTCCCCCGTCTACGGCAGGCTGCTGCAGAAACTCCAGGTGGACAGTTACGTCTCCACCGAGCGCGCGGCCGAGGCCCTCGCCTTCCGTCCCAGGTACTCCAACCGCGAGGCGCTGCTGCGCACCTTCGCATGGTGGCGGCGCGAGCACGCCCGCGGCCAGGGCGCTCCGACCGGGCGGACCAGCCGTGCGCCCTGGAAACAGGGCGCCCTCTCCCTCGGCAAGGCGTTGTTCTGATGACACCCGGCCGCCGCGGATTCCCTCCCGCGCCGCGCCCGCCGACGCCTCCTCCCTCCCGGACCACCGTTCACGACGCGCCTCCCACTTCTAGGAGAGCCATGTCCGTTGCGGATTCCGCCCCCCGCCCCTCTGCCACCGAGGGCGCCGCACCTTCACGCCTCACCGTCGGCGCACCGCCGGGCGCCGTGTCCGCGCCGCCCGCGCCGCAGCTGCCGCCGCCCCATCCCTTGCCGTACCGGCGGGGACCGGTACGCGCCCTCGTCGCGCTCGCCCGGCCCAAGCACTGGGTGAAGAACATCTTCGTCATCGCCCTGCCGGTGCTGCTCACCGGGACGGTGACCCCGTCGGCGCTGCGTGCCGTGGGCGTCGCCGTCGCCCTGTTCATCACCGCGTCGGCGAGCGTGTACGTGCTCAACGACCTGGTGGACCGCGAGCGCGACCGGCTGCACCCCGTCAAGCGCCACCGCCCGCTCGCCGCAGGTGAGTTGAGCGCCCGGTCCGCGTGCCTGGCGCTCGGTGTGCTGCTCGCCGTGCTGGCCGCCGGGGTGCTGCTCGGCGGCGTGGACCGGTACTGGCCAGTGCCGGTCTACCTCGCCCTCAACGTCGCCTACAGCTTCCGCCTCAAGCACCTGCCGATCGTCGACGTGTTCGCCCTCGCCGGCGGGTTCGTACTGCGGGCCGCCGAGGGTTACCTGGCGCCGGGCCTGACCCCGTCCGCCTGGCTGCTGATGTGCGTCTTCACGCTCTGCCTGGTGCTCGCCCTGGGCAAGCGGCGACGCGAACTGAGCGAGAGCGGCAGCTCGCACCGCCCGGCGCTGACCGGCTACACGACCCAACTGCTCGACTACATGGTGGTGGTCAGCGCCAGCCTCTCGGTGATGATCTACGTCGTCCATCTGTTCGTCCCGCCGTCCCACCCGGCCGCGATAGTCCTGATCCTGGTGACGGTACCGTGCGCGATCTTCGCGCTCTTCCGCTACCTCCAGGTCGTCCTCGTCCACGGCGGTGGCGGCGACCCGGTCCGGATGCTGCTCAGCGACCGGGTGCTGATGGCCGTGGGACTGCTGTGGGCCGTACTGATCGTGCTGCTGCCCGCCCCGGCCTGACGACGGCAGGCCGTCCGCCCCGCACCGACCACCGCCTCCGAGAAAGGCACCGCCATGTCCGGCGCACCGCTGGTGTCAGTGATCATCCCGAACTACAACTACAGCCGCACCCTGGGCCTGTCCATCCGCTCCGCGCTCGAGCAGGACTATCCGCACAAGGAGATCATCGTCGTCGACGACTGCAGTACCGACGACTCCCTGGCCACCGCTCAGGCGATACCCGGCATCACCGTGCTGAGCACGCCGGCCAACGGCGGCTCCGCGGTCGCCCGCAACCTCGGCGTCGAGCACGCCGCTGGCGAGATCCTGATGTTCCTCGACTCCGACGTCGCCCTCGCCCAGGGCGCGATCACCGAGGCCGTGGAGCAGTTGCTGGCCGACCCAGAGCTGGGCGCGGTCTGCGGCATGTACGAACCTGAACCGCTCATCCGTGACAGCCTGGTGGAGGAGGCCCGTTGCCTCCAGGCCTACTACTGGCGCTACGACTCCGAGGGCTCGGTCAGCTTCCTCATCTCCGCCATCTGCGCGACGCGCGCCGAGGTCTTCCACGAGATCGGCGGCTTCAACCCGCAGCTCCGGCAGACCGAGGAGGTCGACTTCGGCGAACGGCTGTCCCAGCGCTACGAGATACGGCTGACCAACCGCATGCGCGGCGCGCACGACGACGACCACGAACTGTCCGCCCTGATCCGCAAGATGTTCGTGCGGGGCCGGTTGCGCGTGCCGCTGTACGCCCAGCGCAGGCGGCACGCCGAGGGGTTCGAGACCATGGCACGGTCCTGGGCCGCGCTGCTCAGTCTGGTCGCCGTCCTGCTGTTGTGCGCACCGCTGCTGCTCGGACCGCTCGGCTGGCTGCTGCCTGCCGCGGCGCTCACCGCGGTCGTCCTCTGCGACCTGGGAATGTACGCCTTCGTCGCGCGGCGCAAGGGCCTGCTGTTCATGTCCGCGTTCTTCGGCGTGATGCTGGTCTTCAACGTCACCGTGGCCACCGCCGTCCTCTTCGGCGTGGTGCACTGGCTGCTCTCCCCGGGATTCCGCCGGCTCTACGAGCGTGAGCCACGCGCCGATACCGCCGGCCCGGCACCGTGTGTGCCGGCGCCGCGGCGCGAGGCGAAGGACGAGACCGGTGGGATGCTCCTGCCATGACCGGGTACCTCAGCGCCGGCGGCGGCCCGACGGCAGACTCCCGCCCCTCGGTCGGCCCGCAGCGGCCGTCCGACACCGACCGCCCCGGACCGGTCCGGCGTGCCGCCCAGCTGCTCGGCCGGGTGCGGTGGCTGTGGGCGGCGACCTGGCTCTGGCTGGCCGTGGCCCTGGTCCACCTGGTGCTGTCGGGCCGCTGGTGGCTGATGCTCGTACCGGATCTGGCACCACCGCTGGTGTACGCGGCCGTACCGCTGCTGCTGGTGGCGGCCGCCGTCGCCGGCCGGCTGCGGCGGACCGCGCCCCCGCGCCGGGTCACCTGGACGACCGTGGCCGGCGCCGTCGCCGCCCTCGTCCTCGGCTGGAATTCCTGCGGGGCGCAGTGGGGCGTGCTCTTCCACGACTCCCCGTCCGGCACCCCCGATCTGCGGGTCGTCTCCTGGAACACCCGGTTCTGGGCCGGCGACACCGACCGGGCGGTGTTCTACCGCACCATCCGGGAGCGGAGGGCGGACGTCTACCTCCTCCAGGAGTACATCACCACGCACGACAACGGGGCGACGGCCGAACCCATCGACGAACTCGCCCAACTGCGGGCCAACTTCCCCGGTTACCACATCGTCGTCCGCGGCGAGCTGGTCACCCTCTCCCGGCTGCCCGTGGTGTCCGCACACAGCATCGGGCCCGGCGCCGGTGTGGAGCACGGGCAGCCGCCATGGCAGACCGAGTTCGACAAGGAGAAGGTGCTGCGCACCGACGTCCGGGTCGGCGGACACACCGTGTCGCTGTACAACGTGCACGTCCCGGTCCAGATCAACATGGGCGTCAGCCCGCTGGGCAGCCGGCTGTACCGGATGATGCACGCCAACGAACGTGCGCGTAAGGCCCAGTTCGAGGGCCTGGCAGACGACCTGCGCGCCAACGCCCTGCCGACCGTGGTGGCCGGTGACTTCAACACCAGCCCGGCCATGGGAGACCTGCACACCCTGCGCGGCAGGATGCGGGACGCCGCCGACGCCGGGGACAGCCTCTTTCCGGCCTCCTGGGGCCACCTGTGGCGGCTCGACTGGGCCTTCCTCAGCGGCTCCATCGCAGCCGACCACTACCGCATCGACCCGATGGGCGGGATCTCCGATCACCGGGCGCAGATCATGTCGTTCACCCTCTGACGGCCCGGCCGGACGGCGGCCCCTGTCCGGCCGCCGTCCCGCGGCTCGTGGACCTCTGAACCGAAAGGCCCAGCCTCGTGCAACCCACCGTCTCGGTCGTCATCCCCAACTACAACTACGCCAAGACATTGCGGCTCTGCTTGAAGTCCGTCTTCGACCAGGAATATCCTCTGCACGAGGTGATCGTGGCCGATGACAACAGCACGGACGCCTCGCGGGAGATCGCCGCCGAGTTCCCCTGCACCGTGCTGCACCTCAACCCCAACGGCGGGGTGTCCGCCGCCCGCAACGCCGCCGTCGCGGCCAGCAGCGGCGACATCCTGTTCTTCCTCGACTCCGACGAGACCATCGCGCCGGACGCCGTAGAGGAGGCCGTGCGCCTCCTCACCGAGGACCCCGGACTCGGCTGTGTGCACGGCGTCTTCGCCCCGGAACCCCTCATCGACGACGGCCCCGTCGAGTGGTACCGCACCCTGCACGCCCACCACTGGCGCACCAAGGCGCTGGGCGAGACATCCACCGTCATCTTCGTCGCCACCGCGATGCCGCGCCGGGTCTTCGACGAGGTCGGCGGCTTCGACACCACCCTGCGCGACGCGGAGGACGTGGAGTACAGCGAACGGCTCTCCGTCAAGTACCGCATCCTGCTGACCGACCGGATCGTCGCCCGGCATGACGAGGAGTCGAGGATGGGCCGCATGCTGAGCGAGTCCTTCCGACGCTCGCAGTTCCTGGTGCCGTTCGGCGCCGCGCACCGCCGCAAGGAGGGCGCGCTGCGGGTCAACACCACCGGCGGTGTCGCGATGGCGATGCTCACCCTGGTCACGCTGCCGCTGGTCGCCGCAGGCCCCTGGTGGGCGCTGGCGCCGCTCGCGGCGCTGACCGGCTTCGTCTTCTCCGATCCCGGGCTGCTCGGCGTGGTGCGCCGCCACCGCGGGTCCACTTTCCTGCCGTTCTTCCTGCTGTGTCATCTGCTCGTCAACATGACCATCGGTCTGGGGGCGCTGTGGGGCGTCGTGCGGATGGTCTTCACCGACTTCGGAACCCCGACGGCGCGCCGTCGACCGGAACCGGCCAGTCTGGGCGGTGAGACCGGATGATTTCACTGTCCCGCCGCCGGGCTCTGCGGGCTGTCGTGGTGACCGCGTTCGTCGTCGCCGCGGGCTACGGCATGTACCGGGCGCTGGGCGACTCCACCGACGGGGTCGCCAGCTTCCTGGCCCGCGGCGACGCGCCCGCCGTACTCGCCGGCGCCGCCGCGCTCGACCTGGCCGGGCTGACCCTGGGCATGGCGGCCTGGCGCAGTCTGCTCAGCGGTCTGGGTCATCCGCTCGGCGTCGGGCCCACGATGCGGATCTACGGCGCCGCGATGCTGGGCAAGTACCTCCCCGGCCCTTTCTGGAGCGGTCTGGCCAGCGTCCACAGCGGGCGGGCCAGCGGTGTGCCCGCGGCCCGCATGTTCACCGCGTACGCGCTTAACTCGGCGCTGGTGCTGCTGACCGCGGGCGTGGTGGGCATCGCCGCGGCACCAGCCGTCATGGACCACTCCGCTGTCGTGCTCGTCCTCGGGCTCGCGCTGCTCGTGGTGCTGCTGCGCCGGCCCCGGCTGGTGATGATGCTGGCCGGGGTGATCGCCCGGGTGCTGCGCAGGCCACCGCCACAGGCTTCGTTCGCTGAGGGGCCGCTGCGTCGCTCGATCATCGTGCAGGTGGTGTCCTGGGCGGTCGGCGGCCTGCATCTGGTGCTGATCGTGGCCGTCTTGAGCGGCCCGCTGGACGCCCACACCGTACTGCTGTGCGTGGGCGGCTTCGCCCTGGCCTCCGCCGCCGGGATGCTCGTGCTGGTGGTGCCGGACGGCGCCGGGGTCCGGGAGGTCGTACTGACCCTGGCGCTCGCTCCTGTCCTGACCACCCAGCAGACCGTGACGGCCGTCGTGGTCAGCCGGCTGGCGTGCACCCTCGCCGAGGTCTCCGGTTCGCTCGCCGGACTCGCCACCGCGGCGCTGCTGGCACGCCGCGGACTGCGCCCGGCTCCGGACGGCCCTGAGCGCACCGCGGACCGGGCGCCCTCGGCCCCCTCCGAAGTCTGAGCCAGGCACGCCTCCCCCTCTTGCCGCCCCCTCCCCCCATGAGAGAGGTACGCATGTTCGCGCATCCCCCCGTCACCAAGGCCGTGGTCCCCGCCGCCGGCCTCGGAACCCGGTTCCTGCCGATGACCAAGTCCACTCCGAAGGAGATGCTGCCGGTCGTCGACAAGCCGGCCATCCAGTATGTCGTCGAGGAGGCCGCCGCCGCGGGCCTCGCCGACGTGCTGATGATCACCGGCCGCAACAAGCACTCCCTGGAGGACCACTTCGACCACAACTTCGAACTGGAGTCCGTGCTCGCGCAACGCGGTGACCGTGACAAACTCGCCAAGGTCCGCGCCAGCAGCGGACTCGGCACCCTGCACTACGTCCGGCAGAAGACGCCCCGCGGCCTGGGCCACGCAGTGCTCTGCGCCCGCCCTCACATCGGTGACGAGCCCTTCGCGGTCCTCCTCGGAGACGACCTCATCGACCCCCGGGACGCCCTGCTGCGCCGGATGCTCGACGTGCGGCAGGCCCTGGGCGGCAGCGTCATCGCCCTCATGGAGGTCGATCCCGCGCAGACGCACCTGTACGGCTGCGCCCGGATCGCCGGGGCCGACGGCGGCGACGTCGTGCGCGTTACCGGCCTGGTGGAGAAGCCGCTGCCCGGCACCCAGCCCAGCAACTACGCGGTCATCGGCCGCTATGTGCTCCAGCCCGAGGTCTTCGGCGTACTGGAGCGGCTGGGCCCCGGGCACGGCGGCGAGATCCAGCTGACCGACGCCCTGGAGACGCTGACGGCCGGCGGCTCCGTGCACGGCGTGGTCTTCACCGGCCGCCGCTACGACACCGGCGACCGCCACGACTATCTGCGCTCGGTGGTGCAACTCGCATGCGAACATGCAGAGTTGGGGCCGGAGTTCAGTGAGTGGCTGACCGCCTACGTCACCTCCCGGATGATCGAGCCGAGCCTGGCGGGGGCGCTGCAGGGGGCCCCCGGGCGGGCCCAGGCGCCACACCCGGGGCTGCCGCCCGGATCCCTCTCCGCAACCGGCCGTGGCCAATAACGGTCTCCGCGCGGCGTACTGCCCCGCACTGTGTTGCGCCCGTCCCACCAGCCATGCTTCTCTGCCCACTCATCCGTCCGACAGCCCGTCCCACGTTCTTCGAGGCTGTCCCGGTACCAGGGTCTTCCCACGTGTTTGGAGCCAAGATGACGCAAGCGCACCGCCTGATCGGCGACACCGCCATTCCCCCCCTGGGCATGGGGTGCTGGGCCATCGGTGGTCCCTTCCGGGCCGGTGACACCCCGGTCGGCTGGGGCGAGGTCGACGACGCGGAGTCCACCCGGGCGGTGCGCCGGGCCGTGGATCTGGGTATCCGCTTCTTCGACACCTCCGACGTCTACGGCACCGGGCACAGCGAGCGCATCCTGGGCGCGGCCCTGGCCGGTCACCGCGACGATGTGCTGATCGCCACCAAGTGGGGCAACCTCTTCGACGAGGGCAGCCGCCTGATCACGGGCGAGGACCCGAGCCCGGCTCATGTCCGACGCGCTGTCGAGGCGTCGTTGACCCGACTCGGCACCGACCACGTCGACCTCTACCAGTGGCATCTGGGCGGCGCCTCCGCCGAGCAGGCGCAGGAGATGCAGGGCGCGCTGGAGGAGCTGGTCGCGGCGGGCAAGATCCGCCACTACGGGTGGAGCACCGACGATCCGACCCTGCCCACCGCGCTGGCCGGCCCCCATTTCGCCGCCGTCCAGCACGAGTTGAACGTGCTGAGCGACGCGCCGGACATGCTGCGCCTGGTCGACGAGCACAACTGGGCCAGCGTCAACCGCAGTCCGCTGGCCATGGGGCTGCTCAGCGAGAAGTACACCGGTGGCAGCCGACTCGCCCAGGATGACGTACGGGGCGACGAGGCACCGCCGTGGATGCGGTACTTCGCCGACGGCGCCCCGGCCGGCGAATGGCTCAAGCGCCGTGACGCCGTGCGCGAGATCCTGACCTCGGACGGACGCTCCCTGGTCCAGGGCGCCCTGGCGTGGATCTGGGCGCGCAGCCCGCACACGGTACCCATCCCCGGCTTCCGCACCGTCGCACAGGTCGAGGAGAACGCCGATGCCCTCGGCCGGGCCCCGCTCACCGGCGGCGAGCTGAGCGAGATTGACGCCCTGCTGGGCCGCTGAGCCGGGGCACCGGGCCGGTCACCGGGTGGCGGGCGGTGCGTGCAGCTCGTGGATGACCGCGGCGTAGGCGAAAACGCCGGGGAGGCATGAGTACGGAACGCTCGCGCCACCCACTCCCGCTCACCTCACGGTCCACGGCCTGGCACGGGCACCTCATGTCATCCCGGCACCGTCCCAGCACGGTTGCAGCCCAGACGACGCCCCTCAGCAGGTGAAGGGTGGCCAGCGGCAGCGGGGTCCAAGCCGCTTCAGCAGGCCGCTGAAGCGGCTGGAGGAGACCGGCGACGACCTGTCCGCCGCCAACGGCGACCGGCGCCTGACCTTCGACTTCATCGGGGACCTGAACCACCTCCATGCAGGTGGAACAAGTCAACTGGGTCGACATCCCGGCTGGGGTGTTGCGTCGGGGTACGCCGTTCAGTTAGGGCGGGGCTGGGGGCGTCAAGGGCTGCTCGTGAGCATGTTGATGCTGATGGTGGCTTTGTAGGTGGTCCGGTCGATGGCGGGTCCGCGTGCGTTGTATTTGGAGATGGCGCGTTTGACGATGCGGTCTTTGGTGCGGATCCGCCGGGTGGGCAGGAGGTGGGCCAGGACGTGGCGGCCGATCGTGCCGACGAGATCGGTGTCGGTGCCGGTGATGATTCCGGCGGCCAGGACGAGCTGGTCCCGGGCGGCGGCGAGGGCGGTGAGAAAGCCGGCCCTGTCGGGATCGGTGCCCGGAATGCTGTCGGTGGCGTCGGTCATAGCGGTCCGTAGCGCTTGGTAGGTGGTCAGCAGGGCCCAGACCTCCTGCTCGATGCCGTCCGGGGTGCGTGCCCGCAGGACGCGCCCGCCCAGCATCGTGGACTTCAGCTCTGCGTAGGCGGTCTCGATCTCCCAGCGTTCGTGGTAGAGCCGGACGAGTTCGCCGGCCGGGTGGGTGGCAGGGTCGGTGAGAGTGGTCAGCAGCCGGTAACGGCCCGTGCGTGTGCCCTGGGCCGTGCGGATGGTGATCTCGGCCTCGATGACACGCACGGTCAGTGGACCGATCCGGGTCAGTGTCGAGCCGTCACGGCAGCGCGCCACCGGTGGCAGTTTCCGGTTTGTCTTGCATCGCACGAGCAGATCGGCGCCGGTGGCGGCCAGCTGGTTCAGCAGTGTCGCGGCGGAGAAGTTCCGGTCGCCCAGCAGCAGCATTCCGGCCCGGAGGTCCGCCGCCAGGCGGCGGGCGTACCCCAGTTCGCCGGTAGTGGCCGGGCCGAACACCACTCCGATCACCGACCGGGTCCCGCAGGCCACCAGTGCGGCCAGCCGCAGTTGCGGATAGCCCGAGATTCCGTTGCCGAGCCGCTGGCGGGTGAAGACCGCGAGGTTTGCCGGACAGTCCGGGACCGACAAAAGGGTACCGTCGACCGCGACGACTCTCAGGCCCCGCCATCGTCCGGCTCCAGCGGCCGTGGCAGCAGGGCCACTCACCAGGTTGAACAGGGCTTTCATCGGTGCCGGCCCCAGCCGCTGGCGGGCCTGGCGAAGTGCGCTGCCGCTGGGCCGGGCCGAAGCCAGGCCCACCAGCCTGGCGCATAACCGGCCGAAAACCTGCTGGTAGCCCAGCCCGTTGAAGAGTGCCTCGGCCAGCAGCAGGTAGACCGTGACCCGGGCCGGCACCAGCCGGACCCTGCGCTGCACCGCACTGGTCTCCGCCAGCACCTCATCGACCATCTCGAACGGGATGATCCGGGTCAGCTCACCGATGTGCCCTGGAGCAAACACCCCAGCCGCTGTCCCGCGCGTCCTTGATATGGCAGCCTGTTCCAACAGCGGAGCTCCTGTGGTGAGGATGTCCTGGAGTGACATCCCTCTTCTACAGCAGCTCCGCTGCCTCGTTCACCAGCCTTGACGAACAGCCCACACACCTAACTGAACTGCGTTGCCACTAGAACGGAAGCGTGGATGGGGGCATTTCAGAACGCGCCCGGCGCTGGCGGCTCGGGTGACTGGGCGCTCAACCTCCTGTTCCAGACCCTGCTCCTTGGCTACATCGCCATCGCCGTGGTGAACACCCTGGTGATGGCGACGGCGGCGCGGGTTCGCGAGTTCGCCATGCTGCAGCTCATCGGCGCCAGCCGGGATCAGGTCCGCGCGATGATGAACGGCGAGGCCAGGATCGTGGTCTTCTCGGCGCTGTTGTTCGGTCTGCTGGCGACGATCCCGCCGCTCGTCGGCATCAGCATCTCGCTGACGAAGTCGCCCGTTCCACGTGTTTCCCCCCTCGGCCTCATCGCGATCGTGGCGCTCACCGTCGCGCTCTCCTGGGGTTCGATCGCGATGGCCGCCAAGCACACCCTGCGGTCTGCTCCGGTCGACGCGATCGGCGGTCGCGAGTGAGCCGCCCAGCGGGCCGTTGATACCGCGGGAGCATGCGATGGCACCGCCGGGCCGCCGGCGGTGCCATCGGCTTTCCGGAACCGGCCTGTGACCGGGCCCGGGCTGGGCCCAGCATGATCGGCGCCCCTCCGCACGGCAGCGGCCCCCGGCGTCAAATTGCCTGTCGACCGCCCTGTTTCGCCCTTCGGTCAAGTGCGTGGCTGGGGCGTGCCCCCGTTGGAAAGACTTGGCGGCCGGCACGGCTTCCGCTGTACTGCCCGTCGCGCGCGCCCAGCGTCTACTGGAGGCCGCCGGACAAGAAGAACGACACCGTCGGGGCCGCCCAGTTGCTCACCCTCGCCGCCAACCCGCCCGGCTCCTACGAGCGGTACCTGGACGTGCTCACCAAGTCGAAGGTGATCACAGTCAGGAAAGCCTTGCTCGACAACCCCGACCATTCGGCCGCCGTGGTCCAGGCCCTCACTCGGCATGCCACCGCCGACGACTGGCCCACCTGGCAGGAGTCCGACCGAGCCGTGCGGTGGCTGCTCGATGTCGCGCGCCTCGCAGCACGCGAGAAGAAGTGGGATCTGCTCGACACCACCGTTCAGGGCATATGCGACTGGGACGGCCGCTTCGACCGGTGGAAACCGCAGGACGGCATCAAGGACTGGACGCGCGAGCTCACAGGACACGCCGCGAGCTTCGTCGCCTCCGCGCTCCGCGCCCAATCCGCCGGAGCACGGAAAGCCGCTGGATCACACCGTCGGCGCCACCGGCACTCCCGACAGTGCCCCCGTGCGGGCCACCTCCCCGTACCAGCGGGCGCTCGACTTCGGGGTCCGCTCCAGCGTCTCGTAGTCCACGTGCACCATGCCGAACCGCTTTGCATAGCCGTACGCCCACTCGAAGTTGTCCATCAGCGACCACAAGTAGTACCCACGGACGTCCGCCCCGTCGGTGATCGCCTGGCGAACCGCTGCCAGGTGGCTGTGCAGATAGGCGATGCGCTCCGGGTCGTGCACCCGGCCGTCGGCGTCCACTTTGTCCTCGTACGCCGCGCCGTTCTCCGTGATGTACAGCGGCAGCCCCGGAGCCTCCCGCACGTAACGCATGATCAGTTCGTGCAGACCGGTCGGGTCAACCGTCCAGCCCATCTCGGTCCGCTCACCCGGCGTCTGGTGGAACGCCACGTCGTCCGCCCCCGGCCACGGCGAGTAGGAGCTCGCCCCGTGGCCATCGGCGCGCGGGCTCTCCGGCGCCCCGTCCACCGCCGACACCAGCGTCGGCGTGTAGTAGTTGAGCCCAAGCGCGTCCAGTGGCTGCTGGATCGCGCGCAAATCCCCGTCGAGGACGTACGACCAGTCGGTGACTCTCGAGGTCGCCGCCAACAGGGTCGCCGGATACGCTCCGTGCAGGAGCGGACCGTGGAAGACGCCGTTGGCCAGGTCGTCGATCCGGCGGGCCGCGGCCAGGTTGGCGGGATGCTGCGAAACGGGCCGTACCACCGAGGAGTTGAGGCTGACCGCCACCTGGTTGCGGGTTGGCATCACCGCGCGCAGCGCCGCCGTGCCCAGCCCGTGCGCCAGGTTGAGATGGTGCGCCGCGCGCAACGCGGCCACCGGGTCGGTGCGGCCCGGTGCGTGCACTCCGGAGCCGTAGCCAAGGAAGGCGCTGCACCAGGGCTCGTTGAGAGTGATCCACTGCTCGACCCGGTCGCCCAGCGCCTCGCCGACGATCTCCGCGTACTCGGCGAAGCGCAGGGCGGTCTCCCGCGCCGGCCAGCCGCCCGCGTCCTCCAGCTCCTGCGGCAGATCCCAGTGGTAGAGGGTGACCGCGGGCTTGATGCCGTGCGCCAGCAGCTCGTCCACCAGCCGGCGGTAGAAGTCCAGGCCCACCTGGACGGCCGGGCCGCGTCCCGTCGGCTGCACACGCGACCAGGAGACCGAGAACCGGTAGGCGGTCATGCCGAGTTCGGCCAACAGCGCCACGTCCTCACGGTAGCGGTGGTAGTGGTCGACAGCGATGTCACCGTGGCTGCCGTCGGCAATCTTGCCCGGCGTATGGCTGAAGGTGTCCCAGATTGACGGGGTGCGGCCGCCCTCTCGTACCGCCCCCTCGATCTGGTACGCCGACGTCGCGGCGCCCCAGAGGAAGGCGGGGGGAAAGGCCACTGGGGTCGCCGGTTGTGCGGACTGAGACATGGAAGTGCTCCCATAGAGGTTCGAGGAACCGACGGACAGGTCGGGGAAGTGGACGAAAGTGAGGGCCGGGGCCGCACTGCCCCGGCCCGGAAACGGGCTCAGCCCTTGACCGCACCCTGCATGATGCCGCCGACGATCTGCTTGCCGAAGATCGCGAAGACCAGCAGCAGCGGCAGCGTACCGAGCAAAGCGCCCGCCATGATCAGGGACTGGTCCGGGGTGTAGCCGCGGCCCAGCCCTGCGATGGCGACCTGCACGGTCGGATTGCCGTTCTGGGACAGCACCAGGAACGGCCACAGGAAGTCGTTCCACGACTGTACGAACATCAGCATGCCGAGCACTGCCATCGCCGGCCGCGCTGCCGGGAACACAACGTGCCACACCACACGCCAACTGCTCGCGCCGTCCACCCGGGCGGCCTCGATCAGCTCGTCCGGGAGCACCTGCAGCAGGTACTGCCGCATGAAGAACACCCCGAACGCGCTCACCAGCGACGGCAGGATCACCGCCTGCAGCTGGTCGGACCACTGCAGCTTCGCCACCATCATGTACAGGGGGATGATGCTGAGCTGCGGCGGCACCATCATGGTGCCGATCACCACCAGCATCAGGCTGTTACGGCCACGGAACCGCAACTTGGCGAAGGCGAACCCGGCAACGGTGGACAGGAACACGATGGTCGTCGCCGATATCCCCGCCACGATCGTCGTGTTGAGGAATGCCTTGCCCAGGTTGGCGTCGGTCCAGGCGATCCGCAGGTTGTGCATCAGGTTCGCGCCGAACCAGAACGGTGGCGGGGTCTGCGCCAGCCGGTTGTTGTCGCGGGACGCGGCGATCGCGGTCCACACCAGGGGGAGCAGTGAGCCAAGGGTGAACAGCACCAGCACCGCGTACGCGAAGGGCCCCGCGTGCAGTTGCCCGCCGGCCCGCGCCGCCTTGGGCCGTCGTACGCGCGCGGCTTTGGGCGGCGCGTCACCGGGGGCGTTCGTCAGGGTCGTCGTCACGCTGTTTCTCCTAACTGCTGGCGCGCAGCCGGCGCGAGATGACGTAGTTGACGATCCCGATCAGGATGAGGATCAGGAACATCGTCCAGGCGATCGCGGAGGCTCGGCCCAGGTGCTGGTTGACCCAGCCCTGTTCGTACAGGTACAGGCCCAGCGTCTGGAACTGGTGGTCGGTACCGCCGGAGGCACCCTTGATGGAGTCGAACATCAGCGGCTCGCCGAACACCTGGCTCGCGCCGATCGTCGACACCACGGTGGTGAACAGGATGGTCGGCCGCAGCTGCGGCAGCGTCACGTTGAGAAACTGCTGCCAGCGGTTGGCGCCGTCCAGCGCCGCCGACTCGTACAGGTCCTGCGGGATCGCCTGCATCGCCGCCAGGTAGATCAGCGCGTTGTAGCCGGTCCAGCGCCAGATGACCACCGACGACACCGCGATCTGCGATGACCACTTGTCGTTCTGCCAGTCGATCTTGTCGACGCCGACGAAGTGCAGCGCCCAGTTGATCATGCCGTAGTCACGGCCGAAGAGCAGCACGAACACCAGAGAGGCCGCGGCGATCGAGGTGGCGTATGGGGCGAGCATCGCCACCCGGAAGAAGGTGGAGCCGCGCAGTTTGTAGTTGAGGAGGTGGGCGAGCCCCATCGCCATGAGCAATTGCGGGACGGTCGATATGACGCCGATGGTCAGGGTGTTCTTCGCCGCGTTCCAGAAGAAGTCGTCGTCGAAGATCCGGGTGTAGTTGTGCAGGCCCGCCCACTGCATGTCGGTGGGCGCGGTCAGCTCCACCGTGTGCAGCGAGGCCCAGCCGGTGTAGATCAGCGGGAAGAGGCCGAACGCGGCGAAGAGCAGGAAGAACGGGGAGACGAAGGCGTAGGGGCTCCAGCGCATGTCCCGCTGCCAGCGCCGGGACAGCCGCGTCCGGCGCTTCTCATCCGCCGGTGACTCGGGTGCCGCAGGGTCGCGGCCAGGGGCCGCGCCCCGGTACTGAACCGGGGGCGCGGCGGTGTCGTGCCGGGACATACCGGTCACTTCTCCAAATTGTTGTCGATCGTCTTGGTGGCCGTCTGCCAGGCATCTGCCGCGGACTTGCCCTTCGTCACGAGGATCACGCCGTTGTCACCCAGCCCGGCGCCGATGATCTGGTCCTTCGGGCCGATGGGCTGCTGCGGGATGGCCTTGGCAGCCTCAGCGAAGATCTGGCCGATCGGCGCGTCACCCGTCATGGCGTTCTTGGCGTTCTTGACCGAGGGCAGGTCGTAGGCGGCAGGTGCGCTCGGGAAGCTGCCCTGCACGCTGAAGAGCTTGGACTGCTGGGCCGGGGCGGCGAGCCAGGCAGCCAGCTGCTCCGCCTCCTTCACGTGCTTGCCGCCCTTCGGCACGGTCAGGAAGGTGCCGCCCCAGTTGCCGGCCTGCGGCGCGGCTGCGACGTCCCACTTGCCGGTCGCGTCGGCCTTCGACTGGCCCTTCAGGTAGCCGAGCATCCACGGTGGGCAGGCCACCGCGGCGAACTTGCTGTTGGCGATCGTCTGGTTCCACGCCGGCTGGAACTGGGTCTGCGACTGGACCAGCCCCTCCGCGGCGGCCTTGGCGGCCAGGTCGAAGCCCGTCTTGACGGCCGGGTTCGTCTTGTAGACGACCTTGCCGGAGGAGTCGTAGAACTTCTCCTTGAGGCTGGAGAGGATCGCGTTGATCAGACCACCGGGGGAGTCCATGAAGTAGGTGCCCGCGGGGGCCTTCCTCTTGTAGCGCTCACCCACGGTGACCAGCTTGCTCCAGTCGCCCGCCCACAGTTTGCCGACCGCCGTCCGGTCGGTGGGCAGGCCAGCCTTCTGGAAGAGGTCCTGGCGGTAGCAGATCGCCATCGGCCCAATGTCGGTGCCGAGCCCGACGGTTTGCCCGTCCTTGGTGGTGGCCTGCTGCCACTTCCAGCTCAGCCAGTTGTTCTGGTCCACGCCCGAGATCTTGGAGAGGTCCTCCAGCTTGCTCGCCTGGGTCTGTACGACCTCGGCGATATTGCCGACCTCGACGGCCTGAATGTCCTGCAGGCCGCTGTTGGTGGTGAGGTGGTTGACCAGTGCGGGGTAGTAGTTCTCGTTGCGCTCGGTGACGTTCTCTGTGATCGTGATGTTCGGGTGGAGCTTCTCGTACTCGGCGTACAGGCCGGCTTCCTTGAAGCCCTGCGTACCGAAGAGGCCCATGGAGATCGTCATCTTGCCGCTGCCGCCACCGCTGGTGTCGTCGCTGCCGCCACCACTGTCTTCGGCACAGCCGGCCAGCAACGCTCCGCCCAGCGACACGATGGCCGTCAGGACGACCGCCTTCCGTGAGGCGGTTTGGGTACGTGCTCGCATTTACGTCCTCCTGTTGCGCCCTGACGTGCCGTCCCCCCGGCCAACTGCACTGCTGGGCCTGTCTGTTGCTTGTTGCGGCTCGGGCGGGGAACGTATGGGATGTGTATGTGTCGGGTAGTGTGGGAGCGCTCCCATAGGTGATGTGTTGAAGGGTTGCCGGTTCAAGGCCGGGTGTCAAGGTAACGGACACGGAGGGATGTGTTCAGTTATCCGGTCGTTAGCTAGCCGGAGTTGGTGCCCGGAATGCGTCGGACGGCGCCCGTCCAGTGAGCTCGATGTGCTCCCATCCGCGGACGAGGCTGTGCGGGCAAAGCAGGGTCTGGGGCTTGCGCCCCGAAAGCCCGCCACCCCGATACCCCGCACTGTTAGATTCCAGGCCAGCACAGGAACGTCGGTGAGAAAGGCGGAGCCCATGGCAAGCCACGGAGCGCGGGGGCGTAGTGGTGGTCGGCCCACCCTCGGAGATGTCGCCGCCCAGGCTGGTGTGGGGCGGGGGACGGTCTCGCGGGTCATCAACGGGTCACCGCGGGTTAGTGACGCCACCCGGGCCGCCGTCGAGGCCGCGATAGCGGAGCTCGGTTACGTCCCGAACACGGCCGCGCGCGCTAGGGCCTGTGTGGAGTTGTGATCTCGTGGGGCCCCGACCCAGGAGGGTCGGGCCTGTGGAGTAAAACGGTGGGGTGTCTCGACCTCAACTTACAGATGCTGAGTGGGAGTTCATCTCTCCCTTCCTGCCGGTCGGTGAGTACGGGCCGTACCCGGAGAACTTGCGGGCGCACTTCGAGGGCGTCGTGTGGCGGTTCAGGAACGGGGCGAAGTGGCGGGAGTTGCCCGAACGGTTCGGGCACTGGTCCACCGTTTACGGCCGGTTTCGGCAGTGGCGGGATGCCGGGGTGTTCACCGCGGTCTTCCAGGGCGCGATTGCCGAGGCGGCGAAGCGGGGCTTGGTCGACTTGTCGCTGGTCAGCGTGGACTCGACCACAGTCCGGGCCCACCATGATGCTGCCGGGACGATCGTGGAGCCCGAGACCCTGGACGCGTTGGAGAAGGCTGCCGCGGAAAAAGGGGCACCAGTCAGGAACAAGACGGGCAACTGGACCCGGAGCGGGAGGAACGACGACGCGTGAGGCGTCGCCGCAAGGCCCGGCTCGCCGCCGCCGGCCTGGGGCGTTCCCGCGGCGGACTGACCACGAAGACGCACCTGTCCTGCGTGCCGCAATGCCTGCCCCTCTCGCTGAAGATCACTGCGGGGCAGGCCGGGGACAGCCCGCAGTTCATCCCCGTCCTGAACAAGATCCGCGTCCCCGGCCTGGTCGGCCGGCCCCGCTCCCGGCCCGACGCAGTCGCGGGCGACAAGGCATCCCACGCGGATAAGCGTCAAGCTGCCGCTGCTATATGTCCGATTGGGTGCTGTGGGAAGGCAATTGCTTCGTCGTAGGTGTGACCGTTCTGGAGGCAGTGGAACAGCATGCCCATGAAGCGATTGAAGAGGTTTCGCTGTGCTGCGACGTGTCGGTCGCCGGCTGCTCGTCGGCGGTCGTAGTGGGCTCTGGCGCCTGGTGACTTGGTGAGAGAGACGAAGGCCCAGACGTATCCGACGGCAGCCAGTCGCTGGTTCTTGACCTTCCGGCTCATGACTTTGCAGCTCTTGCCGCTGGCTCTGGTGACCGGCGCGCTTCCCGCGTAGGCCTTCAAGGATCCGGCGCTGGCGAATCGGGCCCGGTCATCGCCGATCTCCGCCAGGACCCGGGCGCCAGTCAGTGAGGCGAGACCCGGGAAGCTGCGGATGACGGGCGCATCCGGGTGCTCTTCGAAGGCCCGCGTGGCGGCTGCCTCGAGCTGGTCGGCGTTGTCGCAGGCGGTGTTCAGCTGCCTGAGCAGAGCGGACGTCTGATGCCCGAGAGCCGCCTCGACCTGCGGGAGCTGGTGGAGGTAGTCGCGTTGGAAGACCTCGTGGAGCTTTTCGGCTTCGGCCTGGATGCCGCGGACCCGGCCGGACTGCTTGAGCAGCGACTGCAGGCGTCGCCGTGTCAGCTTCGCAGCCATGGTAGGGGTCGGTGCTGCGGCCAGGATGCTGCGGGCTTCCCTTGAACACAGTCCGTGCTTGTGCTGGGCGAAGGCGTCGAGGATCGCTGGGTAGAACTCTCTGAGCTGGGAGCGAAGCTTGTTGTGGGCCTGGCCGCGGGCCCAGACGGCGTCTTGTTGGGCCCGGGCGAGCACGGCGATGGCCTGGACGAGCTCGGAGTCCTCCGGCAGCGGCCGGTGGGCTGCCATGTCGGTCCGCAGGATGTTGGCCAGGGCCGCGGCGTCGACGACGTCTGACTTCTTGCGGGCGACGGAGTGGCGGTCCCGGTAGCGGGCAACTGCTAGCGGGTTGATCGAAAAGACCGGCCGACCGGTGGACCGCAGGCAGGCGACAAGAAGTCCGCGTGATGTCTCGATCGCCACGGGGATCGGGGCATTCTCGCTATCGCCGTGCTCGGTCAGCAGGTCCGTGAGCTGGGCAAACCCGGCAGCGTCATCGGCGATCCGTACCTTCGCGAGTTGTTTTCCGCCAGCATCGACCAGTGCAATGTCGTGGTGGTCTTCGGCCCAGTCCACACCACAGAACACGGGCGTCGGTAATCCGGTGATCTCCATCCGGTCCTCCTTCGTTGCGACTCTTTTCCCGGGCCAGAGCCTGTGCAGGGTGCGCGTGCTCCCTAATGGAAGTGCTCAAGGCACGTCATCCCACCAGCCGTTCGCAACCCCAGCGAGTCATGCGGCCCCCGGTCCGTGTCAGAGCTGGAAGCTCAAGGCAGAGGTGAGAGGTGATCCGCACAACCGGCTCGGACTACGAACAGCAAACCGAAAGGCCATCGCCTGCGCCAACGAGGCCGTTGGGATGCCTTCATGGACGGATCTGCATGTCATTCTGAACGCCTGGAGACCATCGCTGGGCGCGAGCCGGCCTCGTCTTGTCAACAGGGCTCTCAGACCCGGGCATACTCCAAGGCTCGGCTCGCGCCTTGAGGGCCAGCATGCGCCGACCTTCGCTTCCCATTAGGCGTACTCGTCCCGCCAGAACCGTTCCCACCTGCGCAAACGCGGGATCAAAGCAGTCATCCCCGAGAAGAAGGACCAGGCCGCCCACCGCAAGAACCGCAGCTCACACGGCGGACGGCCCGTCACCTGGGACAAGCAGCTGTACAAGCTCCGCAACAGCGTCGAACGCACCATCAACAAGATCAAGGACTGGCGTGGCCTCGCCGTCCGCTACGACAAAAAGCCTGAAAGCTACCAGGCCGGACTCGAATTATGCGCCGGTCTCCTCTGGATCCGACACCTCGGATCACAGCCTTGATCACAACTCCACACAGGCCCTAGGGAGCTGGCTTCGGGAAGGCATGGTCGCCTGGATCCAGGGCCTCGGCGACTTGGGGCCGCAGCTCCTTCCTCATCATCGCGGACGGCTCGCTCCCTGGGGTGTCCGGCTGCTGAGTGACAACACACTGATCATCGGCCACGCCCGTGACGGCATACTCGAAAAAGACGTGACCGTCCGAGCCGACCTTGATTTCGGTAGAAGGCAGTGGCTCCGACACTTTCACGACGTAAGCCTCTTCGAGGCACCCCGCCAAGATCTGGCACGCTGGAAGTGGGCCCGTGATCGACTCCGCCAGCCCCTGATCCGCCGCCTGCGGCAGCGCGACCTTCCCGTTCCCTCCACGTCACCTTGCAGACGAACGCGTCTGGTTCCTCGCGCGACTGATCATGGAGAACGGGAATGGCACCAGAGTCGCCCGGCAGATCGCATTGGACCGTCTGCGTGCCGAAGTGGACGCTCTCATGGCCCACGCCGCGAACACAGTCCGGTCCACGTGGCAACGTGGCGGAAGACCGAGCTTCGACTCCGAGGACGTCCGCTGGCTCCACACGCAGTTGCAGCACGTCCGGGGCGACGTCCTGGAGAACCCTTGCCCCGAACCCGACCGACCCGAAGGCCCTTCGCGCTACATAGGGCAGACCTATTCACCCGAGCTGACGCGGTCGATCACCGGCCGATGTCCTGCGCGGCGCCCTCGTCGGGTACCGCGACCTCGTGGAGACCAACTTCGCCCGGTTCGGAGCAGCGCTCGGCCTTTACAGCGTCTTCCCCGTCCGCGCCAAAGGCTTCGTCATTATGCCCCAGCCAGATGACACCCAGGCATGGTCTGCCGCCGTCGTGTACGGCGTGCACCCCGTCACATCCACAGACCTTCGCGACACCCCGGCTGTCGACCTGGAACTCGCCGAAGAACCAGACACCCCCACCCACGACATCTGGCAGCAGGTCAGCTCCGTTCCATCGTCCGTATTCCGGCTTCCAGCCGCGCAGGGACACTTTTCTCAGAGACCCCCGGTCGACTGTCGTCGCTGCCCGCGGCCTGAACAGCACTTCAGTGAGCCTGACACCCCTTCGGAACGAGCGTCATTTCAGCGTCAAGATATCGCCCGTAACGCCCACACCGCACATAATGCGCACGCACAAAACCGCAGGTCAGGACGGCTTGGCGACCGGTTCAAGGATCGCGACACACTCCACGTGGTGAGTCATCGGAAACAGATCGAACGCCCGCAGCACCCGCACCCGGTACCCCCCGTCCCGGAAGTACGCCAGGTCCCGGGCCAGCGCCGCCGGGTCGCACGCGACGTAGGCGATGCGGCGGGCGCCGAGGGATGTCAGGTGCTTGACCGTCTGCTTGCCCGCGCCCGCCCGGGGCGGGTCCAGGACGATCAGGTCGGTCTCCGTGATGCCCGTGCGGGGCAGGGCCCCTTCGACCTTGCCGTGTTCGATGCGGACCCTCGGCAGTTCCTTCAGGTTGTGCCTGGCGTCCTCGCACGCGCGCTTCGAGGACTCGATGCCGAGCACCGCGCCCTGCTCGCCGACCCGTTCGGCGATCGCGCCCGCGAACAGGCCGACACCGCAGTACAGGTCGAGCGCCGTGTCGCCCTTGCGGGGCATCAGGCCCTGCATCACGGCCTTCAGCAGGGTGTCGGCCGCCTGCGGGTGGACCTGCCAGAAGCCGCCCATGCCGACGCGGTACGTGCGCCCGTCGGCCCGTTCGCGGACGAAGGGGCGGCCGTGGACCCGGTGCACTCCCCCGTCGTGCTCCTCGACGCGCAGCACGGAGACCGGCTTGTCGAGCTCGACCAGGGGCAGCCGGCCGCCCGGCTTCGGGGTGAGGACGACCTGGCGGTCGCTGGAGCCGGTGGCCGCGATGGCCTCGACGGATGCCAGTTGCGGCCACTCGCGCTTCTCGATGCCCAGTTCCGTGACGCCCGGCGCCGCGATCATGCAGTGGTCGATCGGTTCGACCTCGTGCGAGCGGTGCTTGCGCAGGCCCGCCCGGCCCTGGTCGTCCACCGCGTACTGGACCCGGGTACGCCACGCGGGCACCTCGCCCGCCGGCAGCTTGTCACCGGCCGCGGGCATCACGGTGCCGTCCCAGCCCGCTTCCTCCGGGGTGAGGCCCGCCAGCCGCTGGAGCTGCTCGGCGATCACCTCTCCCTTGAGCCTGCGCTGTGCGCCCGGCTTGGCGTGCTGCCAGTCGCAGCCGCCGCACCGGCCCGGACCCGCGAACGGGCACGGCGCCTCGACCCGGTCCTTGGACGCCTCGATGATCCGGACGGCGTCGGCCCGCAGGAAGCGTGAGTTCTCCTCGCCGTCGGTCACCCGGGCGACGACCTTCTCGCCGGGCAGGGTGTGCCGGACGAAGAGGACACGGCCCTCCTCATTGCGGGCGATGCAGTGGCCACCGTGCGCGACGGGGCCGACCTCGACCTCGTACTCCTCCCCGACCAGCGATGACGTGGGTTCTGTCTGCATGGCGGGGGGACTCCAGAAGGTCAAAAGGGAACAGCCGGACAACGACCCACCAGTCTACGTGGGCGCTGCCCGGCTCTTCACCAGCCGGATACCGGATCGGGGCGGGACGGCCCGGGAGGTTCCGGTCCGCGCCGATCCCGTCCGGCCCGGCCCGGTCCGGTCCGCTCAGCTCTTGCCCTTCGCGTCCTTCGTATCCTTGCCGCCCTTCCCACCGACAGCGCCCTTCCCGCCGGCAGCGCCCACGGCCTCGTCGGACCGCCTGGCCACCGGGCCACGGCGCACCGCACCCGGCGCGTTCCAGTCCGCCCGCTTCTTCGCGCGCTTCTTCGCGAGTTCCGAGGACTCCAGCTGGTACGGAACCGAGGTGACCATGACACCAGGGGTGAAGAGCAGCCGCCCCTTCAGGCGCAGGGCGCTCTGGTTGTGCAGGACGTGCTCGTACCAGTGCCCCACCACGTACTCGGGGATGTAGATGGAGACCACGTCCCGCGGGCTCTCGCGCCGCAGGCCCCGTACGTACTCAATGATCGGCCGGGTGATCTCGCGGTACGGGGAGTCCAGGATCTTCAGCGGCACATTGATCCCACGCCGCTCCCAGTCCTCCTTGAGCGCCTTCGTCTCGGCCGGGTCCACGCCGATGGAGAGCGCCTCCAGGTGGTCGGAGCGCATCAGCTTCGCGTAGCCGAGCGCGCGCAGCGTCGGCTTGTGGAGCTTGGAGACCAGCACGATCGAGTGGACGCGCGACGGGCGCAGGCTGTCGTCGGACGGCTCGTCCGGTGCCGCGATCTCGTCGGCCACCCGGTCGTAGTGCTTGCGGATTGCGGTCATGGTCCCGAAGAAGATCACCATACCGAGCAGGGCGACCCAGGCGCCGTGGGTGAACTTGGTGGCCAGGACGACGACCAGCACCAGACCGGTGAAGAAGGCGCCGAAGGCGTTGATCGCACGCGAACGGATCATGTGGCGGCGCTTGTTCGGGTCCTTCTCCGTCGCCAGGTGGCGGTTCCAGTGCCGGACCATGCCGGTCTGGCTGAGGGTGAAGGAGACGAACACGCCGACGATGTACAGCTGGATCAGGCGTGTCGAGTCCGCGCCGTAGATCACCACGAGCAGCACGGCCGCACCCGCGAGCAGCACGATGCCGTTGGAGAAGGCCAGCCGGTCGCCCCGGGTGTGCAGCTGGCGCGGCAGGTAGCGGTCCTGGGCGAGGATCGAGCCGAGCAGCGGGAAGCCGTTGTACGCGGTGTTGGCGGCCAGGAAGAGGACCAGAGCGGTCGCCGCGGCGAGGACCACGAAGAAGAACGTGCCGTTGCCGAACACGGCGGCGGCCACCTGCGAGATCACCGGGTCCTGGTTGTAGCCGGACCCCAGCGGGACACCGTGGTTGAGCAGATCGGCGGCGGGGTTGGACGCCATCCGCACCTTGGTGGCCATGGCGAGGCCGATGATCCCGCAGAACATCGTGACAGCCAGGATGCCCATCAGCGCCAGCGTGGACGCGGCGTTCTTGCTCTTCGGCTTGCGGAAGGCCGGTACGCCGTTGCTGATCGCCTCGACACCGGTGAGCGCCGCACAACCGGAGGAGAAAGCCCGCAGCAGCAGGAAGACCATGGCGAAACCGCCGAGGCCGCTCCGCTCGGCGTGGATCGTGAAGTCCGCGGTCGGGGCCTTCATGGTGTCGCCGAGCACGAAGCCCCGGTAGGCGCCCCACGCGATCATGATGAAGACGCCGGCGACGAAGACGTACGTCGGAATGGCGAAAAGCTTCCCCGATTCCTTCACACCGCGCAGGTTCATCAGGGTCAGCAGCACGATCGTGCCGACGGCGCAGAGCACCTTGTGCTCGACGACGAAGGGGATCGCCGAGCCGAGGTTCTCGACGCCGGACGAGATCGACACCGCGACGGTGAGGACGTAGTCGACGAGCAGGGCGCTGGCCACGGTGAGCCCGGCCTTCGGCCCGAGGTTGGTGGTGGCGACCTCGTAGTCACCACCGCCGCTCGGGTAGGCGTGCACGTTCTGCCGGTAGGACGCCACCACGGTGAACATCAGCACCACAACGGCAGCCGCGATCCACGGGCTGAAGTGGTAGGCCGACACACCCGCTACGGAGAGGACTAGCAGCACTTCTCCCGGGGCGTACGCCACCGAGGACAGGGGGTCGGAGGCGAAGACGGGAAGCGCGATGCGTTTGGGGAGAAGGGTCTCGCCCAGCTTGTCGCTGCGCAGCGCCCGGCCGATCAGGATGCGTTTGGGCACGTCGGTCAGTTTGGACACGGTGAGGATCGTAAGCGTTCGATATAGGGGGCGCGCACCCCCACCCCCTCATCGCCACGGACTCGTCACAACGGAACTTCCCCGTCCTTGTCAGAGGCTTTCCGCACAGGGCTCCCCACCCGCACCGCGCGTGTGTAGCTTGGCCGCTTGTCTGAGAGTCTTTATTCCTCGGCCGGGGCCTTTTTCCGGTGGAACAGTTATGACCGAAAATTTACGGACGTGTGGAAGGACGGTCGTGCACATCGTCATCATGGGCTGCGGGCGAGTGGGAGCCGCTCTCGCGCAGACCCTGGAACAGCAGGGGCACACGGTCGCAGTGATCGACCAGGACCCCACGGCCTTCCGCCGTCTCGGCGCCGGGTTCGGCGGCCGCCGGGTCACCGGAGTCGGTTTCGACCAGGACACCCTCCGTGAAGCGGGTGTCGAGGAGGCCGGTGCGTTCGCCGCGGTGAGCAGCGGGGACAACTCGAACATCATCGCGGCGCGGGTAGCCCGCGAGATGTTCGGGATCGAGAACGTCGCCGCCCGCATCTACGACCCCCGCCGTGCCGAGGTCTACCAGCGCCTGGGTATCCCGACAGTGGCGACTGTCCGCTGGACCGCCGACCAGATGCTGCGGCGGCTGCTGCCGTCCGGCTCCGAACCGCTGTGGCGCGACCCGAGCGGGGGTGTGCAGCTCGCGGAGGTGCATACGTCGGCTGCCTGGATCGGCCGCAAGATCAGCCAGCTCCAGGAGGAGACGGGCGTGCGCGTCGCGTTTCTCACCCGTCTGGGTGAGGCGACGCTCCCCACGTCCCGGACCGTGCTCCAGGAGGGTGATCTGGTGCACGTCATGATGCACACGGACGAGGTCGAAAAGGTCGAGGCGGCCTTCGCCCGAGGTCCCGAGGAGGGCGGTCACTGATGCGTGTGGCTATTGCCGGGGCCGGCGCGGTGGGTCGTTCCATCGCGGGCGAGCTGCTGGAGAACGGGCACGAGGTCCTGCTGGTCGACAAGGCGCCCACCGCGATCTCGGTGGAGCGGGTGCCGCTGGCCGAGTGGCTCCTCGCGGACGCCTGCGAGATCACCTCACTGGACGAGGCGGCGCTGCAGCGGTGCAACGTGGTGATCGCCGCGACCGGTGACGACAAGGTCAACCTGGTGGTCTCGCTGCTCGCGAAGACGGAGTACGGGGTACCGCGGGTCGTGGCCCGGGTGAACAACCCGAAGAACGAGTGGCTGTTCAACGAGTCCTGGGGCGTCGATGTCGCAGTCTCCACGCCGCGGCTGATGTCGGCGCTGGTCGAGGAGGCCGTAAGCGTCGGCGATCTCGTCCGGCTGCTGCGCTTCAGCCACGGCGACGCCAACCTCGTCGAGCTGACGCTGCCACCGGAGTCGGCGCTGGCCGGTACCCAGGTCAGTGAGGTGGCGTGGCCCGAGGACACCTCGCTGGTCACCATCATCCGCGGCACGCGCGTCCTGACGCCGAGCCCGGAGGAGACCCTGGAGGCGGGCGACGAGCTGCTGTTCGTGGCCGCGCAGGCGCGCGAGGAGCAGTTGGAGGACCTGCTGTCGGTACGCCGGGAGGGCGCGGCCGGGTAACCGCTCCGGCCGGCAGCACACCGTACGAGCTGCCCGCACACGCGGAACGCCGTACCGGATCGATCCCGGTACGGCGTTCCGCGTGTGCGGGTGGTTCTGTGGCTCCACATGCCCTGTGGCCCTGTGGCTTTGTGACCCTGTGGTTGACGCCGTTTACGCCTCGCCGCGCTGTGCCTCGGCGGCGGCCGCCCTTTGGGCCTTCTCGGCCTTCTCGGCCTTCTCCTCGGCTTCCATCTCCGCGAAAACGTCGATGGGCGGCGGCGCCTTCGCCAGGAAGACCCAGGTGAGGTAGACCGCGAGCAGGAACGGCGGGATCTTCAGCGCGATCAGCACCCAGCCGAACTGCGTGGTGTCGGCCCACCAGTACAGCGGGAAGAGGATCGCGCACTTGGCGAGGAGGATCAGCCCCCAGGCCCAACTCGACTTCGCGTACGCCGTCTTGCGGCCGGGGTTGCGGTTGCGCCAGGAGAGGTTCTCCTTGAAGACCGGCCCGAGGATCACGCCGATCAGCGGGAAACCGACCGCCGCCGTGACGAGGTAGGCGAGAGCCAGGCCCAGCGTGTAGAGCATGCCCGGCAGATAGAAGTCCTTGGCGTTGCCGGTCATCATCGCGAAGACCACACCGAACGCGACGCCGAAGACACCGCTGAAGGCGTGCTTGACGGTGTCCCTGCGGACCAGCCGCACCACGACGAGCACCAGGGAGACCGCTACGGCGGCGATCGCGGAGGTCTTCAGGTCCTTGTTGATCGTGAAGATGGTCACGAACAGCAGGCCCGGGAGCACGGTCTCGACCATGCCCCGCACTCCGCCGAAGGCTTCGAAGAGCGCTGCCTCCGTGACGCCTCTGTCAGCGGTGTCCTGGTCGGTTGTGGTCGGCTTGTCGGGAGACGTCACCGGCTACTCCTGTCCGAGCGGTCGCAGTTCGTATTTGGGGTTGAACAGCACCCGCCGGCCGTGGCTCATGGAGATCCGGCCGGAGGCGATCAGCTTTCGGCCGGGCTCTATGCCGACGATCGAGCGCCGCCCCAGCCACACCACGTCCAGCGGGGCCGTGCCGTCGAACAGCTCGGCCTCCAGGGCGGGCACACCGGCCCGGGGACGCAGGGTGACCGTGCGCAAGGTACCAGTCACCTTGACGATCTGGCGGTCGGTGCATTCGGAGATCCGGGTACACCCCGTGGCCTGCGAGTCCTCCTGCAGCTCCGCGGAGTGCAGATCCTCCTGCGAGGTCGACAGCCGGTCGATCATCCGGCGGAAGCGGCCGGTCGGCTTAGCGCTCATACGTGAAGGGTACCGGGGCCCCGCCCCCCGGTATCCCCTGCCACCGTCGCTGTCCCAGTGCCCGGAACCGTCCAGGCGCCGGACCGTCTCAGTGCTCGAAGCGGTAACCCATGCCGGGCTCGGTGACGAAGTGCCTGGGGTGCGAGGGGTCGGCCTCCAGTTTGCGGCGCAGCTGGGCCATGTAGACGCGCAGATAGTTGGTCTCCGTGCCGTACGAGGGGCCCCATACCTCCTGGAGCAGCTGCTTCTGGCTGACCAGCCGGCCGGTGTTCCGTACGAGCACCTCCAGGAGGTGCCACTCGGTCGGTGTCAGGCGGACGTCGCGGCCCGCGCGCTGCACCTTCTTGGCCGCCAGGTCGACCGTGAACTCCGCGGTCTCCACCAGTGAGACGTCCTCGCCGCCCGCGCCGGAGACCGGTCCGACGGGCTCGGCCCTGCGGACCGCTGCGCGCAGCCGGGCCAGCAGCTCGTCCATGCCGAAGGGCTTGGTGACGTAGTCGTCGGCGCCCGCGTCCAGCGCCTCGACCTTCTCGTCCGATGTGTGGCGGGCGGAGAGCACCAGGACGGGCACCCGGGTCCAGCCGCGCAGGCCCTTGATGACCTCCACACCGTCCATGTCGGGCAGCCCCAGGTCCAGGAGGACGACGTCCGGGTGGCGGGCGGCGGCGAGCCGGAGTGCGGTGGCCCCGTCCGGGGCGGCGTCCACCTCGTACTTGCGCGCCTTCAGGTTGATCACAAGGGCGCGCACAATCTGCGGATCGTCCTCGACCACGAGCACCCGGGTCATAGCTGGCTCTGCCTTTCTGCCGATGGGGTGGCCGGGGTGGAGCCGGCCGGCGGTGCGGAGCCCGCGCCTGCCGGTCCCGCGGCCGATCTCAGGGTGAGGACCATGGTCATGCCGCCGCCGGGGGTGTCCTCGGCGCCGAGCGTGCCGCCCATGGCCTCGGCGAAGCCGCGGGCGACCGCGAGTCCGAGTCCGACGCCCACGCCGCGCGGGGCGTCGCCGAGGCGCTGGAAGGGTTCGAAGATGCGTTCCTTGGCCTCGTCGGGGACGCCCGGGCCCCGGTCGGCTACGCGCAGCTCCACGCGGTCGCCCAGCGCGCTGGCGGCCACGGTGACGGGAACGTCGCCCGGGTTGTACTTGACGGCGTTCTCGACGACGTTGGCGACGGCCCGCTCCAGCAGGCCGGGGTCGACGGCCACCATGGGCAGCGACTCCGGGATGTCCAGCTCGGCGCTGCCCTCGGGGACCCCGCCCAGCGCCATCGGGACGACCTCGTCGAGGTCGATCTCGCGGATCAGCGGGGTGACGGTGCCGGTCTGGAGCCGCGAGACGTCCAGGAGGTTGCCCACGAGGTGGTCGAGGCGGTCCGCGCCGTCCTCGATGCCCGCGAGCAGCTCCGCCTCGTCCTCGTCCGACCAGGAGACGTCGTCGGAGCGCAGCGAGCTGACGGCTGCCTTGATGGCGGCGAGCGGGGTACGCAGATCGTGGCTGACCGCCGCGAGCAGCGCCGTACGGATGCGGTTGCCCTCGGCCAGCCTGCGGGCCTCCTCTGCCTCGCCGACGAGGCGCCTGCGGTCCAGTACGACAGCGGCCTGGGCGGCGAAGGCGCCGAGAACCCTGCGGTCCTCGGCGGGCAGCACGCGGCCGGTGAGCGCCATCGCCATATGGTCGCCGATCGGCATGTCCACGTCCGCGTCCTCGGGGCGGGCCAGCGGCCGGGGCCCGACGCTGCCCACGCGGACCCACGGGTCGACGTCACTCTTCCGTTCGAGGAGTGCCACGGACTCCATGGCGAATGTCTCCCTCACCCGTTCGAGCAGGGCGTCCAGCGAGGTCTCGCCGCGCAGCACGCTGCCGGCCAGGAAGGAGAGGATCTCGGACTCGGCGCGCAGCCTGGCCGCCTGGTGGGTGCGGCGGGCCGCCTGGTCCACCACGGACGCCACCGCCACGGCCACCGACACGAAGATCACGATGGCGACGATGTTCTTGGGATTCGAGATCGTCAGCAGATGCAGCGGCGGCGCGAAGTAGTAGTTCAGCAGCAGCGAGCCGAAGGCCGCCGACGCGAGCGCCGGCAGCAGTCCGCCGAGCAACGCGGCGGCCACCGTCAGCGACAGGAAGAGCAGCATGTCGTTGGCGAGGCCGAGCTCGGCGTCCACGTTGGTCAGCAGCACGGTGAGGAGGGCCGGTCCGACGACCCCGGCCAGCCAGCCCCAGATGATCCGTACGTGCCCCAGGCGCGCCCCCCGTGCGACCGGCAGCCCGCGCCCCTTGGCGGCCTCCTCGTGGGTGACGATGTGGACATCCAGATCGGGCCCGGAGTCCCGGGCCACGGTCTGGCCGACGCCGGGGCCGAAGATGTACTGCCAGGTCTTGCGGCGGCTGGAGCCGAGCACGATCTGGGTGGCGTTGACCCCGCGGGCGAACTCCAGCAACGCGGACGGGATGTCCTCCCCTATGACGTGGTGGAAGGTGCCGCCCAGGTCCTCGACCAGCGTCCGCTGGAACGCCAGCTCCTTGGGTGATGCGGAGGTCAGGCCGTCGCTCCGGGCGATGTAGACGGCGAGGATCTCGCTGCCGGAGCCCTTGGCGGCCATCCTGGCCGCGCGGCGGATGAGCGTGCGGCCCTCGGGGCCGCCGGTGAGTCCCACCACGATGCGCTCGCGGGCCTGCCAGGTGGACCGGATGTCGTGCTCTCCGCGGTACTGCTGGAGGTACTCGTCCACCCGGTCGGCCACCCAGAGCAGCGCGAGTTCGCGCAGGGCGGTGAGGTTGCCGGGGCGGAAGTAGTTGGAGAGGGCGGCGTCGACCTTGTCGGGCTTGTAGATGTTGCCGTGGGCCATCCGGCGGCGCAGCGAGTGGGGCGACATGTCGACCAGTTCGAGCTGGTCGGCCCGGCGGACCACTTCGTCAGGGACGGTCTCGCGCTGGGCGACGCCCGTTATCGACTCGACGACGTCGCCGAGCGACTCCAGATGCTGGATGTTGACGGCCGATACGACGTCGATGCCCGCCTTGAGCAGCTCCTCCACGTCCTGCCAGCGCTTGGCGTTGCGCGAGCCCGGGACATTGGTGTGGGCCAGCTCGTCGACCAGGGCGACGGCGGGCGCGCGTTCCAGGACCGCGTCCACGTCCATTTCGGTGAAGACGCCGCCGCGGTAGCCGATCTCACGGCGCTGGACCTGTTCCAGGCCGTGCATCATCACCTCGGTGCGCGGCCGGTCGTGGTGCTCGACGAAGGCGACGACGCAGTCCGTTCCCCGCTCCACCCTGCGGTGGGCTTCGGACAGCATCGCGTACGTCTTCCCGACGCCCGGTGCCGCGCCGAGGAATATCCGAAGCTTGCCTCGCGCCATGGCCCCATTCTCTTTCGAGCAGCGTCTTCCGAGGAGCAGCGTCTCCCGGAGGACATCGCCTCCAGGAGAACAGCTGGGTACTCTCCGTCGACCTTACGGCCAGGGATTCCGGCATAACGGACGGGGGGGCCGCCCACGCGGGTGTCTTGACGCGATCCTGATAACGGCGGCGGGACCCGGTCCGCCCTGGTCAAGCAGGGCCGAACGGGTCCCGTCGCACCGGCGGACACTGAGCGTCACAGCGGCTCCGCGCGGTCGTTTCCCGAGCTCGCACGGCCAGTGCCCGCCGGCCTCGGTGGCCCGGTGGACGGCGCGGCTCAGGCAGCCGCCACTCGCCCGCGCTCCCCCCTGTCACCGTGAATGGGGTTGTCCGAGCCGGTCAGCGGCACGCCCGTCCCTCCCCGCCGGGCCGCCACGATCTCCGCCGCTATCGACAGGGCGGTCTCCTCGGGTGTGCGGGCGCCGAGATCGAGGCCGATCGGCGACCTCAGCCGGGCCAGCTCCCCCTCGGTCAGACCGACTTCCCGCAGCCGCCGGTCACGGTCCAGATGGGTGCGGCGCGACCCCATCGCGCCGACGAACGCGACCGGCATCCGCAGCGCCTCCTTCAGCAGGGGTATGTCGAACTTGGCGTCGTGGGTGAGCACGCACAGGACCGTGCGCCCGTCGGTCCGGGCGCGCCGCAGATAGCGGTGCGGCCAGTCGACCACGATGTCATCGGCCGCGGGAAAGCGGTCCCTCGTGGCGAAGACGGGCCGGGCGTCGCACACGGTCACGTGGTAGCCGAGGAACTTGCCCGCGCGCACGAGCGCCGCGGCGAAGTCGACCGCACCGAAGACGATCATGCGGGGCGGCGGCACGTTCGCTTCGACGAGCAGCGTGAGGCCGCCGGGGCACTGCGAGCCGTCCTCCGAGAGACCGACCGTGCCGGTGCGCCCGGAGTCCAGCATGGCCCGGGCCTCGGCCGCCGCCGTCCGGTCCAGTTCCGCCTGGCCGCCGAGGGTCCCCTCGTACGGGCCGTCGGGGCGTACGGCCAGGGCCCTGCCGAGGAGTCCGGCCGGGCCCCGGACGACCCGGGCGACCGCCACCTGCTCCCCCCGGGCGGCGCCGGCCAGCACCGCCCGGAACACCGGCCGCCAGGGCGCGCCGGCGGCGACCGGCGTGACCATGACGTCAAGGGTCCCGCCGCAGGTGAGGCCGGCCGCGAAGGCGTCCTCGTCGCTGTAGCCGAACCGTTCGACGACCGTCTCCCCGTCCGCCAGCGCCTGTCGGCACAGCTCGTACACCTCCGACTCCACACAGCCTCCGGAGACCGAGCCGATGACCTGCCCCTCGCCGTCGACGGCGAGGGCAGCGCCGGGGCCGCGCGGGGCGCTGCCACCGACGGCGACGACGGTCGCGACGGCGAAGTCCCGGCCCTCCTCGGCCCAGCGGTGCAGCTCATCGGCTATGTCAAGCACGCGGGTCCCCCGTACCGGCCATGATGACGCGGTCGGGCCTGATGGGCAGGGCCCGGTGGCGTACACCCGTCGCGTGCCAGACCGCGTTGGCGATGGCCGCCGCGGCGCCCACGATGCCGATCTCGCCGACGCCCTTGATACCGACCGGGTCGTCGGGATCGTCGGTGGCCGGGTCCTCGATCCAGTCCGCCTCGATGGCGGGCACGTCGGCGTGCGTGGCGACGTGGTACCCCGCGAGGTCCGCACCGTAGTGACCGCCGGACGCGCGGTCCCGGACCGCCTCCTCGTGCAGGGCCATGGAGATGCCCCAGACCATTCCGCCGAGGAACTGGTTGCGTGCGGTGAGCGGGTTGACGATCCGGCCCGCCGAGAAGATGCCGAGCATCCGCCGTACGCGTACCTCTCCGGTGGCGACGTCCACGGCGACCTCCGCGAACTGCGCCCCGAAGGAGTGGCGTTCCTTCTGTTCGAGGGCGCCGACGGCCTCGGTGGTGTCCGACCGCACCGTGATGCCCTCCGGCGGGATGTCGGCGCCGGGCACGAGCCGCTCGCGCAGTTCGCCGGCCGCAGCCGTGATCGCCCATGCCCAGGACCTGGTGCCCATCGATCCGCCGGCGATCATCGCCGGTCCGAAGTCGCTGTCGCCGATCCGTACCCGGATACGGTCCGGGGCGGCCTCCAGCGCGTCGGCGGCCACCAGGGTGAGCGCCGTACGGGCCCCTGTTCCGATGTCCGCAGCGGAGATCCGTACGGTGAAGGTTCCGTCCGCCTCCGCCGTCACAGCGGCCGTGGACGGTGCGACCCCCGCCGGGAACGAGGCCGCAGCCGTGCCGGTGCCGATCAGCCAGCGCCCGTCGGCGCGCAGGCCGGGACGGGGGTCACGGTCCGCCCAGCCGAACCTGCGCGCGCCTTCACGGAAGCAGCCGTGCAGGTTACGGCCGCTGAAGGGCAGGCCGGACACGGGGCCCAGCTCGGGCTCGTTGCGGGCGCGCAGCTCGATCGGGTCGATGCCGCACTTCTCGGCGAGTTCGTCGAGCGCCGACTCCAGCGCGAACGACCCCGGCGCCTCGCCCGGGGCGCGCATGAAGGTCGGTGTCGGTACGTCGAGGCGTACCACCCGGACGGCCGTGTGGTGGGCGTCGGCGTCGTACATGACCCGCGGCACCGCGGCGCTCGGCTCGACGAACTCGTGCACGGACGAGGTGAGGCTCAGGGAGCTGTGTTCCAGCGCGCGCAGTCGTCCGTCGGCGTCCGCGCCCAGCCTGAGCCGCTGCGCCGTGGGGCTGCGATATCCGGCGAGCGAGAACATCTGACGTCGCGTCAGCACAACGCGTACCGGGCGCTGGAGGACGGTCGCGGCCATCACCGCGGCGACCTGGTGGGCGCGCGCCCCCTTGCTCCCGAAGCCGCCGCCGACGTGTTCGGACCGTACGCGGACCGATGCGGGGTCGAGCGAGAACAGATTCGCGAGTTCGCCCGCTACCCAGGTGGTGCCCTGGTTGGAGTCGACGACTTCGAGGCGGCCGCCCTCCCAGAGGGCGGTGGCCGCGTGCGGCTCCATCATGCTGTGGTGCTCTTCCGGAGTGGTGTACTCCGCGTCCACGACGACGGCGGACGCGGCGAGTTCCGCCTCCAGGTCGCCCTTCCCGGTCACGGCCGGCATATGGCCGTCCGCGGGATACGCGTCCGGGTGGCCGGCGGTGAACGCGACGTCGTGCGGTTCCACGTCGTACTGCACGACCAGCGCCTCGGCGGCCTCCCTGGCCTGCTCGGACGTCTCGGCGACGACGAGCGCCACCGGCCACCCCATGAACGGCACCCGGTCATGCTGGAAGAGCACATAGGTCGGGTCCGGCGGGGCGCCCAGGAGGCCGGTGTAGTCGGAGTCGACGCGCGGCGCGTTCCCGTGGTGGAGGACGGCGAGCACCCCGGGCATCGCGAGGACATCTGCGGTCTCCACCGAGCGGATGCGGCCACGGGCGACGGTGGACAGCACCAGCCAGCCGTGGGCCAGTTCGGCGAAGGGGATCTCACCCGCGTAGCGGGCGGCGCCGGTGACCTTGTCGCGGCCCTCCACTCGGATGTGCGCGGTACCGACCGCGCTCTGCAGTCTGGTGGTCGTGGTGGTGGTCATCGGGCGGCCTCCTCGGCGAGTTCGGTCAGCACCGCCACCACGAGGTTGCGCATCAGCGCCACCTTGTATCCGTTGTGCGGCAGGGGCTCGGCGGCCGCCAGTTCGGCGTCCGCGGCGGCGGCGAACGTCTCGGCGTCGGCAGACGCTCCGGTCAGCACCGCTTCGGCCGCCCGGGCACGCCACGGCCGGGACGCGACCGCTCCGAAGGCCAGGCGTACGTCGCGGACCACTCCGTCCCGGACGTCGAGCGCGGCGGCGATCGAGCCGATGGCGAAAGCGTACGAGGCGCGCTCGCGCACCTTCCGGTAGCGCGAGAAGGCGGCGACCGGGGCCGGCGGCAGGGTGACGCCGGTGATCAGCGCCCCCGGCGGCAGTGCGGTCTCCAGGTGCGGCGTGTCGCCGACGGGCAGGTAGAACTCCGTGAGCGGCAACTCGCCGGGGCCTTCGGCCGTTTCGTACGACACGACGGCGTCGAAGGCGGTCAGCGCCACACCCATGTCCGAGGGGTGGATCGCCACGCAGTGGCCGGATGCGCCCAGGACGGCGTGGTTGTGGTGCTCGCCCTCGATGGCGGGGCAACCGCTGCCGGGAACGCGCTTGTTGCAGGGTTTGGTCACGTCCGTGAAGTAGCCGCAGCGGGTGCGCTGGAGCAGGTTCCCGCCGACGGTGGCCATGTTGCGCAGCTGTCCGGAGGCACCGGCCAGCACCGCCTGCGTCAGCGCCGGGTAGTTTCTGCGGACTTCGGGGTGTGCGGCGAGGTCGCTGTTGGTGACGGTCGCGCCGATGCGCAGACCGCCGCCCCCGGCCGCCTCGATAGCGTCCAGGGGCAGTTCACGTACATCGACGAGGCTGGTGGGGCGCTCGACGCCCGCCTTCATCAGGTCGACGAGGTTGGTGCCGCCACCGAGATAGCGGGCGCCGGAATCTGCGCCGGCCAGCGCGAGGGCGCCGGAGACGTCGAAGACCCGCTCATATCCGAACTCCTTCATGCCGCCGCTCCATCTGCCGCCGAGGCCGTCCCGGCCTCTGTGGTCCGTGTGGTCTCTGTGGCCCCTGAGGGCTCTATGGATTCCGTGGCCGGCTCATGGGCCGCCGCCGCGCGGGCGACCGCCTGCACGATCGACACATAGGCGCCGCAGCGGCAGAGATTGCCGCTCATCCGCTCCCGGATCTCCTCGGCGGTCAGCGGGGGCGGCCCCGCCTCGGGCCGCACATCGCCGGTGACCGCGCTCGGCCAGCCCGCCGCGTGTTCCTCGATCACCGCGACCGCCGAACAGATCTGTCCCGGCGTGCAGTAGCCGCACTGGTATCCGTCCAGGTCGAGGAACGCCTGCTGGACCGGGTGCAGTTGACCGCCTTCGGCGACGCCTTCGATGGTGGTTATCTCACGCCCTTCGGCCGCCACGGCCAGTTGCAGACAGGCCACGGCACGGCGCCCGTCGAGCAGGACGGTGCAGGCGCCGCACTGTCCCTGGTCGCAGCCCTTCTTGGTGCCGGTCAGATCGAGCCGCTCGCGCAGGGCGTCGAGCAGGGTGGTGCGGTGGTCGACGGGCAGCGTGTGCTTCTCGCCGTTGACCTTCAAGGTGATATTGGCGCTGTACGCCGTCGGGGTGGCTGGGGCAGGGGCCATGATCAGCCTTCTTTCGCGTATGCCGGAGTCCGCCGGAAGGACGGACCGGCAGGCGGTCGAACGAGGAGACGCAAGGGGGATCCGGGCCGGCGGCCGTGCACGGCCGGGCGGGCCCGGGAGAACCGCAGGCTGGGGAGGAACGACGGGCACCGGCGGCAGCCGGCCGGCCGTATCCCCGCCGGCCGAATCGCCGCTATGGTGAATATAAGCGGACAGCTGTCCATTTGCAGGGAGCGTAATGGACAGTTGTCCGGTTAGCAAGGCCCAAGATCGGCCACGCGCCGCCGGGAGGACGAGTGGAACAGAAGAAGGACGCGGCTCTGCGGTCGGACGCCCAGCGCAACCGCGAGCGCATCCTCGAAGTGGCCGTGGTCGAGCTGACACAGTGCCCGAACGCCTCGCTGAGCGCGATCGCCAAGAAGGCGGGAGTCGGACAGGGCACGTTCTACCGCAACTTCCCCAACCGCGGGGCCCTGGTCCTGGAGATCTACCGCTACGAGATGCAGCAGGTCGCCGACACGGCGGCCCAGTTGCTCAAGACGCGGGAACCGGACGTGGCACTGCGCGAGTGGATGGACCGCCTCGCCAGGTTCGCCATGACCAAGGCCGGCCTGGCGGACGCGATACGGCTTGCCACCGGCGGGCCCGGGGGGCCGCCGAAACCGGGGCACACCCCGGTGACCTCAGCGGCCGGCCTACTGCTCCGCGCCGGCGAAGAGGCCGGCACTATCCGCCCGGGGGTGACCCCCGACGACTTCCTGCTCGCCATCGCCGGTCTCTGGCAGATCGACCCGCACTCGGACTGGCAGCCGCGCACCACCCGGCTGATGGACCTGGTCATGGACGGACTGCGGGCGGGCGCACCGGGGCGGTGACCGCCGGCCGGCCTCCCGGCGGGCACGCGGTCAGGACATGCGGACGCCCGGGAACCGTACGCGACCGGTTCCCGGGCAGCCGTGCGGCAGCCGGCCGCTGATCAGCCTTCGGTCAGCTGCTTCAGCGCCACGTTGAGTTCCAGGACGTTGACCCGGGGCTCCCCGATGAAGCCGAGCGTGCGGCCGGTGGTGTGGTCGGCGACCAGCCGGTCGACCCGCGCCACCGTGAGGTGGTTGCGCGCGGCGATCCGGTGCACCTGGAGCTTCGCGTACAGCGGGGAGATGTCCGGGTCGAGACCGGAGGCGGACGAGGTGACGGCGTCGGCCGGCACGTCGGACGGCCGTACCCGGTATCCGGCGGTCGAATTGTCCTTGACGACGGCGGACTTGGCGTCCTTGACCCACTTGATCAGTTCGGCGCTGTCCCCTGACCGGTTGGTCGCGCCGGACACCAGCAGCTTGTACTGGGTGTTGACGGTGTTGGTGCCCAGCCCGTTGGAGGGGCGCGGCTGGAACCACCTGAGGTCGGGCGCCGGGGTCTGCTGCCCCTTCCTCAGCGGCAGCGGGTAGCTCTGCCCGATGAGGGAGGAGCCGACGACCTTGCCACCGGACTTGATCTCCGAGCCATTGGCCTGATGGCCCATGACCGCCTGGGCGACGCCGGTCACGGCGAGCGGGTAGATCACACCGCAGACGACGGTGAGTACGAGCAGGGCGCGCAGACCGGCCCAGAGCAGACGGCCCGTTCCGCTCACGGAGTTGTTCATGATGGTCACCCGATGCCAGGTATGAGGGAGATGAGCAGGTCGATGATCTTGATGCCGATGAACGGTGCGACCAGGCCGCCGAGCCCGTAGATCCCGAGGTTGCGGCGGAGCATCCGGTCGGCGCCGGCCGGCCTGTACCGCACGCCCTTCAGCGCCAGCGGCACCAGCGCGACGATGACCAGCGCGTTGAAGACGACGGCCGACAGGATCGCGGTCTCGGGCGACGAGAGACGCATGATGTTCAGCTTGTCGAGGCTCGGGTACGCCACCGCGAACATCGCGGGGATGATCGCGAAGTACTTGGCGACGTCGTTGGCGATCGAGAACGTCGTCAGCGCACCCCGGGTGATGAGCAGTTGCTTGCCGATCTCGACGATCTCGATCAGCTTGGTGGGGTTGGAGTCCAGGTCCACCATGTTCCCGGCCTCCTTGGCCGCCGACGTCCCCGTGTTCATGGCCACCCCGACGTCCGCCTGAGCCAGCGCCGGGGCGTCGTTCGTCCCGTCACCGGTCATCGCGACGAGCTTGCCGCCGGCCTGCTCGCGCTTGATCAGCGCCATCTTGTCCTCGGGGGTGGCCTCGGCGAGGAAGTCGTCGACACCGGCCTCCTGGGCGATGGCCCTGGCCGTCAGCGGGTTGTCGCCCGTGATCATGACGGTCCTGATGCCCATCCGGCGCAGCTCGCCGAACCGCTCCCGCATGCCTTCCTTGACGACGTCCTTGAGGTGGATGACACCGAGCACCCGGGCGCACTCGCCGTCCTCGACGGCGACGAGCAGTGGGGTGCCGCCCGCCTCAGAGATCGCGTCGGTGAGCGTCTGCGCGTCCTCGGAGGCCTGACCGCCGTTCTCCCTGACCCAGGCCACCACGGAGCCGCTCGCGCCCTTGCGGATCCGGCGGCCGCCGGTGTCCACGCCCGACATCCGGGTCTGGGCGGTGAAGGAGATCCAGTCGGCTCCGGTCAGCTCACCGCGGCTGCGCTCGCGCAGCCCGTACTTCTCCTTGGCGAGTACGACGACCGAGCGGCCCTCCGGCGTCTCGTCGGCCAGCGATGAGAGCTGCGCCGCGTCGGCGAGTACGGCCTCGGTGACACCCCTGACCGGGACGAACGCGGCGGCCTGCCGGTTGCCGAGGGTGATGGTGCCGGTCTTGTCGAGCAGCAGGGTCGACACGTCGCCCGCGGCCTCGACCGCGCGTCCGGACATGGCCAGCACATTGCGCTGTACGAGCCGGTCCATGCCCGCGATGCCGATAGCAGAGAGCAGCGCCCCGATGGTGGTCGGGATCAGGCAGACCAGCAGTGCGGTGAGCACGGTCATCGACTGCTTCGCACCGGCGTACGCCGCGAACGGCTGGAGGGTCACGACCGCCAGCAGGAAGACGATGGTGAGCGAGGCGAGCAGGATGTTCAGCGCGATCTCGTTGGGCGTCTTCTGCCGGGCGGCGCCCTCGACCAGCTTGATCATCCGGTCGATGAAGGTATCGCCGGGCTTGGTCGTGATCTTGACGACGATCCGGTCGGACAGCACCTTCGTACCGCCGGTGACGGCCGAGCGGTCACCGCCCGACTCCCTGATGACGGGGGCCGATTCACCGGTGATCGCGGACTCGTCGACCGAGGCCACCCCTTCGACGACGTCGCCGTCCCCGGGGATGGTGTCACCGGCTTCGCAGACCACCAGATCGCCGATGCGCAGCGCCGTACCGGGCACCTGCTCCTCCACGGCGCCGTCCAGCCGCCGGGCGACGGTGTCGCTCTTGGCCCTGCGGAGCGTGTCGGCCTGGGCCTTGCCTCGGCCCTCGGCCACCGCCTCCGCCAGATTGGCGAAGACCGTGGTCAGCCAGAGCCAGCCGGCGATGGCCCAGTCGAACCAGTCGCCGGGCTCCTTGAGGGCGAACCCCGTGGTGACGACGGAGCCGACCTCGACCACGAACATCACGGGCGACTTGACCATGATCCGCGGGTCGAGTTTGCGCAGCGCGTCGGGGAAGGACCTGAGCAGCTGCCGGGGGTCGAACAGACCGCTTCCGGCGCGGCCTTCGGGCTTCGGGCCCTGCGCCGGGTCCCGGTGCGGGACGCGAGCCGGGGTGAGGGTACTCATGACGCCAGCCCTTCTGCGAGCGGGCCCAGCGCGAGCGCCGGGAAGTAGGTCAGACCAGCGATGATCAGGATCGTGCCGACGAGGAGCCCGGCGAAGAGCGGCTTGTCGGTACGGAGGGTCCCGGAGGTCTCAGGTATCCGGCGCTGCCCGGCGAGCGAGCCCGCCAGCGCCAGGACGAACACCATGGGCACGAAGCGGCCGAGCAGCATGGCCAGCCCGATGGTGGTGTTGAACCACTGGGTGTCGGCGCCGAGTCCGGCGAAGGCCGAGCCGTTGTTGTTGGCGCCGGACGTGTAGGCGTAGAGGATCTCCGAGAAGCCGTGCGCCCCGGAGTTGGTCATCGAGTGGCCGGGGGTCGGGAGGGCCATCGCGGCCGCGGTGAAGCAGAGCACCAGCGCCGGGGTGACGAGGATGTAGCAGGCCGCGAACTTGATCTCGCGTACGCCGATCTTCTTGCCCAGGTACTCGGGGGTGCGGCCGACCATCAGGCCCGCGATGAACACCGCGATGACCGCCATGATCAGCATCCCGTAGAGGCCGGAGCCGACGCCGCCGGGAGCGATCTCGCCGAGCTGCATACCGAGCATCGTGATGCCGCCGCCGAAGCCGGTGAAGGACGAGTGGAAGGAGTTGACCGCGCCGGTCGAGGTGAGCGTGGTCGCCACCGAGAAGATCGACGAGCCGCCGATCCCGAAGCGGGTCTCCTTGCCCTCCATGGCGCCGCCCGCGATGTCGAAGGCGGGGCCGCCGTGGTGGAACTCGGTCCACATCATCAGGGCGGTGAAGGCGGTCCAGATGGTCACCATCGTCGCCAGGATCGCGTAGCCCTGCTTGAGGGAGCCCGCCATCCGGCCGAAGGTGCGTGTCATCGCGAAGGGGATGACCAGGATCAGGAAGACCTCAAGGAGGTTGGAGAGACCGTTGGGGTTCTCGAAGGGGTGGGCGGAGTTGGCGTTGAAGTAGCCGCCCCCGTTGGTGCCCAGCTCCTTGATGGCCTCCTGCGAGGCGACGGCGCCACCGTTCCACTGCTGCGATCCGCCGCCGAACTGGCCGACCTCGTGGATCCCCGCGAAGTTCTGGATGACGCCGCAGGCCACCAGGACCAGCGCGCCGACGACGGCGACGGGAAGCAGGATCCGGACGGTGCCGCGGACCAGGTCGGCCCAGAAGTTGCCCAGTTCACCGCTGCCGGACGCGGTGGTACGGGAGCGGGCGAAGCCCCGTACGAGGGCGATCGCGACGGCCATGCCGACGGCGGCCGAGACGAAGTTCTGCACCGCGAGGCCGCCGGTCTGCACGACGTGGCCCATGGCCTGCTCGCCCGAGTAGGACTGCCAGTTGGTGTTGGCGACGAAGGAGGCGGCGGTGTTGAACGCCTGGTCCGGGTCGATCGACCGGAAGCCGAGCGAGCCGGGCAGACCGCCCTGCACCCGCTGGAGCAGATAGAGAAAGAGGATGCTCACCAGGGAGAAGGCGAGGACCCCGCGGAGGTACGCCGGCCAGCGCATCGCGGAGTCGGGGTTGGCGCCGATGGCCTTGTAGATCCACTTCTCGACCCGCAGATGCCGGTCGGAGGAGTAGACGCGGGCCATGAAGTCGCCGAGCGGTCGGTAGACCAGACCAAGCGCCACGATGAGCGCGAGCATCTGGAGCACACCGGCGAGGACGGGGCTCATCAGGCTCAGAACCTCTCCGGGTGGACGAGGGCGAGGACGAGATAGCCCAGCAGGGCGACGGCCACCACGAGGCCGGTCACCGCTTCCACGGCAGAACCGGTCACAGCTTCGACACCCCCTTGGCGATGAGCGCCACCAGCGCGAGGACCGCGACCATGGTGACGACGAAGGCCACATCGGCCATCGTGAGCTCCTGAAACGGTTCGAGGATTCGGAAGAACGGACTCCCTGAGCAAACCCCCTCGAACGGCGTGTCAGCCGTCCGTTGACGCCACCCATACGGCGATCGTCCCGCCCTTGACGCGATCCCTACGCCTCGGCCTGTGACCGGGCCCCCGCAGCTGTGACCAGCAGAAAGGCCGGTGGCCCGCACCCCCGTCGGGGAGTGCGGGCCACCGGCCCTGCTGTGCTGTGTTCAAGGCTGTCCGTGCCTGCGGTTCAGCGCACCTCGGTGATCTCCGGGCCGCGCTGGAGCTGCCCCATGCCACCGGAGAAACGCGAGCCCTCCTGGTCCTCCTGCTGGACGCCGTCGGGCATCATCTGGGCGTCGTCCGGCAGCTTGAGAACGATCGGGTCCCGGGGGGCCATCGGCCCCTCACCGCGGACGACCACGGTGTCCCGGAAGATCTGCTCCAGTACCCCGGCCGCCTCGGGCTGGACAGCGCCCTGCCCCGAGATGACACCGCGCAGGAACCACCGCGGCCCGTCGACGCCGACGAAGCGCACCAGCTGCACGCCGTTCGTACCGTCCGGGAGCTGGACGGGCACCTGAGCCCGCAGCTCCCAGCCGAGCGGGCCCTCGACCTCGTCGATGATGCCGCCCTGCTGGGTGATGCCCGAGGCGATCTCCTCGCGCACCTCACCCCAGATGCCTTCCTTCTTCGGTGCCGCGAAGCCCTGGAGCTGGACGGCACTGTCGCGCAGGACGACCGTGGCCGCGACGATCGCGTCGCCCGCGACCTCGACGCGCAGCTCCATGCCCTCGACTCCGGGGACGAACAGACCGCCGAGGTCCACCCGCCCCTCGGCCGCCTCACGGACCTCGGAGATGTCCCAGGGGCCGTCGGGCCGCGGGGCGGGGGGCAGGCCGGACCTGTGTGCCCCGCTCACCTCTGCCGACTCATCGCTCCCGGCGCCGGCGCCGTCGTCGAACTGCCCGGCCTCGCCCGTCGCGTCCTCGTCGGAACCGCTGTTCTTGCGACGTCCGAACACGTCACTGTCCTTCCCGGTCGGATACGACCGATGCGTATCGATTCCCACCCTGTGGCCCGCCCACAGCGGCATGTCCGCCGGTGGACCCGAAGCCCCCTCCGGCCCGTGCCGAGCCGGGAAGCTCCGCCACCTCGTGGAAGCGCACCTTCTCGACCTGCTGTACTACCAGCTGGGCGATCCGGTCGAAGCGCTCGAACCGCACCGTCTCGCGCGGATCGAGATTGACCACGATCACCTTGATCTCTCCACGGTACCCGGCATCGACCGTCCCCGGGGCATTCACCAGGGCAACCCCGCAGCGGGCCGCGAGCCCCGAGCGCGGGTGCACGAAGGCGGCGTACCCGTCGGGCAGCGCCACCGAGATCCCGGTGGGCAGCACGGTCCGCTCCCCCGGCGCCAGCTCGGCGGCCTCGGTGGTCACCAGATCGGCGCCCGCGTCGCCCGGGTGCCCGTAAGCGGGGAGCGGCACGTCGGGGTCGACACGGCGGATCAGTACGTCTACAGGAGTACGGCTCATGGGTTCACCTCGAAGGCGCGGGCGCGCTTGATCTGGTCGGGATCGTCCATCGCTGCCCGGATCTCCTCCGGCCGCCCGTTCTCGGTGAAGTGCTCGACCTTGACCTCGATGAACAGGCCCTCGGCGCGGACCGCGACAGGCCCGTCCGGGCCGCCGATCCGGCCGGTCGCCGTGGAGTAGATCTTCCGGCCGCTCACCGCGGTGACCTGGGCGTCCAGATGGAGCGCGGTGCCCACCGGGACGGGCCGTACGAAGTCGGTCTCCAGTCGGCCGGTCACCGCGATGACCCGCAGCAGCCAGTTCAGCGAGCCGAGCGTCTCGTCGAGCGCGGACGTCAGCACACCGCCGTGCGCGAGGCCCGGAGCGCCCTGATGGGCGGGCTTCACGGTGAACTCGGCGGTGACGCTCACACCTTCGCCGGCCCGCGCCTGGAGGTGCAGCCCGTGCGGCTGTCCCTCGCCGCAGCCGAAACAGTGCGCGTAGTGCGCTCCGAGCAGCTCTCCGGGGGCCGGGGCATCGTGGTGGCGCACGGGCGCTATGGCGTCGGCCGGGGGCGTCAGAGCTGAAGATGTTCGTGTCACAGCCGCAGACATTACCCGCGCGGCAACGCGGGGACGGCACCATGCCAAGCTTGGCTTTATGCAGCCTTACGAAGAACGTCTCACCGCGCCCCGTTCCTGGTGGCTTATCGCCCTGCTCGTCGGGTTCGCGGGCGCGCTGATCACCCTGCCGCTCGGCACGCTGCCGATGCTCGGCGGCCTGGTCGGCGGGGCGGCGGTGGCAGGCATCATCGTGAGTTCGTACGGCTCGGTGCGCATCCGGGTCGTGGCGGGCTCGCTCGTCGCGGGCGACGCGAAGATCCCGCTGTCCGCGCTGGGCGAGGCCACGGTGCTGGATGCCGAGGAGACGGTCGCCTGGCGCTCGTACAAGGCCGATCCGCGCGCCTTCATGCTGATGCGCAGCTATGTGCGCACGGCCGTGCGGGTGGAGATCACGGATCCGGCGGACCCGACGCCGTACGCCTATCTCTCGACCCGCAACCCGGAGTCGCTCAGGACGGCGCTGACCGCGGTGCCCGCCGCCCAGGACTGACGGCCGCGGGCCGTCAGAGCCCCTTCTTGGTCTTCCCGCCGGGAAGTTCCTTGGGCTGCTGCAGCGGTGGCAGCTCGGGGAGGGCGTCCCAGGGGACCTGGCGCTTGCGCATGTCCTTGCGCACCTTGTCGGCGAGTTTCCTGGTGTCCCGGCGGTTCATCACGGCGCCGACGGTGGCTCCCACCATGAACGGCATCAGGTTCGGCAGGTCGCGGACCGTGCGCTTCATGATCTGCTGGCGCATTTCGCGCTTCATCTGGCCGCCGAGCGCGGTGAACGTGGCCGGCTTGGTGATGTCGAAGCCCCGCTCGCCCGACCACGCGTGCAGATAGGCGGTGGAGCGGTCCTTGAGGCCGCCCGGCGGGCGCATCCCGTAGACCTCGTGCAGTTCGGCGATGAGCTTCAGCTCGATCGCGGCGACCCCGGTGATCTCCGCGGCGATCTCGGCCGGCATGGCGAGCGGTACGGGGAGCATCGCAGCCGCTCCGATGCCCGCGCCGACGGTGGACGTCGCGTTGGCCGCGCCCGCGACGAGCCGGTCGGCGATCTCCTCCGGGCCGAGACCGGGAAAGTGCTTGCGCAGCGTCGTGAGGTCGCGGACCGGGATCCGGGGTGCGATGTCGATGATGCGGTCGGTGATGTACGCGAACCCCGCCTTCGCGCCGTCGCCGCCCTTCTGGATGCCCTGCTGTATCCCGTGCTGTATGCCGTGACCGATAGCGCCCAGCCGACGGGCCCGGGTCATGGGTCCGTCCTGCACGCCCTGTGCCACCGCGGCGAAGGGCGCCGCTTCGTCGAGCGAGGCCGGGAGGCCCCGCTCGTCGTCACGTGCGCTGCTGACGAGCGCGCTCGCCCCGTGGTCGTCCTCCTCCGGGGGCCGGAGGGCGAGGGGCTCGGCGGGTGCTTCCGCACCTTCTGCCGGGCCCGTGCCGCCCTGCTGGTCCTCGGGGGAACCCTTCCGCCGGAAGCGTCGCTTCCGGGACGGTTTCGCGCCTGCCACTACCGACTGCCTCAGTCGCAGTCGCGGCAGATGGGCTGGCCGTTCTTCTCGCGCGCCAGCTGACTGCGGTGGTGCACGAGGAAGCAGCTCATGCAGGTGAACTCGTCGGCCTGCCGGGGCAGCACCCGGACCGACAGCTCTTCGTTGGACAGGTCGGCGCCGGGCAGCTCAAGGCCCTCGGCCTGCTCGAACTCGTCGACGTCGACAGCAGCCGTCGACTTGTCGTTCCGACGTGCCTTGAGCTCTTCCAGGCTGTCCTGGTCGCTGTCGTCGTCGGTCTTGCGTGGAGTGTCGTAATCCGTAGCCATGTCGCGCTCTCCCCCTCTGGGTATTTGCGGTGTCTCCAGCGCACGTAACGCGTGAGAGGCCGGACTTGTGCCCGACCCGAGGCGGAGATTTTGCCTCACATCAAGGTCTGTTACTCAATCGACACCCAACCGGATCCCTGGGGAGAGATCGATTTGGATGGCGATCGGGACCGTACACGGTCCCGGGGTAGTGCTTTGCGGGCACCACCCGTGTACTTCCCGTGATCGCACCCCCTGGAAACCCAGGGTTTTCCCGGGTTTTCGGGGATTTGGGGATCACGGAGAGTAGGTAGACGGAAATCGGTCCTGTGATGGATCGCACATCCGTCTCACAGGAACGCGTCCCCGAAAATTCCGCGCAAAGCGAACATCCGGCCTACCCCCGCCGACCGGCTCAGACAGGCAACGTGACACGCATCACGAGGCCACCGCCCTCGCGGGGCTCCGCGATGATACGGCCTCCGTGGGCGCGGGCAACCGAGCGCGCGATGGACAGACCGAGCCCGACGCCCTTGTCGCTGCCGGTCCGCTCGGTGCGCAGGCGTCTGAACGGCTCGAAGAGGTTGTCAATCTCGTAAGCGGGAACCACGGGACCCGTGTTCGAGACCACCAGCAGCGCCTGGCCGGGCTGCAGTTCGGTGGTGACCTCCACCCAGCCGTCCTCCGCGACGTTGTAGCGCACGGCGTTCTGGACGAGGTTGAGGGCGATGCGCTCCAGCAGGATGCCATTGCCCTGGACGACCGCCGGCGACTGCTCTCCACGGATCTCCACCCCTCTCGTTGCGGCCTCCGCGAGGGTCTGGTCGATGGCGCGGGTGGCGACCTCGGCCAGGTCGACCGGTTTCCGCTCGACGATCTGGTTGTCGCTGCGGGCGAGCAGCAGCAGCCCCTCGACCAGCTGCTCGCTGCGCTCGTTGGTGGCCAGCAGCGTCTTGCCGAGCTGGGTGAGCTCGACGGGCGCACCCGGGTCGGAGAGGTGCACCTCCAGAAGCGTGCGGTTGATGGCCAGCGGTGTGCGGAGTTCGTGCGACGCGTTGGCGACGAACCGCTGCTGAGCGGTGAAGGCCCGCTCCAGCCGGTCGAGCATCTCGTCGAAGGTGTCGGCGAGCTCCTTGAGCTCGTCGTCCGGGCCGTCCAGCTCGATCCGCCGGGTCAGGTCCGTACCGGCCACGCGGCGGGCCGTACGGGTCATCCTGCCGAGCGGGGACAGCACCCGGCCGGCCACCGCGTAGCCGAAGGCGAACGCGATGATGCTGAGGCCGACCAGGGCGTACAGCGACCGGGCCAGCAGGTGGTCGAGTGCCTGCTGGCGCTGGTGGTTGACGCAGGAGTTCATGGCCTGGTTGAACTGGTCCGCGGAACCACCGTTGGTGGGCAGGTTGCACACTCCGCTGGTGACCTGACCCGAGACGATCTTGAAAGGCAGCTGGCCGCCGACGTTGAGCGCCTGCGCCGCCAGCATGTAGATGATGGTCAGCAGCAGGATCCCGGCGATCAGGAACATCCCGCCGTACAGCAGCGTCAGGCGTATCCGGATGGTCGGCCGCAGCAGCGGGGAGAGGGACTCCGAGCTCTTCGGGTCCCAGGTCGGTTTGGGCGGCGCCGCGGGCGCCGCCGGGCTGTTGGCCACGGGGCGCTCAGATCCGGTAGCCCGAGCCCGGCACGGTCACGATGACCGGAGGCTCACCGAGCTTGCGGCGCAGTGTCATGACGGTCACCCGTACGACGTTGGTGAAGGGATCGGTGTTCTCGTCCCAGGCCTTCTCCAGGAGCTGCTCGGCCGAGACGACCGCGCCCTCGCTGCGCATCAGCACTTCGAGCACGGCGAACTCCTTGGGGGCCAGCTGGATCTCGCGGCCCTCCCGGAAGACCTCGCGGCGGTTGGGGTCCAGCTTGATGCCGGCCCGCTCCAGAACCGGCGGCAGGGCGACCGTCGTACGGCGCCCGAGTGCCCGGACCCGCGCGGTCAGCTCGGTGAACGCGAAAGGCTTCGGCAGATAGTCGTCCGCGCCGAGCTCCAGGCCCTCCACGCGGTCGCTGACGTCGCCCGAAGCGGTGAGCATCAGCACCCGGGTGGGCATACCGAGTTCGACGATCTTGCGGCAGACGTCGTCGCCGTGGATCACCGGCAGGTCCCTGTCGAGGACCACGACGTCGTAGTCGTTGACCCCGATCCGCTCCAGGGCCGCGGCGCCGTCGTACACGACGTCGACGGCCATGGCCTCCCGGCGAAGTCCGGTGGCCACCGCATCGGCGAGCAGCTGCTCGTCCTCGACGACGAGTACGCGCACGGCGCTTGTCCTTCCGTTACAGCCCGTGTCCGGGCAGGTCCTGCAGGGGGGTGTGCACTTCTGTGTACTTCCATCCTGCCCCGTACGGCCATAAACCGGCTGTAAGGCAGTGCTCGGCAGCGGTCCCCGGGGAATTCAGGGATTCCCGGTGCGGTTGAGGTTTCTCTGAGGCAGAGCAAGGGGAGGACGACTGCACACCCGCCGATCACGCCCTGTACGGGGCGCGCCACACCCCGCTCCGAGACCACCGGGGCGCGTGATCAGTTGACAACCCCCGGCACACCCCCGTGCCACCGACCCACGACGAGGGGGCGCACCCATGGACGCATTCACCGCAGGTCTGCTGCAGCGTATAAAGGCCACCCAGACCGACCTGACGCGTGCCCGCGAGTCCGGCGACGACTTCCTGGCGGAGGTCGAGCAGGGCGAGCTGGACGATCTTCACCGCCTCGCGGCCGAACACGGCGTGGCGGTCGAGCCCGCCCTGACAGCCGAGTGCGGCGCGGACATCCGCACCGCGGCTGCCTGACCAAGTACAGCGCGTCCACGAGGCCCCCGGCACCGTTCCAGGTGCCGGGGGCCTCGTACGTGCTCAGTCGTGCCAGGCGCCGTACTGCTCCAGCAGCGCCTGGAGCGGTTCGAAGACGCCGGGTGACGCGGCGACCGTCAGGTCGTCCGTCGGGCGCTCTCCCGGCCGCCCACCGGTCAGTGCGCCCGCCTCGCGGGCGATCAGGTCACCGGCCGCCCGGTCCCAGGGGTGCAGCCCCCGCTCGTAGTAGCCGTCGAGCCGGCCGGCGGCCACGTCGCAGAGGTCGATGGCCGCCGAGCCGCCGCGCCGGATGTCCCGCAACTGCGGGATCAGCCGCTGGGCCACGGCCGCCTGGTGGGTGCGCACGGTCGTGACGTAGTTGAAGCCGGTCGACACCAGCGCCTGGTCGAGCGGGGGCGCGGGCCTGCACCGCAGCCGCGCGCCGCCGAGGTGGGCACCGCCGCCGCGCACCGCGTGGAACGTCTCGCCGCGCATCGGGGCCGCCACCACCCCAGCGACCGTCTCGCCGTCCTGCTCGGCCGCGATCGAGACGGACCAAGTGGGCAGCCCATAGAGGTAGTTCACGGTTCCGTCCAGCGGGTCGATGACCCATCGGACACCGCTGGTGCCCTCGGAGCTCGCCCCCTCCTCACCCAGGAAGCCGTCGTCGGGACGGAGGCCGGTGAGGTAGCCGGTGATCAGCTTCTCGGCCGCGATGTCCATCTCGGTGACGACGTCGATGGGGCTGGACTTGGTCGCCGCCACCTCCAGGTCGGCGGGGCGCCCGTCCCGCAGCAGCGCCCCGGCGCGCCTCGCGGCCTCCAGGGCCAGTTCGAGCAGTTCGGTGTGGAGCGGATCGGTCACGGTTCTCCGTAGGTTGTTAGGCGGCCCGGGAGGGCCGGGTGTGGCTTATGGTTCTCTGCCTTCAGTGGCTTCGAAGGAGTGGCCGCCCGGCTCTCCGGGGCGCCCTGGCTGCTGATTACGCGTACGGGCTCCGGCTGATTACGCGTAGGGGCTGTCGGCGCCCGCGGCCGCCGGCTTGGCCGTGCGGGCCGGGCAGCAGCCGACCGGGCAGACGTCGTGCGATGCGCCCAGCGCGCCGAGGGCGCAGCGCTCCACGGGGCGGCCCCGCTCGGTGGCCGCCCGCTCCAGCAGGAGGTCGCGTACCGCGGCGGCGAAGCGCGGGTCGGCGCCGACGGTCGCCGACCGTACGGCGGGCAGGCCCAGTTCGGCCGCCTTCGCGACCGCCTCGGTGTCCAGGTCGTACAGGACCTCCATGTGGTCCGACACGAAGCCGATGGGCACCATGACGACCGCGGGCACCCCCGCCCCGTGCAGCTCCGTGAGGTGCTCACAGATGTCCGGTTCCAGCCACGGGGTCTGCGGCGAGCCGCTGCGCGACTGGTAGACGAGCCGCCAGGGGTGGTCGACGCCCGTCTCGGCGCGGACCTTCTCGACGATCACCCGTGCCACGTCCAGGTGCTCGGCGACGTACGCCCCGCCGTCGGGCCCCGAGCTGTCGGCGGCCGCGGTGGGGATGGAGTGCGTGGTGAACGCCAGGTGCGCCCCGGCCCGGACCGCGTCGTCCAGCTCCGCCAGGGACTTCAGGACGCCGTCGGCCATCGGCCCGACGAACCCCGGGTGGTTGAAGTAATGCCGCAGCTTGTCGACCCGCGGCAGTTCCAGGCCCTCCGCCTCCAGCGTGGCCAGCGCCCCCGCGAGGTCCTCGCGGTACTGGCGGCAGCCGGAGTACGAGGCGTACGCGCTGGTGGCCAGGACGGCGATACGGCGGTGCCCGTCGGCGGTCATCTCCCGCAGGGTGTCGGTCAGGTACGGCGCCCAGTTGCGGTTGCCCCAGTACACCGGCAGGTCGAGACCGTGCCCGGCGAAGTCCTTGCGGAGCGCGTCGAGGAGGGCCCGGTTCTGGCCGTTGATGGGGCTGACCCCGTCGAACAGGAAGTAGTGCTGTCCCACCTCCTTGAGCCGTTCCTTCGGGATGCCGCGGCCGCGGGTCACGTTCTCCAGGAACGGGACCACGTCGTCCGGGCCCTCGGGACCGCCGAAGGAGAGCAGCAGGAGGGCGTCGTAGGGAGCTGGATCACGCTGATCGGACATGCCCCAGATCCTGCCACCCGGGTCCGACAGGCTCCGGGACCCCCCACGGAACGCCTGGTCGGAGCCGCCCCCGGTGCTCGGCGCCGATCAGCGCCCGTAAGCTGCGCGGACCACCAGTACGCCTTACCGGAGCCCTTCTTGACCAGTCCTTACCGTGCGATCTTCGCCGCCCCCGGCACCAAGGGGTTCTCGGCGGCCGGACTTCTCGGCCGGATGCCGCTGTCCATGCTGGGCATCGGCGTGGTGACCATGATCTCGCAGCTCACCGGGCGGTACGGCCTGGCCGGCGCGCTCTCCGCGACGCTGGCGCTGTCCGCGGCCGCCATCGGCCCGCAGATCTCCCGGCTCGTCGACCGGCACGGACAGCGGCGGGTGCTGCGCCGGGCGACCGCCGTCTCCGCCGTCGCCGTGGCGGGACTGCTGGTCTGTGCGCAGCAGCGGCTGCCGGACTGGACGCTCTTCGTCTGCGCGGCCGGCGGGGGCTGTGTCCCGAGCGTCGGCTCGATGGTCCGGGCCCGCTGGGCGGCGATCCACCGGGGCGATCCGCGGATGCTGCACGCCGCGTACTCCTGGGAGTCGATCGTCGACGAGGTGTGCTTCATCTTCGGTCCGATCCTCTCCATCGGGCTCTCCACCGCCTGGTTCCCCGAGGCGGGTCCGCTGATGGCGGGCGGCTTCCTCGTCGCGGGGGTGTGCTGGCTGACCGCGCAGCGCGCCACCGAACCGGCCCCGCATCCGCACGGCCACGGCCCCGGCGGCTCCGCACTGGGCTCCCCCGGGCTGCGGCTGCTGGTGCTGACGTTCGTGGCAACGGGAGCGATCTTCGGGTCGATCGACGTGGTGACGGTCGCGTTCGCCGACGAGCGCGGCCACAAGGCACTGGCCAGTCTGGTCCTCGCGGTGTACGCGCTCGGATCGTGTCTGGCCGGGGCGGTCTTCGGACTGCTGCACCTGCGGGGGGCCGCTTCCAGCAGATGGCTGGTGGGGGTGTGCGCGATGGCGCTGAGTATGATCCCCCTCCAACTGGCCGGGAACCTGCCGTTTCTGGCCGGGGCGCTCTTCGTCGCGGGGCTCTTCGTCGCACCGACGATGGTGACCACGATGGCCCTCATCGAGCAGCACGTACCGCGCAGCAGGCTGACCGAGGGCATGACCTGGACCAGCACCGGGCTCGCTGTCGGTGTGGCACTCGGCTCCTCGGCCGCCGGCTGGGCGGTCGACGCGGGCGGGGCACGCCAGGGGTATCTGGTGCCGCTCGTGGCGGGAGCGCTCGCGGCCGCGGTGGCGTTGCCCGGCTACCGCCGGCTCAATGTGCCGGTGCCACTAGACGGGAGCGGGGCGGATGACCGGTACATCAAGAACACCGGCTGCGGCACGGACGGCGACGGCGGTACGGCCGGCGGGGACCTGGCGTAACTGGGCGGGGAATGTCACCGCCCGCCCGGCCCGGGAGGTGACGCCGGCGTCCGCCGCCGAACTGGCCGACGCCGTCAGGCGGGCGGCGGACGACGGCCTGAAGGTGAAGGCCGTCGGCACCGGCCACTCGTTCACGGCGGCCGCCGCGACCGACGGGCTGCTGATACGCCCCGGTCTCCTCACCGGCATCCGGGAGATCGACCGCGCGGCGGGCACGGTGACCGTCGAGGCCGGCACACCGCTGAAGCGGCTCAACCAGGCGCTGGCGCGTGAGGGTCTCACCCTCACGAACATGGGCGACATCATGGACCAGACGGTGGCGGGCGCCACCAGCACCGGCACCCATGGCACCGGCCGCGAGTCCGCCTCGATTTCCGCACAGATCCGGGCGCTCGAACTGGTGACGGCTGAGGGCTCGGTGCTGACGTGCTCGGCGACGGAGCACCCCGACGTCTTCGCGGCCGCCCGGATCGGGCTCGGCGCTCTGGGTGTCGTCACGGCGATCACCTTCGCGGTGGAGCCGGTCTTCCTGCTGACGGCCCGCGAGGAGCCGATGGGCTTCGACCGGGTGACCGCCGACTTCGACCAGCTGGTCGCCGAGAACGAGCACTTCGAGTTCTACTGGTTCCCGCACACCGGCAACTGCAACACCAAGCGCAACAACCGCAGCGCGGGGTCGGCCGCCCCGCCCGGCCGGGTGGCCGGCTGGATCGAGGACGAGCTGCTCTCCAACGGCGTGTTCCAGGCGGCGTGTTCGCTGGGCCGGGCCGTCCCCGCGACGATTCCCGCGATCGCGAAGATCTCCAGCCGGGCGCTCTCCGCCCGCACCTACACGGACATCCCGTACAAGGTCTTCACAAGTCCGCGCCGGGTGCGCTTCGTCGAGATGGAGTACGCCCTGCCCCGGGAGGCCGCGGTCGGGGCGCTGCGGGAGGTCAGGGCGATGGTGGAGCGCTCGCCGCTGCGGGTGAGCTTCCCCGTGGAGGTCCGCACGGCGCCCGCGGACGACATCGCGCTCTCCACGGCCTCGGGCCGGGAGACCGCCTACATCGCGGCGCATATGTACCGGGGCACTCCGCACCGGGCGTACTTCACCGCTGTGGAGCGGATCATGACCGCGCACGGCGGCCGGCCACACTGGGGCAAGCTGCACACCCGCGACGCGGCGTACCTGGCGGAGGTCTACCCGCGCTTCGGCGAGTTCACGGCCGTACGCGACCGGCTCGACCCGCAGCGGCTGTTCGGCAACGACTACCTGCGCCGGGTCCTGGGCGAGTGACCCCCACCGGGTGACGGACCTGCGGGACCGTCACCCGGTGGGGCGCTGTCCCGCCGGGTTCTGTGTGGCTGTGTCCGGCGCGTTGTCCTGCCCCCCGGTGCTGTCGTGGCCCGAAGTGGAGCCCGAGCCGTCACCGGACGAGCCGGAGGGCGTCGGGTCCGGGGTCTGCGCGCCGCCGCCCGTCGCGGGCTGCGAGGGACTGGGCGTCGGACCGGCCGACGTGCCGCTCTTGCCGGGGTCGGGCTTCGACCGGCCGGTGTCGCCGGATCCGGAGCCGGTGCCCGGCGACGGGTCGGGGCCGGTGCTCTGCTGCCGGTCCTGCTGCCGGGGGTCCTGGCTCTGCTGCGGGTCGGTCGAAACCGCCGGCCCCGGCGAGTGGTGCCGAGTGCCGCTGCCGCCCTGGACCACCGAGCCCACGGTCGTCCCCGGGCCGCCGCTGAGCCCGTGTCCCGAGAGCAGCTCGAAGCCGCTGATCCCGGCCATCGCCACGAGGAACACGACCAGGGCCGCGAGGGATGAGCGCTTCCAGCCCCGCACCCGCGTCCCGTGCGTCGTGGCCTCGGTGAACTCCTCACCGCTGAACCCTTCTCCGGCGACCGGCGTCAGCGGCCTCGTCGCGTCCGGCTCCCCATCGCCGGGGAAGCCCCCCGTCCGGTCCGCACCGGACTGTCCGGGCCACGGCACCGCGATCGTCGGCGGCGCCTCCCCCGGCTCCGGAGCCCCCGGCACCTGCCGTACCGGGATCTTCAGGGCCCTGGGCTTGACCTGGACCGTCACTTCGCGGATCTGCTCCCCGGTGCGCCGGAAGAAGTGCTGGAAGATCGTGCCGCCACAGGTGGCGATCACACTCACCAGGCCCGCGCCGATGATCGTTCCGTACACGCCGAGCTTCGATGCAAGCACCGCGGCCACCACAGCGGCGAACGCGCTGCCCGCCACCTGAGGGACGCTCAGATCGAGCTGCCCCCTCTTCCCGCTTCCGGTCTCTGCGCCGCCGTCCGGCTTCTGCTCCATCACCAGCCCCTGCTTGTCCATCTGGTTACACCCTGCACCAGAAAGGGACATTTGAGCGAAGTGGATAGTTCCACTTCAGAAGATTGTGTGAAGCACAACACCCGCAGGCATACGCTGGCGGCACTTACGAGGCTCCCCCTCCGCCGGGCCCCGGGAAGTTCAGCGGCGAGCCGTCCACCCCCTTGGCCCGAATGGAGTACTGTGGCGAGCCCTGGGCCCGGCCTCCCTCAGGGGTGTCCGGACAGGCGGGAAGGGGCCTAAGGCGGCACTCGAACCGGCGGCACCATGGCACTGCACGGGCGCCTCGCTGCACAGAGTGACCGACGGTCGCTCTGCGTCGCAAACAGGTAACCGTGCCATAACGGCGTTCCAGGGCTGAGGCCCGACACGCCGGATAACTCGGCAAGGTTGTGGCGTGCTGTACCCGGGCAGGCCACACTCGACTAGCGGAAGCAGCGACGCACGTGACGTCGGCAGGCACCACCCGGGAGGTTCCCATGCCCGAACTGCGTGTCGTGGCCGTCTCGAATGACGGCACACGACTGGTGCTCAAAGCTGCGGACAGTACGGAGTACACGCTTCCGATCGATGAGCGGCTGCGTGCCGCGGTCCGTAATGACCGCGCCCGCCTCGGCCAGATCGAGATCGAGGTGGAGAGCCACCTCCGTCCCCGTGACATCCAGGCACGTATAAGGGCCGGCGCCTCCGCCGAAGAGGTAGCCCAGATGGCCGGAATCCCGGTCGACCGGGTCCGCCGCTTCGAGGGGCCGGTACTCGCGGAGCGCGCGTTCATGGCCGAGCGGGCCCGCAAGACACCTGTACGGCGTGCCGGTGAGAACACCGGCACCGGTCCGCAGCTCGGCGAGGCGGTGAACGAGCGGCTGCTGCTGCGCGGCGCCGAGCGGGACACCGTGCTCTGGGACTCCTGGCGCCGCGACGACGGGACCTGGGAGGTCCTGCTGGTCTACCGGGTCGCCACCGAGACGCACTCGGCGAGCTGGAGCTACGACCCGCCCCGCCGCCTGGTGCAGGCCATGGACGACGAGGCCCGGTCGCTGATCGGCGAGTCGGACGACTCACTGGCGGCGCCGGAGCCGAGCTTCCCGTTCGTACCGAGGATCGCCCGGCTGCCCCGCGACCGGCCCCTCGACCGTGCTCTGGACCGGCAGATGGGGCAGATGGAGCGGCCCACCGCACCGGTGCCCGCTCCGCCCGAGCCCGATGAGAGCGGCAGCGGAGAGCGGGACTCCCTGACCAGCCTGCTGGAGGCCGTACCGAGCTTCCGGGGGGACATGGTCGTGCCCGAGCGCCCCGCGCCGCCCCAACTCCCGCCGTCCGAGCCCGCGCAGGAGCCGGAGTCCGAGGAGCCGCCCGCGGCGTCCGCCGGGGCCGGTTCGGCGTACGCGGACGTGCTGATGCCACGTGCGGTGGCCGGTCACCGCGACCGGCTGACCGGGACGACGGACCGGCAGGCCGAGGCGGACGGCGTCCGCCCGGGCAGGCGTGCGGCCGTGCCGAGCTGGGACGAGATCGTCTTCGGCACCCGGCGCAAGAAGCAGGAGTAGCGGGAACAGCGGCACTGGTTGAGCCGGGGCCCGTACGCACTGCGTACGGGCCCCGGCCGCTGACAGCTCTAGGGTGTGGGCCCCGTGGCGACCGGGCGGGACTCGTCCGACGACCACTCGGACCAGGACCCCGCGTAGAGCGCCGCCCGGATCCCGGCGATCTCCAGCGCCAGCACCTCGTGCGCGCCCGACACTCCCGATCCGCAGTAGACGCCTACCTCCGCGCCCTGGTCCGCCGCCCCCAACGCGGCGAACCGCGCGGCCAGTTCACCGGCGGCCAGGAAATGCCCACCTGCTCCGGTGTTCTCCGACGTCGGGGCCGAAACCGCGCCGGGGATATGCCCGCCGACCCGGTCGACGGGCTCCACATCGCCCCGGTAGCGCTCGGCGGCGCGGGCGTCCAGCAATACGCCCTTGCGGGCCAGTTCGGCCGCACCGTCCGCGTCGAGGAGCGGCAGCGCGCCGGGCGCGGGTACGAAGTCGCCCGGTGCGGGCACCGGTGTGCGCGTGGAGAGCGACCCGGACCAGGATGCGAGACCTCCGTCCAGCACCCGGACGTCCTGGTGGCCGGTCCAGCGCAGCAGCCACCAGGCGCGCGCCGCGGCCCACCCCTGGCCGCCGTCGTACACGACGACCGGGGTGTCCGCCGAGACGCCCGCGCGGCGCAGCACCGCGCCCAGTCCGGCGGGATCGGGCAGCGGATGGCGGCCGCCCGCGCCGGGCGGACCCGCCAACTCCGTGTCCAGGTCGACGAAGACCGCGCCGGGGAGGTGGCCGGCCTCGTACTCGGGGCGCAGGTTCGGGCCGCCGAGCTGCCAGCGGATGTCGAGGAGGACCGGCGGACGGGGCCCGGCCAACTCGCTCGCGAGATCGGATGCGGTGATGATGGGTGTCATGACTGCCATCCTCGCCCAGTGTCCGGCGCACACGTAACGCCGTAGAAAAGGACGAGGAGTAGCAAAACAGGCATCCTCCTGCTGGAACGTGCAAAATGCGGCGCGGCCGGGGCGCGGCGCGCGGCAGGTGGTGGAAGCATCGGGGCGGGGGGCGGCCCACCGGCCCCCGCACGGCCACCACCGATGGTCCGAGGAGAGAGCGAAAATGACCGAGGCAGCCTCGCGGCGCAGGCCCGGAACCCCCTGCTGGGTGAGTCTGATGGTGCACGGCCTGTCAGAGACCCAGGAGTTCTACGCCGACTTGTTCGGCTGGGAGTTCGGGCCGGGTCCGGAGCAACTGGGCCCCTATGTACGTGCGCTGCTGGACGGCCGTGAGGTCGCGGGGATCGGGCAGATGCCGCCGGACCGCCACCTGCCGATCGCCTGGACGACGTATCTGGCCTCCGACGACGCCGACGCCACCGCGGAGGCCGTCAGGCACTGCGGCGGGACGGTAGGAGTTGGCCCGCTGGACGCGGGCGAGGCGGGACGGCTGGCCATAGGGTCGGACCCCGAAGGCGCGGTCTTCGGCATCTGGCAGGCGGCGGCCCACGTGGGCACCGCGGAGTGGGGCGTGCCCGGGTCCCCGGCGTGGAACGAGCTGGTGACCCGGGAGACCGGACCGGTCGGCAAGTTCTACCAGGCGGTGTTCGGTTACGAGACGGAGGCGGTCGTCCCGGCCGAGTTCGACCGTCTGACGCTGTATCTGGAGGGCCGGGCGGTCGCCTCGCTGCACGGGGCCGGCCAGGCGCTGCCCCGTGACAGGGGACCGCACTGGATGACGTACTTCGAGGTGGCGGACGTCGACGCGGCCGTGCGCCGGGTGACCGAGCTGGGCGGGCAGGTGCACCAGCCGCCGCACCAGGGCGAGATGGGGAGGCTGGCCACGGTCGCCGATCCGGAGGGCGCGGTCTTCACCGTCGTGCGGACGGAGCGCTGACGTCCTGCCGGACGCCAGTCTCCAGGCACACCCGTGCCGTTGGCGGTCTCTCCGTGGTCCGGGCCCGGGCGGCGGCCGGACCACGGGTCATCCGCGCGAGCCCGCGCGAAGCGAAAAGCGGGGCGAACGCGCATGCGAAAGCGTTCGTCATGCTGTCGGACTGAGGAATGGGGAATGGGGACTGAGGACTGAGGACTGAGGACGTCCCTGGCCTCCGGTGCCGTACCGCCCCCGGCGGAGCGAGGGACGCGCGGCTCAGGCGGAGTTGGAGGGCAGGACGTCGGGAGAGAGCGCCGCGGCCCTGACCGCGCCACTCGTCATACGCCGGCGGTGATGCTGTCGGCAGAGCACCTCGTAACCGACCTCCCCGGCCGAGCGGTCGACATCACCCACGACCACCTGCTCGCCCTCCACGACCATCGCGCCGCCCACGGTGCGGGCGTTGTGGGTGGCGCGGGCACCGCACCAGCACAACGCCTCGACCTGTAGGGACTCGATCCGGTCCGCGAGTTCGATCAGCCGCTGCGAGCCGGGGAAGAGCTTGGTGCGGAAGTCGGTCGTGATACCGAAGGCGAAGACGTCCAGTTTCAGGTCATCCACGACCCGGGCCAGCTGGTCGATCTGATCGGGCGCCAGGAACTGCGCCTCGTCGACAATGACATGGTCGACCCGGCCGCCCTTCGACATCAGGCCCACCAGATAGGCGTAGAGATCCATGCCGGGCGCCGCCTCGACCGCCTCCGTCACCAGCCCGAGGCGGGAGGAGAGCTTTCCCTGACCGGCGCGGTCGTCGCGCGTGAAGATCACGCCCTGCAGACCGCGCGCGGAGCGGTTGTGTCCGATCTGGAGCGCCAGCGTGCTCTTTCCGCAGTCCATCGTTCCGGAGAAGAACACCAGTTCAGGCATGGGGAGTCGAAGACCTTTCGGATCTGCGGGGAGGGGGGCGGCAGGCAGCGGCGCGAACGGGCGCGGTTACGAGCGCACTTCGAGCAGCGGCACCAGCTGCTCCGCCGGGGTCATCGAGCCGTGCATGCCGACCATGGCCGACTCGTGCGGCTCACGGCGGGACGCGGTGATCACCACATCGGCGTGGGCCGCGGCGACGACGTCGCCGATCCGCCCGTACACCCGCTCGTCGACCGCCGGGCCGAACCAGCCCGCCGCGATGGCCTCGTCGCGGCCCGCCACCCAGAACTGCTCGCCGAGCACCTCGCGCCAGACAGCCAGCACATCGCTGTGGGCGCCCGGGACGGCGTAGACGTGCCGGGCGCGGCCCTCGCCGCCCAGCAGGGCGACGCCCGCGCCCAGTTCCCAGTCCTCGTCGAAGTCGATGCGCGACTCCTCGTCGAACGGGATGTCGATCATGCCGTGGTCGGCGGTGACATACAGCGCCGACCGGGGCGGCAGCTGCTCGGCGAGGCGCTGGACGAGCCGGTCGACGTACATCAGCTGGCCGCGCCAGGCGTCCGAGTCCATGCCGAACCGGTGGCCCTTGGAGTCCACCTCGCTGTAGTACGTGTAGATCAACGAACGGTCGGCGGCGCCCAGTTGGTCGGCGGCCAGGTCCATCCGGTCCTCACCGGTGAGCCGGCCCCTGAAGGTGCCGCCGCTCAGCGCGATCTTGGTGAGCGGGGTGTTCTGGAAGTCGGGCGAGGAGACCTGCGCGGTGTGCACGCCCGCCGCGTCGGCGAGCTGGAAGACCGTGGGGTACGGCTGCCAGACATGCGGGTCGGTCCAGGGGCGCCAGCGCAGCTGGTTCATCAGCTCGCCGGTGGCCGGGTTGCGGGTGGTGTACCCGGTGAGACCGTGCGCGCCGGGCGGCAGTCCGGTGCCGACCGAGGCGAGCGACGTCGCCGTAGTGGCGGGGAAGCCGGCGGTGAGCGGACGGCCGGTGCCGCCGCGCGAGGCCGGCAGCAGTGAGTGGAGGTACGGGGCCTCGTCGGGGTGCGCGCGGATCTGCTCCCAGCCGAGGCCGTCGATGAGGAAGACGCAGTTCCGGTCAGCGGGTGCCAGTTCCGGGATCGCGGAGGTGAAGCCGGGAACTCCCAGCCCCGCGGCGATCGTCGGCAGCAGGTCGGCGAGCGAACCCGAGCCGTACTCCGGCACCGGGGCGGTGGAGAGGGCGAGCGGAGCGGTGTCGTCCGCGTACGGCCAGTCGGGCAGAGCCATCAGCGGCCGGCCGCCGCGGTCGCCTCGGAGAGCGCCTGGGAGAAGGCGAGGGTCTGGCGGACCGTGTCCGGGCCGTCACCCGCCTCGCTCACGCGCAGGCTCAGATCGTCGGCGGTGGAGTTGCCCGTATACCCGTGGTCCGCCTCGCAGTTGGGGTCGCCGCAAGCGGCGGGCTCCAGGTCGAGCCGGGCGACCGCGCCCCAGCCGATGGTGAGGACGACCTCACGGGGCAGGGTGCCGGGGACGTACTTCTCCGGGTTGGCCACGACCCGGCTGAGCACCACGGAGGAGATCCGGCCCAGCTTCACCGACTCGGTCGACGTGGTGGCGAACGGCGTCGGGGAGCTGCCGTCGGCGGCCTGCTCGTCAGTGTGGCTGACGATGAAACGGTTGCCCGTCAGGACGAGGACCGTGACATGGCGGCGGACCTCGTTGGAATCGAACGTCGTCTCCTGGTGCACCAGGTACGAAGAAACCGGCTCGCCGCCGACAGCGGCCTCCACCGCCTCGGCCACGAGGGCCGGGTAGTAGCCGCTGCGCTCGATCGCCGCGCGGAGCCCCTGGGTCGTTGTACCGGTCTTCGCCATGGGCTCCATCTTAGACCGATGGCCGTGGGGGGAGAGGCCCCCGGAGCAGGGCCCGCACGGGCCCGGCGCGACGGCCCCCAGCAGCTGTCGCCCTTGCCGGCCGGCCCTCAGTAGCTGGGAAGGCGGCGCGGGCCGAGGTCGCCGAGTGCGTTCGCCGGTGCGAGCCGTACTGCGGCCCCGAGCACGGAGAGGCCGTTCTGCCCGACCACTACCGGTTCGAGTGCGACGGACACCACTTCGGGATGGTCGTCCACCAGTCGCGACACCCTCAGCAGCAGCTCTTCGAGGGCCCCGGTGTCGACGGGTGCCGAGCCCCGCCAGCCGAAGAGCAGGGGCGCGGTCCTGATGCTCCTGATCAGTTCGGCCGCGTCCCGGTCGGTGGCCGGGACGAGGCGGTGGGCGGTGTCGCCGAGCAGTTCGGACGGCGCCCCGGCCAGGCCGAAGGAGAGGACGGCTCCGGCTGCGGGGTCGATCGCGGACCGTACGACGGTGTCCACGCCGCGCCCCACCATGGACTGCACCACGGGCCGGACCTCGGCCGGGCTGCCCAGCTCGGCGGAGAGTTCGGCATAGGCGCGGCGCAGCCCCGCCTCGCTCGCGATGTCGAGCCGCACGCCACCGAGATCGGGGCGGTGGCGCAGATGGGGTGCCGTGGCCTTGAGCGCGACGGGGTAGCCGAGGTGCTCCGCCGCGGCGACGGCGGTGTCCGCGTCCGGGGCGGGACGGGCCGGCAGGACGCGGATGCCGTACAGCCCCAGGAGTTCGCGGGCGTCGTCGGGCGAGAGGGCCAGGCCGCGTGTGACGTCGACGCGGGTGGTGGCGAGCAGCGCCTCGATCCGGCCGGCGGCGGCGCTCTCGTCGATGTCGTCGTACTCGGGGACCCGGCCGGGCTCGGCGGCCTCGCGGCGCCACTGCGCGTACCGGACGGCCTGGGCGAGCGCGCGCACGGCCCGCTCAGCGGCCGGGTAGGCGGGGATGCCCCGAGTGCGGGCGACGGGGGGCGTGGCGGTGGCTGCCGCACGTGCCGAGTCGGCTGTATCCGCGGTGCCGGTGCTGGTGCCGGCCGTGTCCGCTGTCTCGGCGCGGCCGGCCCGTTGGACCTCTCCCCCGGCGCTGTCCGGGGCGGTCGCCGTACCCGGGCCTGCCGTCGCGGCGGCCGTCCCGCCGCGGCCGCGCACCGTGCCGGTGGCCGCCGCCAGGGCCTCGGCTAGACCGCCGATCTCCAGATGCACCACGGCGACCGGCTTGGCGGGGCCGTCCGCGGCCGCTTCGCGCAGGGCGGCGGCCAGCACCTCGCCGTCGCCCGACTCGGTCACGCCGTTCTCGCCCACCCAGGGGATCGCCGTGATCAGTACCGCGTCGCAGCCGTCGTCCGCCAGGGCCCGGCCGAGCGCGTCGCGGAAGTCCTGGGGGGCCGCGTCCGTCGTCAGGTCGACAGGCGGGAGCGGGCGCAGGCGCTCGGTGAGACAGGCGTCGTACGTCAGCAGGCCGAGCGACTCGGAATTGCCGAGGATCGCGACGCGCGGCCCCGCGGGCAGCGGCTGGTCCGCGAGCAGCAGACCCGCGTCGACTAGTTCGGTGACGGTGTCGACCCTGATCACACCGGCCTGCCGCAGCAGCGCGGAGACCGTGGCGTCCGGGACCCGGGTGACCGGGACCGCGTGGCCGGGCGGGGCGCTGCCGCTGTGCCGGGCGCCCTTGACGACCACGACCGGTTTCACCGCCGCGGTGCGCCGGGCGAGGCGGGTGAACTTCCGGGGATTGCCGATCGACTCCAAGTAGAGCAGGGCGACATCGGTGTCCGGGTCGTCGTGCCAGTACTGGAGGAAGTCGTTCCCCGACAGATCGGCGCGGTTGCCCGCCGAGATGAAGGAGGAGAGTCCGGCGCCGCGCCGGTGCAGCGCGGAGAGCAGCGCGATGCCGATGGCGCCGGACTGGGTGAAGAGCCCGATCCGGCCGCGCGCCGGGGACTCGGGGGCCAGCGAGGCGTTCAGCCGGACTGCTTCCGCGGTGTTGATGAGCCCGAAGGCGTTCGGCCCGATGATGCGCATGCCGTACGAGCGGGCCCGGCGCAGCAGCTGACGCTGGTGCAGCAGCCCTTCGAGCCCGCTCTCCGCGTAACCGGCGGAGATCACGACGAGCCCCTGCACCCCGCTCGCCCCGCAGTCGTCGACCACGTCGGACACCTGTGCGGCCGGTACGGCGACGACCACCAGGTCGACCGCGTCCCCGGTGGCGGCGACGGATGCCACCGAGCGGTGGGCGGGGGCGCCGTCCACCTCGGTGAGGCCGTCGGGGAAGGCGCGGTTCACCGCGTAGGTGCGCCCGGTGAAGCCGGAGCCGTGCAGATTGCGCAGGACCGCCCGCCCGACCCCGCCGGGCGTGCGCCCCACTCCGACGACGGCGACGGAGCGGGGGGCCAGCAGCCGCTGCACCGACCGGGCCTCCGCGCGCTGCTCGCGGGCGCGCTGGACGGCGAGGGACGCCTCGGTGGGTTCCAGATCGAAGGTGAGGTGGACCGAGCCGTCCTCGAAACTGCGCCGCTGCTCGTACCCTGCGTCCGTGAAGACCTTGATCATCTTGTTGTTGGCGGGCAGCACTTCAGCGGTGAAGCGGCTGACCTCGCGCTCCCTGGCGACCGCCGCGATGTGTTCGAGCAGCGCGGAGGCCACACCGCGCCCCTGATGCGCGTCCTGGACGAGGAAGGCGACCTCGGCCTCGTGCGCGCCGGTCCGGTCGTAGCGGACGGTCGCGATGAACTCGCCGCCGACGGTCGCCGCCAGACCCACCCGGTCGACGTAGTCGTGATGGGTGAAGCGGTGGACGTCCTTGGCGGAGAGCCGGGGGTACGGAGCGAAGAAGCGGTAGTACTTCGACTCGGGCGAGACCAGCTCGTAGAAGCTGACGAGCCTGTCGGCGTCCTCGGCGGTGATCGGCCGGATCCGCGCGGTACCGCCGTCGCGCAGCACCACGTCCGCTTCCCAGTGGGCCGGGTACTCCTGGTGCGGGTTCTCCTCCAGCGGGGGCTGCATGCTGAAAGCGTACGGGTCGCGGTGGTACGGGGAGCGGTGCAGTCTGGGATCCGGCAGAGCCGTCCCACGCCCCGCCCGTGCAAGACTGGTCTGGACGACTTTCGCAGAACTCGAAGGGCAACACCATGGCTGAGCGTCGCGTAAAGGTCGGCTGGACCGAGGGCCTGCACGCCCGGCCGGCCTCCATCTTCGTCCGTGCCACCACCGCTTCCGGCGTCCCGGTGGCGATCGCGAAGAACGGCACCGACCCGGTGAACGCGGCGTCGATGCTCGCCGTTCTCGGACTGGGCGTGGAGGGCGGCGAGGAGATCGTGCTCACCTCGGATGTGGACGGCGCCGACGCCGCTCTGGACCGGCTGGCCAAGCTGGTCGCCGACGGGCTCGACGAACTCCCCGAGACCGTCTGAGCGAGTGTCCGGCCCGGCACGCACCGGGCCCGGGCGACGGGAAGCACGTCCCCGCCGCCCGGCAACCCAGCATGCCGATGTGTGCGACTGTGCGGGAAACGGCTCAGACGACTATGACCCGGCGCCCGCGGGTGTGACCGGCCTGGCTGTCGGTGTGCGCCGCCGCGGCCTCGGCGAGCGTGTACGACTTCTCGACCGGGATGTGCAGCTTTCCCCGCGAGATGAGGCCGGCGGCCTCCGCGAGCGCGTCCGGCACGCTCCCGGCCACGCCGGAGAACCGGACACCGAGCGCCGGCGCACCGAGATCGGCGATGGAGATCACCTTCTGCGGGTCCCCGGTCAGCTCGACCAGCTCGCCGATCACGCCCGAGCCGGCCAGATCGAGAGCCGCGTGGACCTGCCCGAGCTGCCGCACCCTCTCGGCCCAGCCCTCGCCGTAGGTCGTGGCGACGGCACCCAGGCTCCGCAGATAGTCCTGGTTCGCGGCCCCGGCCGTGCCGATCACAGTGATGCCCCGGTCGCGGGCGATCTGCAGCACCGCCGAACCGACTCCCCCGGACGCACCGCTGACCAGCAGCGTCTGCCCGGGCCGCACCCCGGTCTCGCGGATGATGCGCAGCGCGGTCTCCACCACTGAGGGGTACCCGGCCGCCTCTTCGAACGTCAGCGTCTCGGGCATCCGACCCCAGGCCGACAGCACGGCGAACTCGGCGTAGGTGCTCGCCCCTTCGCCGAACACGTGGTCGCCGACCTCGACCCCTTCCACGCCCTCGCCGACCTCGTCCACCACACCGGCGGCGTCCAGCCCGACCCCGGAGGGCAGTTCGGTCGGGTGGGCCCCCAGGACCTGTCCTTCCCGGACCCGCCAGTCGACGGGGTTCACACCCGCCGCCCGCACGGCGATGCGTATCCGGCCGGGGCCCGCGTGGGGCTCCTCGGCGTCTATGAGTTGCAGAACGTCCGGACCGCCGAATTCGGCGAAGATCACTTTCTTCATGCGACCGAACGTAGCACTAACCGTTAGTGTTTAACAACAGCTCCGGTTTTGCACCTGATAGCATCAGTCCATGACCGTGCCGCCCGGCCGCCGTGAGCGCAAGAAGGCCGCGACCCGCCAGAAGATCGCCGACACCGCCCTGCGGCTCTTCCTGGAGCGCGGGTACGACGCGGTGGGCATCCGCGATGTGGCCGCCGAGGCCGACGTGGCCGTCACCACGCTCTTCTCCCACTTCGCCTCGAAAGAGGCCCTGGTGTTCGAGCGGGACGACGACTTCGAGCAGCGCCTCACCCAGGCGGTCACCGGCCGGACGCCGCAGGAGCCGCTCATCCCCGCACTGCGCCGCGAGATCCAGGCCCAGGTGCGACACTGCACGGCCGACAGCGCCGCGCCGATCTGGCACATGATCGACGAGTCCCCCGCCCTGCGGGAGTACGAGGAGTCGATGAGGCTGCGTCACGCGGAGTCGCTGGCAACAGTCATCGCCGCCGATCCCGGCCTGTCACAGACCACAACGGCCTGCCGGACGATCGCGAGGTTCGCCGTCGACGCCTATTCGCTGGCCCGCGAGGCGGCCGATCCGCAGGCCGCGGTGGACGAGATCTTCCGGATGATCGAGGCGGCCTGGGAGGTCACCTGACCGTCTCGACATGCCAGGTTGACCGCGACCCGACTGTTCTCTATTCGGCCGCCACCAGAAAAGCAGAACATAAAAAGACAGCACGGGACTGAGCGACGAATACGGCAGAGATAAGGGCCGGAATTCCCCTTCCCTGTATACGGCAGCACTGTTAATCAGTGATGCTCGCAATGTTTACAGCATGTTGCGAATCCCTCACACGCCCCTGCTTCCGCAGCCGGTGCGCCGCAATGGCACGCTCGGCGTGCACCGCGGTCAGAGCGCGGGCCCGCTCCGCGTCGCCGCGCGCCACCGCGTCCACGATGGAGCCGTGCTCGGCCCAGGACACGACGGGAAGGGCCGGCTGGTCGACCGCGTACATCCAGCTGATCTTCTGCCGCAGCTGACCGAGCAGCGTGGCCAGCGCCGAGCTGCCCGATGCCTGCGCCAGCGTCTCGTGGAACCAGCCGCCGAGCGACCGCAGATCCTCGCCCTGGCCGCGCCCGGCCCGCTCCTGACCGAGCCTGACCAGGCCACGGAGCACCTTCAGATGAGCCTCGGTCCGCCGCTGGGCGGCGCGCGCCGCACCCATCGGCTCCAGGAGCATCCGTATCTCCAGCAGGTCGGCCGCCTCCTGTTCGGTCGGTTCGGCGACACAGGCGCCCGCATGGCGGCGGGTGACCACGAACCCCTCGGACTCCAGGGTCCGCAGCGCCTCACGGACAGGGACGCGGGAAACTCCGTAGCGGCGCGCGAGCACCTCCTCGGTCAGCCGGCCGCCCCGCTCGTACACGCCCGAGATGATGTCGTCACGGATTGCCGTGCATACCGAATGTGCGGGAACGCGCATGACCGAACCTCCGCATCGACGCCCGCATATCGCGGTCCGTACGCACCTGTGCGGCGACTCTATGGCAGGGCAGGTTAATTCCCGAAGGCCCCCGGTAAATCATGGATATCTTTTGGCCAGGCAAAAGCCGGACGTACGAACGCCGGGCGTGAGGAAGATATCCGTGCGAATGCGAACACCCGGAACCCGTGTGGCCCCGGCGCCAGGAGCGCCGGGGCCACACGGGACAGCCGGGTCGGACATCGACGCCGTGCGAGCGCAGGTACGCGACGGGGCCGATGTCCGAGCCGTGGCCGGGACCCCGCAGATCCGCTCCGGCCGCCCGGTGCCCCCGGGCGGCCGGGGCCTCAGCTGGCGACCACGGTCACTTCGCCGATGCCCAGCGCCCTGACCGGCTCCACGATCTGCGCGGCGTCCCCCACCAGGACCGTCACCAGCCGGTCGTCGGGGAACGCGGAGACCACGGCTGCGGTCGCCTCGACCGTGCCGGTCGCAGCGAGGCGCGCGTACAGCTGTGCCTGGAAGTCGTCCGGCAGGTGCTGCTCGACCTGGTCGGCGAGCGTGGCCGCGACCGCGGCGGCCGTCTCGTACTTCAGCGGGGCGACGCCCACCAGGTTCTGCACGGCGACGTCCCGCTCGGTGTCGGTCAGTCCGTCGGCGGCCAGCGTCCTGAGGACCTTCCAGAGGTCGTCGAGCGCGGGTCCTGTCGACTCGGTGTCCACCGAACCGCTGATGGCGAGCATGGCGGCGCCCGTGCCGTCCGGGGCGGAGCGGAGGACCTGGCTGAAGGCGCGCACGCCGTAGGTGTAGCCCTTCTCCTCTCGCAGGACGCGGTCCAGACGGGAGGTGAGCGTCCCGCCCAGGCAGTACGTGCCGAGGACCTGGGCGGGCCAGACACGGTCGTGCCGGTCGGCGCCGATCCGGCCGATCAGCAACTGGGTCTGGACCGCTCCGGGGCGGTCCACGACGATCACGCGGCCGGTATCGTCCGCGGTGATCGGGGGGACCGGCCGGGGCGTGCCCGCGTTGCCCTTCCACTCGCCGAGGCTCTCGGCGAGCACCGCGTCCAGGTCGGTCCCCGCCAGATCGCCGACGACCACGGCGGTGGCGGTCGCCGGCCGGACGTACGCGTCGTAGAAGGCACGGACGGCGGCCGCGTCGATGCGCGCCACCGTCTCCTCGGTGCCCTGGCGCGGACGCGACATGCGCGCGGTGGCCGGGAAGAGCTCCTTGGAGAGCTGCTTGGCCGCCCGGCGGGCCGGATTGGCCAGCTCGTGCGGGATCTCGTCCAGCCGGTTGCCCACGATCCGCTCGACCTCGCTCGGGGCGAAGGCGGGCGCCCGCAGCGCGTCGGCGAGCAGGCCGAGCGCCTTGGGCAGCCGGGAGACCGGCACTTCGAGGGAGACCCGGACGCCGGGGTGGTCGGCGTGGGCGTCGAGGGTGGCGCCGCAGCGCTCCAGCTCGGCGGCGAACTCCTCGGCGCTGTGCTTGTCGGTGCCCTCGGAGAGGGCCCTCGCCATGATCGTGGCGATGCCGTCGAGCCCCTCGGGCTCGGCGTCCAGCGGGGCGTCGAGGCTGATCTCGACAGCGACGACCTGCTGTCCGGGACGGTCGCAGCGCAGCACCGTCAGGCCGTTGGGCAGGGTGGAGCGCTCGGGGGCCGGGAAGGCCCAGGGCCTGGGAGCCCCCGCCTGGGGCTGCGGGTGGAAGGCCATCATCACGGCCGCGGGGTCGGTCACTGGTCCGCCTCTGTGCTCTCGGTGGCTGCGGTGGTCGCGGTGGCCTCGTCGGACGCGCCCTCCGCACTGGTCTCTTCGGGCTCATCGGCGGTGACGGGCTCGTACACCAGCACAGCCCTGTTGTCGGGGCGCAGCCGGGCCTTGGCTACCTGCTGCACCTCGTCGGCCGTGATGTCCAGCACCCGGCCCACAGCGGTCAGCGCCAGCTGGGGGTCGCCGAACAGCACCGCGTACCTGCACAGTTCGTCGGCCCGGCCGGCGACCGTACCGAGCCGGTCGAGCCACTCGCGCTCCAGCTGGGCCTGCGCGCGCTCCATCTCCTCGGCCGTGGGGCCCTCGGCGGCGAAGCGGGCCAGCTCCTCGTCGACGGCCGCCTCGATCTGCGGGACCTCGACACCGCCCGACGTCTTGACATCCAGCCAGCCGAGCGAGGGGGCGCCGGAGAGCCGCAGCAGGCCGAAGCCCGCGGCGACCGCCGTACGGTCCCGGCGCACCAGCCTGTTGTGGAGCAGCGACGACTCGCCGCCGCCCAGGATGGTCAGCGCGATGTCCGCGGCGTCGCACGCGCGGGTGCCGTCCTCGGGGAGCCGGTAGGCAGCCATCAGGGCGCGCGAGGGCACCTCCTCGTACAGCTCCTCGCGTACCTCACCGCCGAGGGTGTCGGGCAGCGAGCCGTCCCGCGGCGGCTGCTTGCCGTCGTGGGAGGGGATGGTGCCGAAGTACTTCTCGACCCAGGCGAGCGTCTGCTCCGGGTCGATGTCACCGACGACCGACAGGACGGCGTTGTTGGGCGCGTAGTTCGTACGGAAGAACGCGCGGGCGTCCTCCAGCGTCGCCGCGTCCAGGTCTGCCATGGAGCCGATCGGCGTGTGGTGGTACGGGTGGCCCTCGGGGTACGAGAGGGCGGTCAGCTTCTCGAACGCCGTGCCGTACGGCACGTTGTCGTAGCGCTGGCGCCGCTCGTTCTTGACGACGTCCCGCTGGTTCTCCATGGACTCCTCGTCGAGCGCGGCGAGGAGGGAGCCCATCCGGTCGGCTTCGAGCCAGAGCGCCAACTCCAGCTGGTGCGTGGGCATCGTCTCGAAGTAGTTGGTGCGCTCGAAGCTGGTGGTGCCGTTGAGCGAGCCCCCGGCCCCCTGTACCAGCTCGAAGTGCCCGTTGCCCTCGACCTGTCCTGAGCCCTGGAACATCAGGTGCTCGAAGAGGTGGGCGAGTCCGGTACGCCCCTTGACCTCGTGGCGTGAACCGACGTCGTACCAGAGGCAGACCGCGGCGACCGGGGTCAGGTGGTCCTCGGAGAGCACCACCCGCAGGCCGTTGGCCAGCCGGTGCTCGGTCGCTGTCAGGCCGCCGGAACCGGCCTCGGCTGTGGCCGTGTGACCCATGGGCATGTACGTCCCTTCGATCGCGTGTGTTGACCGCGTTGAAATGCAGTCCTGCCACTGTATGCAAGCCCGCCGACAGCCGGGAGCCATCCCGGTGTGCACGGGTCGCGGTCGGTGTTGTCAGTGGGACAGTCCACAATGGTCGGCGTCAGTACCGGACCAGGCACGTGAAGGAGCCGCAGCAGCGATGGCCCGCCGCAGCACGAAGACCCCGCCGCCGGAGGACTTCGAGGAGAAGATTCTCGACATCGACGTGGTCGATGAAATGCAGGGCTCCTTCCTGGAGTACGCGTACTCGGTGATCTACTCACGGGCCCTGCCGGACGCCCGTGACGGTATGAAGCCGGTACACCGGCGCATTCTCTACCAGATGAACGAGATGGGGCTGCGGCCCGACCGCAGCTATGTGAAGTGCGCCCGGGTCGTCGGCGAGGTCATGGGCAAGCTGCACCCGCACGGCGACGCGTCGATCTACGACGCCCTGGTGCGGCTCTCGCAGCCCTTCTCCATGCGGCTCCCGCTGGTCGACGGGCACGGCAACTTCGGCTCGCTCGGCAATGACGACCCGCCGGCCGCGATGCGGTACACCGAGTGCCGGATGGCTGACGCCACGTCGCTGATGACCGAGTCGATCGACGAGAACACCGTCGACTTCGAGCCCAACTACGACGGCCAGGAGCGCGAGCCCGGGGTGCTCCCGGCCGCCTATCCGAACCTGCTGGTCAACGGCTCGTCCGGGATCGCGGTCGGGATGGCGACCAATATGCCCCCGCACAATCTGGGCGAGATCATCGCGGCGGCCCGCCATCTGATCAAGCACCCGGGCGCCGACCTCGACACCCTGATGCGCTTCGTGCCGGGCCCCGACCTGCCGACCGGCGGCCGGATCGTGGGTCTTGACGGGATCAAGGACGCCTACGAGCGCGGGCGCGGCACCTTCAAGATCCGCGCGACGGCCACGGTGGAGGACGTCACCCCGCGCCGCAAGGGCATCGTCGTGACCGAACTGCCCTTCGCAGTCGGCCCGGAGAAGGTGCGGGCCAAGATCAAGGACCTGGTGGCGTCGAAGAAGCTCCAGGGCATCGCCGATCTGAAGGACCTCACCGACCGGGCGCACGGACTGCGGCTGGTCATCGAGATCAAGAACGGCTTCGTGCCGGAGGCCGTCCTCGAACAGCTTTACAAGCTCACCCCGATGGAGGAGTCCTTCGGGATCAACAACGTGGCGCTGGTCGACGGACAGCCGCTGACGCTGGGCCTCAAGGAGCTCCTGGAGGTCTATCTCGACCACCGCTTCACGGTCGTCAGGCGGCGCAGCGAGTTCCGCAGGACCAAGCGGCAGGACCGGCTGCATCTGGTCCTCGGGCTGCTCGTGGCGCTGCTCGACATCGACGAGGTCATCCGCCTGATCCGGTCGAGCGACAACTCGGCGCAGGCCAAGGAGCGGCTGATCTCGCACTTCTCGCTGAGTGAGATCCAGACGCAGTACATCCTGGACACTCCGCTGCGACGGCTCACCAAGTTCGACCGGATCGAGCTGGAGAGCGAGCGCGACCGGCTGAACGAGGAGATCGAAGAGCTGACCCGGATCCTGGACTCCGACGCCGAGCTGCGGAAGCTGGTCTCGGGTGAACTGGCCGCGGTGGCGAAGAAGTTCTCCACCGAACGCCGCACGGTGCTGCTGGAGTCGGCGGGCACCCCGGTCGCCGCGGCCTCGCTGGAGGTCGCCGACGACCCGTGCCGGGTGCTGCTGTCGTCCACGGGGCTCCTGGCGCGTACGGCCACCGCAGAGGCGCTCAGTACGGAGGGGCAGAAGCGCGTCAAGCACGATGTGGTGGTCTCGGCCGTACCGGCGACCGCGCGGGGCGACATCGGTGTGGTGACGTCGGCCGGGCGGCTGCTGCGGCTGGCGGTGATCGACCTGCCGCAACTGCCGGACACCGCGGCCGCGCCCAGCCTCGCCGGCGGCGCGCAGATCGCGGAGTTCGTCTCGCTCGCCGACGGTGAGGAGGTCGTCTGCCTCACCACGGTCGACGAGTCGTCACCCGGTCTGGCGATCGGTACCGAACAGGGCATCGTCAAGCGGGTGGTGCCCGACTACCCGGCCCACAAGGACGAGTTGGAGGTCATCGGCCTCCGGGACGGTGACCGGATCGTCGGCGCGGCCGAACTGCGCACCGGCGATGAGGATCTGGTCTTCATCACGGACGACGCGCAGCTGCTGCGCTACCCGGCCGGGCAGGTGAGGCCGCAGGGGCGCCCTGCGGGCGGTATGGCAGGCATCAAGCTGGCCGAAGGGGCCAAGGTGATCTCGTTCACCGCGGTGGATCCGGCGGCCGGTGCGGTGGTCTTCACGGTCGCGGGCTCGCACGGCACGCTGGACGACTCGGTGCGTACGGCGAAGCTGACCCCGTTCGACCAGTACCCGCGCAAGGGCCGGGCTACCGGCGGGGTGCGCTGTCAGCGCTTCCTGAAGGGCGAGGACCTGCTGGTGCTCGCCTGGGCGGGAGAGACCCCCGCGCGGGCCGCCGCCGCGAACGGCGCCCCGGCCGTACTGCCGGAACCGGACCCGCGCCGCGACGGCTCGGGCCTGCCGCTCACCTCGGCGGTGGCGAAGCTCGCGGGGCCGGTGTAGCCCGGAGCGGTATGCCGCCGGGCGGCGGGCCGTTGTTCAGTACGGCAGCCCGGCCTCTTCGGTCCCGTCCGGTTCCCCGGGCCCTTCGGAGAGGCCGGGCACGTACCGCAGGACGCCCCACATCGATTCGGCGGGGACGTCCTGCGGTGCGTACTCCCGGCAGCCATCCAGCCGGTCGCGTACCGCTTCGGTGTCGATGCCGGAGCCGATGAGGACCAGCTCGGTGAGGGGTTCCTCGCCCTCGGCCCGGGGCGAGGGGTAGAAGCGCAGGAAGTTGCCCACCGCGTGCAGGGTGTACTTCTCCGGGTGGCCGGGGACTCCGAAGTGGACGAATCCCTTGATGCGGTAGAGCCCGTCGGGCCGTGCGTCCAGGAACTCCATGAGCCGCCGCGGGTTCATCGGTTCGGCCGAGACGAACCCGACGCTCTCGTAGAGCGCATGCAGATGGCCGCTGTGTTCATGACCGCGGCCATCATGGCCGTCGTGATCACCGACGTCTGCGCGGCTGCATGCTTGGTCGTCGCGCAGGTCGTCGAAGGAGAGCTGCCCGACGCGTTCACCGGCCGGTCTGCGGTCGATGAGCAGTCCGGGGTCGATCTGTCCATACGCGGTGCTGACCACCGGAACCCCGACGGCGTGCTCGCCGACCGCGGCGCGGATGCGTGCGCGGCCGACCTCGTCCACCCGGTCGGCCTTGTTGAGGACGACCAGATCGGCGAGGGTCAGATGGCGGTCGGTCTCCGGGTGGCGGCTGCGGGTCGCGTCGAACTCGGCGGCGTCGACGACCTGGACGAGCCCCCCGTACACGATGTCCGGATTGCCGCTCGCCAGGATCATCCTGATGAGCTCCTGCGGCTCCGCGAGGCCGCTCGCCTCGATGACGATGACATCGATCCGCAGGCCGGGCAGGGAGAGCCGGCCCAGATACTCGTCGAGTTCGCTGGTGTCGACGGCGCAGCACAGACAGCCGTCGCCGAGCGAGACCATCGAGTCGACCTGCCCGGCAACGGTCATCGCGTCGATCTCGATGGCACCGAAGTCGTTGACGACGGCGCCGATCCGGGTGCCTCTGCTCTGCCGGAGCAGATGGTTGAGCAGCGTGGTCTTGCCGGATCCGAGGAATCCCGCGAGGACGACGACGGGCACGGGTTTCCTGGACATGGGCACCGATCCTAATCGAGCCGCGCGCCCGCCGGGCCGGGCAGGGACCGCCCTCGCCGGCCCCTGCCTGACCCGTTCCGCCGGCACACCCGCCCGCCGGGCCCGGGCCGCACGGAGCAGGTCAGCCGATGGCCGGCACCGGCTGCGGCGGGGGCGGACCCACGTAGCGGGCCGCAGGGCGGATGATCTTGGAGTCCGCCGCCTGCTCCAGGATGTTGGCGCTCCAGCCGATCACCCGCGCCACACAGAAGGTCGGCGTGAACATCTCGCGCGGCAGCCCGCACTGCTCCATGACGACCCCGGCGTAGAACTCGACGTTGGTGTGCAGTTCACGGCCGGGTTTGAGTTCGGCGAGCAGTGCCTCCACCCTCTCCTCGACCTGGACGGCGAAGTCGACGAGCGGTCCGCCGAACCCCATGGCGATCTCCCGCAGCATCCGCGAGCGCGGGTCCTCGGTGCGGTAGACGGGGTGCCCGAAACCCATGATCCGGTCGCCCGCCAGCACCCTCTCCCGTATCCACGGGTCGATACGGTCCGGTGTGCCGATGGCGTCGAGGGTGTCGAGCGCCCGGCTCGGCGCTCCGCCGTGGAGCGGCCCGGAGAGGGCGCCGACCGCACCGGTCAGGCAGGCGGCCACATCGGCGCCGGTGGATGCGATGACGCGGGCGGTGAAGGTGGAGGCGTTGAAGCCGTGGTCGACGGTGGAGACCAGATACTGCTCGACGGCGCGCGCCCGGTCCGGGTCCGGCTCCGAACCGGTGATCATGTAAAGGTAGTTGGCCGCTGCGGGCAGGTCGTCACGCGGTTCGACGGGCTCCAGCCCCTGGCCGGTCCGGTACAGCGCGGCCAGCAGCGTCGGTACGACCGCGCAGGCGGTGAGGGTGTCGGCGACCCGCCGGTCCGTGCCGATGTCGTAGACCGGCCGGAAGCCGGACTCGGCGCCGAGCAGGGACAGCGCGGTCCGCAGCCCGGCGAGCGGACCGGATCCGGCGCGGGCGATGGCGGGCAGTGCCTCCCGGACCCCGGCCGGAAGCCGGCGCAGCGCGGCGGTCCGGGCGGTGAAGGACTCGCACTGGGCGGCGTCGGGGAGTTCGCCGTTGACCATCAGGTACCAGACGTCCTCGAAGGTGCGGAGCTGGGCGAGGTCGACCGCCGAGTACTGCCGGTAGTGGTAGAAGCCCTCGCGGCCCCGCACGTCGCCCAGTTCGGTTTCCGTGACGACTACACCCGCGAGCCCTCGTGGGGCGGTGATGGTGGACATGACTGTCTCCTTGGTCCAAGCACGCCCCGACAGGTGCACCCCGACAGGAGTGCCTTGTCAGGTGCGCCTCGTGACGCGTTCCCTCTTCATTGATTCGACTGTCCATGATTGACTCAAGTCCTGTCAATGTTGATTGAATCAATATAGATACGGTGGACCACATGAGCGATCAACCAGCGGCGGCGGAACCCCGGCGGCTGACCACCAGGGAGGCGGCCGACCGGCTCGGGGTGAAGCCGGAGACCGTGTACGCGTATGTCAGCCGCGGCCAGCTCGGCAGCCGCCGGGCACCGGGCGGCCGGGGCAGCACCTTCGATGCCGCCGAAGTCGAGGCGCTGGCCGCACGCGGCACCCGGCGGGAGCCCCAGCCATCCGCCGACCTCGCCTTCCGCACCGGCGTGACGCTGATCGACCCGGACGCCGACCGGTACTACTACCGGGGGGTGGATGCGACCGGACTCGCTGGGCGGTACTGCTACGAGGAGGTCGCCGAATGGCTGTGGACCGGCACGCTCCGCCCCGGGGTGCGGTTCACCGCTCCTCCCGAGGCGCTGGTGGCCGGGCGGCGGGCAGTCGGGGCGCTGCCCGCGCACAGCACCGCGATGGACCGGCTGCGGGCGGTGGCCGTCGCCGCGTCGGCGGCCGACCCGCTGCGTTTCGATCTATCGACGGACGCGGTACTGGGGACGGCACGCGCCCTGATCCCCACGCTGGTGGGCTCGCTGCCACTCGTGGAAGGCGCGGACCGGAACGGAACAGCCGGGGAAGCCAGTACGGACACGACAGACACTGCAGACCCAGCAGCCGGGGCAGACGGGGCAGGGCTGGCGCCCCGGTTCTGGCGCCGGCTCACCGCGCAAGCACCTGACGGCAGTTCACTGGCCGTACTGGAGGCCGCACTTGTGCTGCTCATCGACCACGACCTGGCGGCTTCCACGCTGGCGACGCGGGTCGCGGCATCGGCACGCGCCCATCCGTACGCGGTCGTCTCTGCCGGGCTCGGCGCGCTGGAGGGCCCCCTGCACGGCGCGGCCAGCGGACTGGCCCACCGGATGCTGGCGGAGGTGCTGGAGCGGGGCGGGGCGGCCCCGGTCGTCGCCGACCATCTGCGGGCCGGGAGGCGGGTACCGGGTCTCGGGCACCGGCTCTACCGGGGCGAGGACCCCCGGGCCACGGCGCTCTTCGCGCTGCTCGACAGGGTCCCGGCGGCCGGTCCAGCGCTCGCCGCCGCCCACGACGTGGTGACGACGACGGCACGCCATACCGAGCTGCACGCAAACGTCGATCTGGCGCTCGCCGTGCTCTCGGTGTCCTCGGGGATGCGCGCCGAGGCGGGGGAAGCGGTGTTCGCAGTGGCCAGGACGGCGGGCTGGATCGCCCATGCCCTCGAGGAGTACGCGGAACGGCCACTGCGGCTGCGCCCGAGCGGCCAGTACAACGGCCCGCGCCCGCCAAAGGCGCTGCCCCTGCCGTGAGCCGCCGCGAGGTAACGGTTGGGAACTTCCGGTAGCTCCTCCCGCCCTCTACCGTTCTGGCACATGAGCACCGCACACCCCTGGAAACGTCGCATCGGCCTGCCCCGCCGGGTGTTCTCGCAGGTGCTGCTGATGCAGCTGGCCATTGCCGGCGGAGTGCTCGTCCTGGCCACCGGCCTCTTCCTGCGTCCCCTCGGCGCGCAGCTGGACGACCAGGCGATGCGCCGGGCCCTCGCGATCGCCGAGACCACCGCTTCGCCCCGGCTCGCGGCGGAGCTCCTCGCCTCGCGGCCGACACCCGGCGGCCCCGTCCAGGCCGAGGCCGAACGCATCCGGCGTGCGACCCACGCCGAGTACATCGTGGTCATGGACGTGCACGGGACCCGGTGGTCCCACACCACCCGCTCCGAGATCGGGCGGCCCGTCTCGACAAGCGCCAAGGACCCCCTGGCCGGCCACGAGGTCATGCAGATCGACAGCGGCACCCTCGGCCGGTCCGCCCGGGGCAAGGTCCCGCTGCGCGACAGCCACCACCGGATCGTCGGCGCGGTGTCGGTCGGCATCAGGTACGACAGCGTGCGCGCGAATCTGCTCTCGGCGATCCCGGGGCTTCTCGCGTACGCCGGCGGGGCGCTCGCCGCCGGGGCGCTGGCCGCGTATCTGATCTCCCGAAGACTCCAGCGGCGGATGCACGACCTTGCGTTCTCCGACATCTCGGGACTGCTCGCCGAGCGTGAGGCGATGCTGCACGGGATCCGCGAGGGCGTCGTCGCGCTGGACGGCGGCGGCAGGATTCGGCTCATGAACGACGAGGCTCAGCGACTGCTGGACCTCGGCCCCGAGATCATCGGGCTCCCCCTCACCGAGGCCCTGGGCGAGGGGCGCACCACCGATGTGCTGGCGGGCCGGGTCACGGGCGAGGACCTGCTGGCGGTGCGCGGCCGCCGCGTCCTGGTCGCCAACCGGATGCCCACCGACGACGGGGGCGCCGTGGCCACCCTCCGCGACCGGACCGAGCTGGAGCGGCTGGGCCGTGAACTCGACTCCACCCGCGGGCTGATCGACGCCCTGCGCGCCCAGGATCACGAGCACGCCAACCGGATGCACACACTCCTCGGCCTCCTCGAACTGGAGATGCACGACGAGGCCGCGGAGTTCATCACCGAGGTGGTCGGGGTGCACCGCACCACCGCCGAACAGATCACCGAGAAGATCCACGATCCGCTGCTGGCGGCCCTGCTGGTCGGCAAGGCCACCGTGGCGGCGGAGCGTGGGGTCACCCTGCGCCTCACCCCGGAAACGCTGCTGCCCGACCGGCTGATCGACCCGCAGGGCCTGGTGACGATCGTGGGCAATCTGGTGGACAACGCCCTGGACGCGGTGTCCGGTTCAGCCGGCGCGCGGGTGGAGATCGAGCTGGTCACCGAGGGCCATACGGCCGTCCTGCGGGTCTGCGACACCGGCGCGGGGATACCGGAGGAGCAGCATGAACTGATCTTCACGGAGGGCTGGTCGACCAAGAAGCTCCCCGCACACGGGAAGCGCGGTCTGGGGCTGCCGCTGGTGCGCAGACTCGCCGAGCGGCAGGGCGGCAGCGCCGGGGTCGGGGCCGGTGCGGACGGTGGGGCCGAGTTCACCGTCGTACTCCCGGAAGCACTCACCGGGCAGCGGACGGCAGCACCGGGCGCTGCGGGCTGACGACCGGGGCCGACTACGCCTCAGCCTCGGCCTTCACCCCGGACAGCGTCGCCTCGATGCCGTTGCGCAGCAGCGCCAGGCGGCCGCCGATGATCTCCTCCTCCTTCTCCGGATGCTTCTCGACGAAGTCCCGCAGCGGGCTGGAGGCCTCGCCGATCCGCATACCGTGCCGCAGCCGGGTGCCGGCCCCTCCCGCGACCGGCTCCAGCGTGTACGTCCATATGGCCATCGGGTCGCCATCATGCCGGTCGTCGGCGTAGACGACCTCCCACCGGAAGGTACGAGGCTCCTCGATCTCCGCGATACGGCTGACGGTGTGCCACTCCCCCAGCCCTTCATTGCGGTTGCGACCGGAGAAGCACGCGCCGACGGCCGGACCTTCGGCGCCGTCCAGCCACTCCACTTCCTGCAGTTCCGGGCTGTGCCGGGCCGAGGTAGCGATGTCCGAAACCAGCCCCCACACCTGCTCCGGCGCAGCTGCGATCTCGATCTGACACTCAAGCTGGGGACCATCGGCGAGACGCATGCTTCAACCTCCGGGGAGCGTTCCGGGCCGCACACAGCCGAGGCTCTGGCTCGGATCCTGGACACAGGATCGCGGCGTCGGTCAGGGTAGTTGATGGTGCTCGCGGTGGTCTCAACGACCTGGTGGCGATGGCGCCTTGAGCGCCGTACCGGCTGTGCCGTGGTTCTCCTGCCGTCGAGGTGCCGCACCCCGGGCCGAGACGCTCACGTCTCGTGGAAGCGTCCCGGCCCGGTCCTGGCGGAGTCAGCTTTAGAAGCCGTCGTGGAGGGCGCGCGCATCGTCCATGTCGACGGGTCCGACGACCGGCAGCTCGCGCCGGCCCGCTGTGAAGACGTCACGGCAGGGCAGGGCCATGGTGGGGTTCTCCGGGTTGCCTCCGGTCATGAGCCGGAATCGAGAACGCGGAAGGACACAGAAGGCAGAGTGAACGTGTGAACGTCGCGGGCCCGCTCGACCCGCCGAAGCTGCTGCTCGAACTGCTCACCGGGGACACCGACGCCCTCGGACATGAGCTGCGCTGGGTGTACGCGACGGATCTGCTGGAGCCCGAGCCGTTCCTGACCGGCGGCGAACTGGTCCTGACAAGCGAGGGCTGGTACCGGGAGCCCGCCGACTGCGCCCTGTTCGCTGCTTCCCTGGCGGCGGGCGGAGCGGTCGCCGTCATCGCCGGTGACCTGTTGCTCGGCGAGGTGCCGCCCGCGCTGGTCGAGAGCGCGCTCGGACCACGATCCGGAGGCCCTTACCGTCGTCGCCGGCGACAGCGCGGTCTGACCGTCCTCGCCTCGCTCGGCGACACGGTCGGCGACGACCTGAAGCTGGCAGAGGTGCTGCGCGAGCGCTTCACCGCGCTCGCGGGCGCCGCCCAGGGGCCCCGGATCTCGTTCGGCCTCAGCAGCACCGTCGCCACGCCGGACGGCATTCCCCGCCCTGGAAGAGGCGCGGCACGCAGGACACCTGGCCGGACTCGGATCCAAACAGCTCTGCGTGGTCACCGCCCGCGACCTCGACTCGCACCTCCTCCTGCTCGCCGGAGTGCCGGTCGAGATCAGACGGGCCTTCCGCGGACGGCTTCTCGGGCCCTGGAGGAGTACGACCGCACCCACGGCGCGGAGTTCCTGCGCACCCACACAACGGCGCCTGGCGCACCACAGCCGCCTGACTCCACATCCACGTCAGCACCCTGCACTACCGCATCGGCCGCATCGGACAGCTCACCGGCCGCGACCTCTCCCGCGCCCGCGACCGCGTCGACCTGCACCTCGCCTGCTCCATCACCGGCACCGCCCGCTGACGGCCCGTCGCCCCATGGGCAGGAGCGCTGCGGGGGCCTGCTGACGCAATCCAGCACAACGATCACGACAGACAGGCCACCCTCCGCTCACTCACCGCCCACGAGCACTGATCCCTTGGAACCGGTCATCCATGTGGGCTCAGCGGACCTCAGTGGGTTTTAGCCGGCTCAGTGGGCCTTCTTCGCGAACTCCGTCGTGTACGTCTTGGACAGGTCCACCGTGGCGTTCTTGAGGTTGGGGTTGAACGCCTTGAGCACCTTCTCGACCGTCTCGGGGCCGTTGGCGGGCATCACACCGTCCTTGGTGAACATCGGCAGTGTCGCCTTGATCGACTGCGCGTAGAGGCCCTTGCCGCCCTGGGCGTAGTCCGCCGGCATCTTCGCCGCGATCTCCTCGGGTGAGTGCGACGACATCCATTTCAGGGTCTTCACGAACGCGTTGGCGAGCTTCTGCACCGCCGGCTTGTGGCCGTCGACCCAGTCGGCGTTCATGTAGAGGCTGGACGAGGGGTAGGGGCCGCCGAGCGCCGCCTGCGAGCCCTCGGGGGTGCGCATGTCGACGAGTACCTTGCCGAGCTTCTGGTCGATGATGTTCGCGACCGTCGGGTCGGTCGTCATACCGCCCTGGATCGAGCCCTGTTTGAGCGCGGCGATGAACGTCTGCCCCGCGCCCACGGCGACAGGTGTGAAGTCGCTGCTCTTTCCGCCCGCGCGGACCGCCAGGTACTTGGTGAGGAAGTCGGTGGACGAACCGAGGCCGGTGACACCCAGCTTCTTGCCCTTGAAGTCCTTGGGTCCGGTGAGGGATCCGGCGGCCTTGTTGGATACCACCTCGACCTCGCCGGGCGCATGCGAGAACTGCACCACCGACTCCACGTGCTTGCCCTTGGTCTGGAGATCGAGCGTGTGGTCGTAGAAACCGACGGTGCCCTGGACGTCCCCGGAGACCAGCGCTGTCTCGGCCTGGACACCCGCGGGCTCGGTCAGCAGCGAGACGTCGAGGCCCTCGTCCTTGAAGTATCCGAGCCGCTGGGTGAGCATCGCAGGCAGATAGATGACCTTGTCCAGGCCGCCCACCATGATCTTGATCTTGCCGGCGTCCTTGCCCTCACTCGGGGAGCCGCCGCCGCAGCCGGTGAGCGCGGTCAGCGCGAGCACACCTGTCACCGCGACTGCCGAAACTCTGCTGATGCTGCGCATGTTCATCTTCATCACGTCCCTGTGATTCGTACGGAATTGCTTGGCGCGAGATCGCTCTGTATGGAGTTGCTCTGTATGGAATCGCTCTGTAACGGATGACCGGGAGATCCAGGGCCGGGTGCTGTTCCGGAGGTGCCGGGTCCGCAAGCAGCCGGTGGCGCCGCGCCCTCAGCGCTCGCTCCCGGCCTCCACCGGCCGCCACCTGAACAGCCGCCGTTCGGCGAAGGTGAGCAGGCCTTCGGTGATCAGGGCGACGATCGCGAGGATCACCATCGCCGCGTACACACCGGCGGCGTTGAAGGTTCCCTGGGAGGCGGACACCAGCAGTCCGAGGCCCTTGGTCGCGCCGATGTACTCACCGACGATCGCGCCGATGAGGGCGAAGCCGAAGCTGACATGAAGGCTGGTGAAGATCCAGGAGGTGGCGGAGGGAATGACCACCTGGAAGGTGACACGCCGGTTGCTCGCGCCGAGGATCCTGGCGTTGGCGACCAGGTTGCGGTCGACCTCCCTGGCGCCCTGGAAGGCGTTGAAGAAGACGGGGAAGAAGACCAGCACGACGGCGGAGGCGACCTTCGAGGCCGGCCCGAGCCCGAACCAGATGAGGAAGACCGGCGCCAGCACGATACGCGGAATGGCGTTGAGGACCTTGATGTACGGGCCGAGCACATCGGAGAGGAACCGGATGCGGCCGAGGGTGATGCCCAGGACCACACCGGAGACGACACCGATCACCCAGCCGAACAGCGCCTCGTACATCGTGTACCAGATCTGTTCCCAGAGAGATCCCTGGGCAGTGCCGTGCAGCGCCCACTCCCGTATCTGGTCCCAGATCTTCGACGGCATCGAGAAGTTGAAGGGGTCGATCACCTTGGCGCGGGCCAGTATCTCCCAGAGGGCGACCACCGCGATGAGCAGCAGCGCACGGCTCACGTACACCACCGCACGGCGGTTGCGTGCGGCCCGCTGACGCTCCTCGGTCCGGCCGGTCCTCTTGTCGGGGGTGACCGCCGGGCCGACGGACGACAGGGTGGTGGTGGCGCCCGGCACGGGCTCCGTCTCAGGCGGCATCAGCGGCACCTCGCTCACGGGTGATACGGACTTCCTCGCCCAGCGAGGCCCAGATCTCGCGGTAGATCTCGATGAACCGTGGTTCGAGCCGCACGGCCTCGACCTTGCGGGGCCTGGGCAGGTCGATCTCGAAGACCTGTTTGACGGTCGCCGGGCCGGCCGTCATCACCACCACCCGGTCGGCGAGGGCGATGGACTCCTCCAGGTCGTGTGTGACGAAGACGACCGAAGTGCCCGTGCCCGCGCAGAGTTCGAGGAGTTCGTCGGACATCAGCGCCCTGGTTTGGACGTCGAGCGCGGAGAACGGCTCGTCCATCAGCAGGATCTCGGGGTCGTTGACAAAGGTCGCGGCGAGCGCGACCCGCTTGCGCTGGCCCCCGGAGAGCTGGTGCGGGTAGCGGTCCTCGAACGAGGCGAGGCCGACGCGGGCCAGCCACTCCCGGGCCTTCTCCTTGGCCTCGGCCTTCGGAGCGCCGCGGAAGCGCGGGCCCGCCATCACATTGGACAGGACAGTCCGCCAGGGGAAGCAGGCGTCCTGCTGGAAGACGAATCCGACCTTGTCGCCGATGCCACGGACCGGCTCACCGGCCACCAGCACCTCGCCCTCGGTGGGCTCCTCCAGGCCGCTGACCAGGGTCAGCGTGGTCGACTTGCCGCAGCCCGTGGGGCCGACGACCGCGACGAACTCACCGCGCCCCACGGTGAGATCCAAGTCCCGCACCGCGGTGTGCGGCACCCCCGACGGGGTCCGGAACACTTTGCTGGCGCCCCGCAGCTCAATGGCGGGGCTCGTGTCTGTGCTCATGAACCGGGACGGTAGATGTGGCACACAGCACAGCGGCAGCCTTGTGGGCGCAAGGCAGTCTTCTGCCTGCAAGAGACTGTTGTGCTCGTTTTGCGCGCGCTACAACTACGTGGTTAACAAGAACGTCTCAGACCGGTAATGACACCGGTAATGACAGAGAGCAGCCCGATGATTGATGTCCTGGTGGTCGATGACGACTTCCGTGTCGCTGAGATCAACGCTGCGTACGTGGGGAAGGTTCCCGGATTCCGCGTCGCGGCCCATGCGCACAGCGCCGCCCAGGCCATGGCAGCGCTGGAACGCGAACGCATCGATCTGGTCCTGCTCGACCACTACCTCCCGGACGAGACGGGGCTCTCACTGGTCCGGCGGATGCGGGAACTGGGCCACCACACCGACGTGATCATGGTGACAGCGGCCGGTGATGTGGCGACCGTGCAGGCCGCCATGCGCCATGGCGCCCTGCACTACCTGGTCAAGCCGTTCACCTTCTCGGTCCTACGTTCCCGGCTTGAGGGCTACGCGGCGCTGCGGCGCACCGTGAGCCGCGTCGGGGGCAGCGGGCAGTGTGCCGGACAGGAACAGGTCGACCGGATCTTCGGCGCGCTGCGGACCACCGGGCCCGCCGCGTCCTCGGGACTGCCGAGCGGGCACTCCGTACCGACATCCGACCTGATCCGCGAGGTCCTGACGGGCGCCAGGCAACCGCTGTCGGCGCACCAGGTCGCCGCGCGGACGGGGCTGAGCCGCTCCACGGCGCAGCGCTACCTGCGTCAGCTGGAGCAGACGGGGCGGCTCAGACTGACCCTCAAGTACGGAGACACGGGCCGGCCCGAGCATCGCTACGCCTGGGCCGCACCGGTATCAGACGGCCCCGGCACCGGTGAGTGACCGCACTTCCGCCTCGGCGTGCCGGGCGGCGTCCGGCGGTTCGGGCGAGGTGACCGTACCGAGCCATCCCGCGAGGAAACCGAGGGGGATGGAGAGCAGGCCAGGATTCTCCAGGGGGAAGAACTGGAAGTCCATGCCGGGGAAGAGCGAGGTGGGGCTCCCGGAGACGACCGGCGAGAGGACCACCAGGACGACCGCGGGGATGAGTCCCCCATACACCGACCAGACCGCGCCGCGCGTGGTGAAGTTCCGCCAGAACAGCGAGAAGAGCAGCACCGGGAGATTGGCCGACGCCGCGACGGCGAAGGCCAGCCCGACCAGGAACGCGACGTTCAGATCCTTAGCCAGCAGGCTGAGTCCGATGGCCACGGCGCCGATTCCGGCCGCCGCGACCCGGGCGACGGCCACCTCGCTCCGCTGCTTGGCACTGCCGCGTCTGAGGGTCGCGTAGAGGTCGTGGGCGACGGAGGCCGACGAGGCCAGCGTGATCCCTGCGACGACGGCGAGGATGGTGGCGAAGGCGACGGCGGCGACCACGGCGAAGAGGACCGTCCCTCCGGTGGAGCCCGCTCCACCGCCGACCTCCAGAGCGAGCAGCGGTACCGCGGTGTTCCCCGCCGGGTTCGACGCCCGTACCTGGTCGGAGCCGACGAGCGCGGCCGCACCGAAGCCGAGCACGATCGTCATCAGGTAGAAGCCGCCGATGAGCCCGATCGACCAGACGACGGAGCGGCGGGCTGCGCGGGCAGTGGGCACGGTGTAGAAGCGCGACAGGATGTGCGGCAGCCCGGCCGTTCCGAGTACCAGGGCCAGACCGAGGCTGATGAAGTCGATGCGGGAGGTCCAGTCACCGCCGTACTTGAGTCCGGGGGCCAGGAACTTCATGCCGTGGCCGCTGCGGTGCGCGGCGGAGTTGAGCAGCTGGTTGAAGTCTCCGTGGAAGCGCACCAGGACGAGAACCGTGAGCAGGATCGATCCTGTCATCAGCAGGACGGCTTTCACGATCTGGATCCAGGTGGTGGCCCGCATCCCGCCGAGCGTCACATAGATCACCATCAGCGCCCCGACGCCGATCACGGCCCAGGTCTGAGCTGCGCCGCTGTTCCCGCCCAGGAGGAGCGATACGAGGCTCCCCGCGCCGACCATCTGCGCCACCAGATAGAGCACCGACACCGTGACGGACGACGAGCCCACCGCGATCCGCACCGGGTGTTCACTCATCCGGGCCGCCACGACATCGGCCAGCGTGAACCGGCCGCAGTTACGCACCAGTTCGGCCACCAGAAGCAGAACGACCAGCCAGGCGACGAGGAAGCCGACCGAGTAGAGCATGCCGTCGTAACCGAAGAGCGCGATCAGCCCGGAGATACCGAGGAAGGACGCCGCCGACATGTAGTCGCCGGCGATGGCGAAACCGTTCTCCATCGGGGAGAAGAGGCGCCCGCCGACGTAGAACTCCTCTGCCGAACCGTGCCGGTTACGGCTCACCCAGGTCGTGATCGCGAGAGTTGCCGCGACAAAGACGCTGAACAGCAGCAGTGCCAGGGTCTGGTGCTCCGTGGTGATCACGTGGCTGCTCAACGGCTGATCCCTCGTGTCAATTCCTGTGTGTCCCAGCGGAGATCGAGTGCCGCCCGGTCGCGGCGCAGCCGCGCGTGACGGGTGTAGGCCCAGGTGAGCATGAAGGTGGAGAGGAACTGCCCGAGCCCCGCCAGCATCGCCACATTCACCGCTCCGGCCACCGGGCGCGCCATGAGACCGGGTGCGGCCGTGGCCATGACGACATACGCGAGGTACCAGGCGAAGAACGCGCACACCGCGGGGGCGACGAACCTCCGGTAGCGGCTGCGCACTTCCTGGAAGGCGGCGCTGCTCTGCACTTCCAGATAGATGTCGGCCGCGCTGCGTCCCCGCCCCGGGGCGGCCTGCGCCGGTACGGCCGCGGGAACACCGGTGCCGTCCAACTCGCCCCAGCCAGAGGCCAACGCGTCGTACCAGGGGTCGTCCAACCGCACCTCAGCGGCGTCGAGCCCGTCGTCCTTCTCCACCGAACACCCTCTCCCTGTGCGTGGCCGCTTCAGCCGCGTGCCCAAGGATGGGTATTTCGGAGGGCATCTGGACCCTTATCGTCCCCTCTTCACCCCTTTGGGTGATGGACCGGGCGACGGACTAGGTGATGGACGGGCCCGGCGGCAGGGCAAGACCGTGCCGGTAGGCATAGCGCACGGCCTGCGCCCGGTCCCGTATCCCGGTCTTGGCGAAGAGATTGTTGATATGCGTCTTCACGGTGGCAGGCGAGATGTGCAGTGAGCGGGAGATCTCCGAATTGGAGAGCCCTTCGGCGATAAGGGCCAGGGTCTCGGCCTCCCGGGGGGTGAGGCCGTCGGGCAGCTCCACGGCGGTCCGCGGGGCCGGCGAGGGCGGTGCGGTGACCCGCTCCACGAGCAGCCGCTGCACACTCGGCGACAGCCCGGCCTGTCCGGCCATGACGTCCTCGATGGCGCGGACGATCTCTTCGCCGCCCGCGTCCTTGGTGAGGTACCCGCGCGCCCCGGCCTGCAGCGCGGGAAAGAGCGAGTCGTCGTCGGAGAACGTGGTGAGCACCACGACCTGAGTGGACGGATACTGCTCGCGGATACGACGGGTCGCCTCCACCCCGCCGCAGCGGGGCATCCGCAGATCCATCAGGACCACGTCGGGGTCGTGTTCACCTACGAGCGCGACGGCCTCCTCCCCATCCCTCGCCGCTCCGACGACCTCGACCCCGGGCAGCAGCCCCAGCAGCATCACGATGCCCTCACGCACGACGGACTGGTCGTCGGCCACCACAACGCGGGCCGTCATGCCGGCACCCTCAGCCGTACCAAGAAGCCCTCCTCGTCGGGTCCAGCCTCCAGCGTCCCGCCGAGCAGCTCGGCACGCTCCCGCATTCCGACCAAACCGTATCCCGAGCCACTGACAGCGAGCTCATCGACCGCTTTCCCGGAGCCCGAGTCCCGTACTTCCAGGGTGATTTCGTCCGGCAGATACTCCAGCCGCAGCCGGACCTCGGCGCCCGGAGCGTGCTTGCGCACATTTGTCATCGCCTCCTGCGCCACCCGCCGCACGGTCTGCGAGGCTTCGGCCGGCAGCTGTCTGCGGCACCCCGTCACAGCGAGCCGCGAGTTGCCCGCCACCTCCTCCAGGAACTCCTCCACCGGCGTCATCTCACCACGCAGTGCCGATAGCGCCTGCCGGGTCTCGACGAGCCCCTCACGGGCCATCCCGCGCGCCGCCACCACCCGCTCCAGGATCTGATCCCGCCCCGCGTCCCGCTCGATCAGCAACCTGGCCGCCTCCAGATGCACCATCTGCGCGGAAAGACTGTGGGCGAGAACATCGTGGATCTCCCGGGCGATACGGGAGCGCTCGGCCAGCGCCGCGGACTCCGCCTCGGCCGCCAGGGCCGCGCGCTCCTGCACCAGCAGCCGCTGAGCGCTGCCTCTGGCCTCCGCGTCGAGCCGCATCACGTAGCCGACAAGAGCCAGCCCAACGGTGGTCGCGGCGATCGTCAGCCGCCGGTCGTCGCTGAGCAGGGCGTAGGCACCGAGGGCGGCAGCCGTGCAGGGCAGGGCCGCCGCGAGCGGCAGCCGCTCCATCGCGGTGACGGCGCAGCCGCACCAGAGGACAGCGGCAGGAGCGGAGAACCCCGCCTGCTGCGCCAGGAGGGCGACGCCCAGCAGAACCGCCAGCAGCGCCACAGACGGCCACAAGCGGTGCTCCAGGCTGGTCCGGAAGAAGGCCCAGGCCGCCGCCACGCAGACAGCGACCCCGGACACAGCGGCGGCCAGCACCCCGGCGTCGTCGCCCGCCTTCGCGAAGGTGCTCCACAGGAGTGCGCCCAGAGCGATGCACCGCACGGCCCAGGTGAGCGAGCGCCGGGTACTGGTCAGGTCGACCCGGGAAAGGGCCTCCCGGGAGGGCCAGCTCGTCCAGGCGCCCGGCGTCATACGCGTTCCCTCCTTGCCCCTCCAGCTGTTGCTGCGGCAGGGACGCCGTACGACGGGTGTATTCGCCCGGCCCGCCATGCGAGCACCCCTGCCCGTACCAGCAGGGAGGACGCCAGCGCGAGCAGCATCGCCCCGGTCCCGAGGCTCACTCCGGCCAGCGCGCCAAGACCCGCCACCCCGAACCTGAGGATCAGTCCCACTATCCAGACGGCCGCCGTGGCCTTGGTACCCCTGGTCCAGACCGATCCGTCCGGCTCACTCCACACCTTGGTGGTCCAGGCCCAGCCCGCGCCCATCACAAGGCCGGTCAGCAGTTCGGCCCCGATCACCAGGACGGACAGAGTGGGGTGATGCGCGTCGAGCAGACCGTGCTGGCGCAGGGCGACGAAGACCAGGATGGCGGGCAGCAGCCACCAGCGCCTGTCGTGATTGACCTGCTGCGGGCGGAACTGCCGCACGAGCACCAGGGCGATGACTGCGACAGCCACCGCGACGTCGGTGAGCGTGGACGCTGACATGGGGGCCTCCGGCGAGCGGGGAAGGTTGACGTCTTCGACGCTACGGAAACGCGCGGGTCAGCAGATCGGAGCAGAGGTGGACTCCGGGTGGAGTTTGCGGCTCCACCCACGGGTGGAGACCCCGTGGGTGGAGCAGAGCCGGTCGGCGACTCCAAGCAGCCGGTGACTCAGCGCCGGCCGGTGGCTCAGCGCCGGCCGGTGGCTCAGGCGTCGATCCGCGAGCGGTCCAGCGTCGCGGCCGAGCTGGTGATGAACTCCTTGCGGGGCGCGACCTCGTTGCCCATCAGCAGGTCGAAGACCTCCTCCGACGATTCCAGGTCGCCGATGTTGATCCGCCGCAGAGTACGGAACCGCGGGTCCATGGTGGTCTCCGCCAGCTGATCGGCGTCCATCTCGCCCAGCCCCTTGTAGCGCTGAATCGAGTCCTTGAAGCGGACGTTCTTGCGCTGGAATTCCAGCAGCTTCTGCCGCAGCTCGTTGTCGGAGTACGTGTAGACGTACTTGTCCTGGCCCTTCTTGGGCTGGACCAGCTCGATGCGGTGCAGCGGCGGTACAGCGGCGAAGACCCGGCCCGCCTCCACCATCGGCCGCATGTACCGCTGGAAGAGCGTGAGCAGGAGGATGCGGATGTGCGCGCCGTCCACATCGGCATCGACCAGCAGCACGATCTTGCCGTACCGCGCCGCGTCGATGTCGAAGGTCCGTCCGGAGCCCGCTCCTATGACCTGGATGATGGCGCCGCACTCGGCGTTCTTCAGCATGTCCGAGACCGACGCTTTCTGGACATTAAGGATCTTGCCCCGGATGGGCAGCAGCGCCTGGAACTCCGAATTCCGGGCGAGCTTGGCCGTACCGAGCGCGGAGTCCCCCTCTACGATGAAGAGCTCGCTGCGCCCCACGTCGTCACTGCGGCAGTCGGCGAGCTTGGCCGGCAGCGACGAGGACTCCAGGGCGGTCTTACGGCGCTGGGCGTCCTTGTGCTGGCGGGCCGCGATCCGGGTACGGGCCGCGGCGACGGCCTTCTCCAGCACCGCCCGGGCCTGCGCCTTGGAATCGCGCTTGGTGGAGGTCAGGAAGGCCTTGAGCTCCTTGGCGACGACGTTGGACACGATCCGGTTGGCCGCAGACGTGCCGAGCACCTCCTTGGTCTGGCCCTCGAACTGCGGCTCGGCGAGGCGCACGGTGACCACGGCGGTCAGCCCTTCCAGCGCGTCGTCCTTCACCACGTCGTCCTCGGCGACCCGCAGGAGCTTCGCCGAGCGCAGCACCTCATTGACCGTCCTGGTCAGTGAGCGCTCGAAGCCCGACACGTGCGTGCCGCCCTTTGGCGTCGCGATGATGTTGACGAAGGACTTGACCGTGGTGTCGTAGCCGGTACCCCAGCGGAGCGCGATGTCCACGCCGAGATCACGGGTGACCTCGGTCGGGGTCATGTGGCCGCGGTCGTCCAGGACCGGGACGGTCTCCTTGAAGGTGCCCTGCCCGGACAGTCGCTGCACATCGCAGACGGCCTTGTCCTGGGCGAGGTACTCACAGAATTCGCTGATGCCCCCGTCGAAGCGGAACGTCTCCTCGGTCTTGCCCGCGCCGTCGAGGCCGCGCTCGTCGCGCACCACGAGAGTCAGCCCGGGTACCAGGAACGCCGTCTGGCGGGCCCGCTGGTACAGGTGGTCCAGGGACAGCTTGGCGTCCTTGAGGAAGATCTGGCGGTCCGCCCAGTACCGGACACGGGTACCCGTCCTGGCCTTGGGTACGCGCTTGCCCTTGAGCAGCCCGTTGGCCGGGTCGAAGGGGCTGTCGGGGCCCGTCTCGGTGAAGATGCCGGGGACGCCGCGGCGGAAGCTGATGGAGTGGGTGGCGCTGTTCCGGTCGACCTCGACGTCCAGCCGGGCGGAGAGGGCGTTGACGACGGAGGCGCCGACGCCGTGCAGCCCACCGGAGGCCGCGTACGAACCGCCGCCGAACTTTCCGCCCGCGTGCAGCTTGGTCATCACGACCTCGATGCCCGAGAGCCCGGTCTTGGGCTCGACGTCGACCGGGATCCCACGGCCGTTGTCCCGGACCTCGACGGAGCCGTCCTCGTGGAGGATCACATCGATGTGGTCGCAGTAGCCGCCGAGAGCCTCGTCGACGGAGTTGTCGATGATCTCCCAGAGGCAGTGCATCAGACCGCGGCTGTCGGTGGACCCGATGTACATCCCGGGCCGCTTCCGGACCGCTTCGAGCCCTTCGAGTACGAGCAGGTGCCGCGCGGTGTAGTTGGAGCCGTCACGGTCTGCACCGCTCAGCAGCGCAGTGGAAGGCACGGACGTATCGGCGGTCACGCGGTTCGCTCCTCGCTGAATTTATTTTGGGGCCCATTGGGTAAGGCCAGGGCGTCGGTCGCCTGTCAGAGCCTACCGAGCCCTGGTAGAGCCGTTGTTACGCCACCCTAGAAGAGACAGGGCGCCAAACCCGCACCGTACACCTGTTCGATAGCTCGATGGAGTGAAGCACACATCACGTTCCCTTCCAGGCATGAACCATTTAGGCTCCGGGCACGTCCTCATCAACAACCGGCAGCCAGTCGGGAGGATCAACCGAAGACAAGCAATGCGAAACCGTAAAGCCACCGCAATACGGCTTATTCGCCGCCAACCGGCAGCAGACAGCCACCTTGACAAAAAGTTTCAAGGAAAAGCCACGAGCGGGAACGTTTTGGGCCTGGTTGGATGTTGACCCTGGTACGACAGCTCGTCGAGCTAGAGAAGAGGCGACGTGACTACTGTTCTGACCCCCGCGAGCCCGCTGACGGCCGCTGACCGCTGCGACCGATGCGGCGCCCAGGCATACCTGCGCGTTGTCCTCACCAGCGGCGGCGAACTGCTCTTCTGCGCCCACCACGGTCGCAAGTTCGAGCCAGAACTCAAGAAGATCGCCGCGGACATCCAGGATGAGACGGATCGCCTGACGGCCGTCCCGAGCCATTCCGAAGAAGAGGACCGCTGACACCTCGCACCCACGACGAGCCAAGGACCGGTATCAGCCCGGTCGACGGGCGGCCCCGCCTGCAACCCACAGGAGCGGCCGCCCGTTCTCATGCCCGGACCCGGGAGGCGCCGACGCCGAGGGCTCAGCTGGGCCCTGATGCGTCATGTGCGGCGCCGGAGCCCTTCAACGGTGCAACCCCGGCACCTGAGCGGCCCGCACGCAGCCACGGTCACCGCCAGGGCCTTCCTTCAGCTGTGCGACGCCACGGCCTGAGTCATCGCGGACATCCGCGTATAGACACCGGGGCTCTGCGCCCGCCCGCAGCCCGCTCCCCACGAGACCAGACCGATGAGTCGTCCCCGAGCGACCAGCGGCCCTCCGCTGTCGCCCTGACACGCATCATGACCACCCTGGGGCTCACCGGCGCACAGCATGGTCCCCGGCTGGAAAGTACCGCTCGACGCCCCAGGGTAAGCGGACGCGCACTGCGCGTCCGGCAGTACGGAGACCCGGGTGGCGTGCAGCCCCGACGGGTAGTTCCCCGTGCCGGCCGTGTCTCCCCAGCCGTAGACGGTCGCATCCGTGCCGGGTTCCTCGGCCGGGTCGTGCGGCTCGGCGATTCCCATCGCATACGAGGGCGGCAGCGCTTGGGAAAGCCGCAGCACGGCTAGATCTGCCGCATTGCTGACCCGGTCGTACCGTGGGTCGGTCCAGGTCGACCGCACACGGATCTCGCGGCCGGCCGATGTACGCAGGTCGCTGCGGCCCGCGACGACCGACAGATCATGCACTTGGCCCAGCGGGGCCCCGAGGACTTCCTGACTCAGACAGTGGGCCGCCGTCACGACCGCCCGCGGCGACACCACCACTCCCCCGCAGAACTGGCCCGCACGACCTCCTCCGAAGCGCTCACGGCTGGATACCGCGACCACCCAGGGACTGTCGGTCACGGACACCCCCTGGCCGCCGATCACTGCCACCGCAGCAGCGGACGCGGGACCTGGCACGCCCAGCAGCAGTGCTGTCACGGTCAGCGCCAGCACGCCGGTCAGCGCTCGGACGATAGGACGACACATACGACTTCCTGACTCTCCAGTGAACTTGTCTCACTCAGAGTGAATCAGTCTCGTGGCGCATACACCCACACCGGAAACGAGAAGCGGGTCCGTATCTCTCGTTACGGAGAGACACGGACCCGCTTCGGTGCGTCCTGTGGCGGACTGACGAACCGGCGGACTAGTCGAGGTAGTCGCGCAGTACCTGTGAACGCGACGGGTGGCGCAGCTTTGACATGGTCTTCGACTCGATCTGGCGAATGCGCTCACGCGTCACGCCGTAGACCTTGCCGATCTCGTCCAGCGTCTTCGGCTGACCGTCGGTGAGACCGAAGCGCATGGAGACCACGCCGGCCTCCCGCTCGGACAGCGTGTCCAGGACCGAGTGCAGCTGTTCCTGGAGGAGCGTGAAGCTGACCGCGTCGGCCGGGACGACCGCCTCGGAGTCCTCGATGAGGTCACCGAACTCGCTGTCGCCGTCCTCGCCCAGCGGAGTGTGCAGGGAGATCGGCTCACGGCCGTACTTCTGGACCTCGATGACCTTCTCAGGGGTCATGTCGAGCTCCTTCGCCAGCTCCTCCGGGGTGGGCTCACGGCCCAGGTCCTGGAGCATCTGGCGCTGGACGCGCGCGAGCTTGTTGATGACCTCGACCATGTGCACCGGGATACGGATGGTGCGGGCCTGGTCGGCCATGGCCCGGGTGATCGCCTGCCGGATCCACCAGGTGGCGTACGTGGAGAACTTGTAGCCCTTGGTGTAGTCGAACTTCTCGACCGCGCGGATCAGACCGAGGTTGCCCTCCTGGATCAGGTCCAGGAAGAGCATGCCGCGGCCCGTGTAGCGCTTGGCGAGCGAGACGACCAGACGGAGGTTGGCCTCGAGCAGGTGGTTCTTGGCCCGGCGGCCGTCCTCCGCGATGATCTCCAGCTCACGCTTGAGCTTCGGCGCGAGCTTGTCGGCGTTGGCCAGCTTGTCCTCGGCGAAGAGGCCGGCCTCGATGCGCTTGGCGAGCTCCACCTCCTGCTCCGCGTTGAGGAGCGGGACCTTGCCGATCTGCTTCAGATAGTCCTTGACGGGGTCCGCAGTGGCACCGGCGACGGCGACCTGCTGCGCGGGCGCGTCGTCCTCGTCGTCGTCGGAGAGGACGAAGCCCTTGGCCTCGCCGCCCTCTTCCTCCTCCTCGCCGGCCTTGGCGACCGGGGCCTCCTCGGCGGCCTCGTCGCCGTCGTGGAGCTCGTCGGCATCCTTCTTGGAGGCGGTCTTCTTGGCCGCGGTCTTCTTGACTGCCGTCTTCTTCGCGGCGGTCTTCTTGGCAGCCGTCTTCTTGGCAGCGGCCTTCTTCGCGGGCTCGGCGTCGTCAGCCACAGCGTCCACACTGTCGGCAGAAGGAGCGGCAGTGGCCGCCACAGTCCTCGCCGCGGTCGTCTTGACCGCGACGGTCCTGGTGGCGGTCCGCTTCACCGGGCTCTTCGCTGCGACGCTCTTGCGGGGGCGCTTCGGCGACTCCGCGGCACTGACCATCAGAGTCACACCCTCTTCCTCGAGGATCTGGTTGAGGCTGCGCAGAACGTTCTTCCACTGGGTGGCCGGAATCTGGTCAGCCTCGAAGGCCCGGCGTACATCGTCGCCGGCGATCTGCCCATCAGCCTTTCCCCGCTCGATGAGCGCCATGACAGACTCGGACTCGGCGATCTCCGGCGGGAGAGTACGGGATGTGCTGGCCGACACGAACAACCTCTCGAAACGATGGAAACGGCTTCCGGCTCCGCCCTTGAGGGGCCTGGAACCGACGACCGCCGGCTGGGGATGTACCGACGGCGCGGGCTGAGCTTCGGAGCTGTACAGCGCCGCCAACGACGCCTGCATTCCCTCTTCGGCTACCACCTCTTAGGTCATCGCGCTGCCTCAAAGAGTGTTACGCCCAATCCGCGTGGCCCGAGTCACACCTTATTCGCGACATACGGCTCCCCAAGGGACGCTTACCCATAATTACGCCGCCGGACCCCCCTGGGATCCGGCGACACCGGTTCGGCCCCCGCACCCCGGCCGCGCCGCGCGATCAGTGCACGCGCGGCGCGGGAACGACGCGCTCCACCTCCGGGTGGACGGTCAGCAGTTGACGCATGGCCGCCTCCGCGGCCTGCGGGTCGTTCGCGGCGAGCGCGTCGGCGATACGTGCGTGGTGGACGAGAGAGATCTCGGTGGGACGGTCACACCCCGTGACGGGGCCACCCGATACCTGGAGGGCGCCCGAGACGATGCCCGAGAGGTGCTCCAGCATGCGATTGCCCGCGAGCTGGATCAGCAGGGCGTGGAACTCGGCATCGGCACGGGAAAAGGTGACCCCGTCACCCTGAGCCAGAGCGTGGCTCATGATTTCGACCATGTCCGCGAGACGCTGCTGCATGTCCTCACGCCCATGCCCGGCAGCCAGGCGCGCGGCCAGCGGCTCGATCGTCCAGCGCAGCTCGCTCAGCTCCCGTCGCTGGTCGTCACGCTGCGGCCCGAATGCCCGCCATTCGATGATGTCCGGGTCCAGCAGATTCCAGTCGCTGACCGGGCGGACCCGGGTACCGACATTGGGACGGGCGCTGACCAGGCCCTTGGCCTCAAGGACGCGCAAGGACTCCCGCACGACCGTGCGGGACACCTCGAAGCGCTGTCCGATCTCCTCGGGAACCAGCGGACGGTCGGCACCGAGGTCGCCGGAGACAATCATCTGGCCGAGCTGCTGAACCAGCTGACCGTGCAGACCGCGGCCGCGACTGCCCGTCGCCCGTCGGCCCGCCCTGCCCATCTCGGCGTCGCCGCCCCAGGAAGGGGCTCCGGCACGGCCGGCGCCGGGCGCCTCTGCGTACGGATAGCGGTCGAGTTCACCCGAGCCTGCGAGGCCGGACTCGGCAGAGCGGGCGGTGGTCATCATGGAGTGCGCAAGGGTAGTCACGCATCCTTTGTCGGCGCGCCTCGGGCCCCCCTTGAGGTCTTTGGTGAAAAGCACACGAAAGGGTGATCATCGGCCTCCCTGCAATTGACGCCTTATCGGAAAGAACCCGGGCATTCCCCTAGGAGTTGCGTGCAAGGCGCCATCAAGCGGGCCTGGACGGTCACCAACGGGCCCTGCCCCGAAGGCCGGTGAACAGATACGCGCACAGGAGGGCCGCGAGCGACAGCGCGAGGGCCACGCCGACGGGCTGCGACAGGAGGCGGAGAGCCGCGATCAGCCAGCGGTCCGTCTCGTGGGGCCACACCCACGCGAGTTCGCGGAGCCTGGCGGGGAGCCCCGCGACCGAGCGGGCGGCTGGTGCCGCCAGGGCCGCCTGCACCAGCGGCACGACGGCGACCGGTACCGACAGCACGGCGGCCAGCCCCGCGGTCGTACTCCTGAAGACGCCCGCACCCAGCAGCCCCGCCCATGCGCAGCCGACCGTCAGACCCGACCAACCCACGACCAGCGAAGGCCAGTTCTGTGGGATACCACCCAAGACGCCGCCGTACACCAGCCGGAGGGCCCCTGCGTCGACCACGGCCGTGAGCAGGGCCAGCAGGAGGGCCGTCGCACCCGATACTGCGAGTTTGGCGACCAGCAGGCCGAACCGCCCAGAGACACCACCGCGGCCCACAGCCAGCGCCGGGTACCGGAATTCGTCGCCGAACGCGAGAGCGCCCAGCAGTCCCGCCGCGAAGGCCGCGGGCGGCAGCGGAAGCAGATCGGGCCACGCCATCAGCAGATGGGAGAGCGGCGTCTGCCCGGTCCTGGCGAGTGCGACGGACAGCGCGATGGAGAGGGGGAGGATGACGCTCACGACGAGAAGAGCCGTCCGGACGCCGAAGACTCGCCGCAGCTCGTAACGGAGCGGCCTGCACGGCCCCCTGGCCGGGAGCGGAGTGATCACCGGCTGCTGCTCGGAGAGTTCGGATCGCGCCGCGATCAGCGACTGGAGCTCCGGGAGTGCGGACCGGGCCGCGAGTACGGGGGCGTCGGCAGCGGGACCCGCGGAGCCGAAGGGCCCGCGATCGGATCCACCGTAGGGGGGTCCATCGGGGCCGGGCGCTTCGGAGTGGAAGGTTCGGGACTCGGAGGGTTCGGGCTCGGAGCCGGACGTGCCGGGAGTCAGAGCGCCGGCCTCACCCGTCGGGCCCATGTCGCCGGTCTCGTCGGCGAGCTGGTGGATCAGGACGCCGTTCCGAAACGCCGCCTCACCGACCTCGGCGCAACTGCTGCCGTAGACGGAGAGCCTGCTGCCGCCCTCCATCACAACTTCCACCGAGCGGTGCCCCTCGCGGGCCTCACGGCCGAGCAGTCCGGCAAGGCGTGCCGGGTGAGGTGTACGTACGGCGACCCGGGGGCGGAGCCGGGTGCGGGCGAACTCTGCGCCCTCCTGGTCCGCCGCCAGCCGTCCGGCGTCGATGGTGACGACATGATCGGCCGTGCGGGCCGCCGCCTTGGGGTCGCTCGTGGTGTACAGAACAGTGCCGCCCTGGGCCGCGTGGTCGCGGAGCACGCCGAAGAGCCAACTGCTGTCGCGTGGCGAGAGTCCTTCGGTGGGTTCGTCCAGGACAAGCGTCTGCGGGTCGGCGAGCAGGGCGACCGCGAGGCCGAGCCTGCGGTCCATCCCGTGAGAGAGCGAGCCGAGCCGCTGATCCGCGAGGCTGACGAGATCCACGCCTTCGAGCAGTTCGTCGGCGCGCGAGGCCGGCATCCCCGTCACAGCACAGAGCATGCGCAGCTGTCCGCGCACGGTACGCGTGGGGTTCCCGGGCACATCACCGAGCAGGGTTCCCACTTCGGCGGCCGGGCGGGCGATCCGGTGCAGCGGAAGACCCCGGAAGTAGGTGACGCCACGCCCGTGGTCCAGTTCGAGCATCAGCCGCAGGGCGGTGGTCTTACCGGCGCCCTGGGCGCCGAGTAGTGCCGTGATCTGCCCGGGTTCGGCCTCGAAGGTCAGATCGTCCACCGCGGGTGGCAGATCCCGGCGGGGGTGGCTGGTGAGTCCGACGGCCTGGAGCATCGCTTTCTCCCGCGGGTAGCAGGGCCGCCGGGCGGCATGGGCGGCTACCGAAGCAAGATAACGCGACTTTTCGGACTTTTGGTGCAGCGTGGCAGTAGTTCTCAGACCTCGGGGCGGAGCATCGGGGGGTTGAGCAGCGTCGCACCTCCCGCTCTGAACAATTGCGCGGGGCGACCGCCCTGGCGGGTCGTGGTGCCGCCCGAGGGAACGAGGAAGCCCGGTGTACCGGTGACCTTGCGGTGGAAATTACGGGGATCGAGGACCACGCCCCACACCGCCTCGTACACCCGGCGGAGCTCGCCGACCGTGAACTCCTGAGGGCAGAAGGCGGTGGCCAGCGAGGAGTACTCGATCTTCGACCGGGCTCTCTCCACACCGTCCGCGAGAATCCGCGCGTGATCGAAGGCAAGGAGCTCGGGTGGCTCGGCAGCCCTGACGACGGCTCCCTGCTGACCCAGCAGGACCTCGACGGGAGCCCACCGGGCACTGTGGGCGTCGCCACCGGCGCGGGGCGCGGGCAAGTCGGGCGCGAGTGCCAGATGGGCCACACTGACGACCCTCATGCGAGGGTCGCGCTTCGGGTCGCCGTAGGTGCCCAGCTGTTCGAGGTGTGCGCCGTTGCCCGGAGCGGGGACCGGGGCCGAGGGATCGAGGGCGCACAGCCCGGTCTCCTCAGCCAGCTCCCGAGCAGCGGCTGCGCCGAGGTCCTCGTCCGTTTTGACGAAACCGCCGGGCAGCGCCCACCGGCCCTGGTAGGGCGCCTCCCCGCGGCGCACAGCCAGTGCGCACAGCGCATGACTGCGCACCGTGAGCACGACCAGATCGACGGTGACAGCGAAAGGCGGAAAGGCCGACGGGTCGTAGGGCGACATGCCATGATCATAGTCGTCTCTCTGACGATAAACACGCCCTTCGGTATCCACAGTGTTCTCCAATTCACCCGTACTCCGGCGCTCCTCAAGCCCGTTCACAGCCCCAGCTGGAGTCCGGCGGCAGCTTCCTCGACCATCCCGAGGCCCAGCCTGCTGATACGCACGGAGAAGGGCTCTCCAGCCACCGACAGCCCTGACATCTGGATCGCCCCGAGTGGGGCGCTGCCCATCGGCCGGAGTGCGACCGTTGCTGCCGGAACATCGGGACGGATCCCCGCGAGAGTCGTGAGCAGCTGGATCCCGGCGGCAGCGGAGACAGCCGCCGGACGGCAGGCCGCCGGATGCGGGAGTGGGACGCTGTCCTCCGTCCGCTGCACGCCGGCATACATCTCGGGAAGCCGGTGGCCGAAGGTATCGGCCGCAGCGAGCACTCCGCCCAGCAACGAACACGCCTCTTTCTCGAATCCCGAGGCGGCCAGCCCAGCTACCGCGACAGCCGTCTCATGCACGCGCACGGCGCCACCCCGGTGCCCGAACGGATTGTGGCCCCGCTCTCTGGCACCGAGGCTGCGGAGCCCCCAGCCGGAATCCATCGCCGGACCGCCCAGGAGTCTGGCCACCTGCTCCGTCCGCACCTTGTCCAGCAGCCCCTCGGCGAAGCTGCCACCGCCAAGCAGACCGGTGTCAAGAAGATGAGCCGTCCCGGCACCCAGATGCGGAACCAGTTGGCCGTCGGGGGTACGTGCGGCCGCGGGCCTGCCACCCGTTCGGTCCTCGATCCAGAACGTCTGCCGGAACCGGCTGCGGAGCGTGCCGGCCCACTCGCGCCAGCCGTCCGCGCCTGGACGGCCGCACTCGTCGAGCAGCTCGGCCGCGAGCACCGCGGCGCGGTGGGCATGCGCCTGCGTCTCCGCGCGCTGCAAACCTCCGGCTCCGGGCTCGCCGAGCAGACACTCCTCATCCGCCGCCGCGCGGAGCCACGCGAGACAGCGCTCTGCCGCGGGGAGCAGCCCTGCCACCTCCCGCTCGGGCAGCCCCCAGCGTCGGGCCTCCGCCAGCAGCACAGGAAAGAGCAGCGTCGCCTCCATCCCTGTACAGCTGGGCGGCAGATGAGGGCCGGCGTCCCTGAGTGGCCCCGGGATACGCCCAGCACCGGGCCCGGCTCCCCCGAGCTGTGTGCGGGCGAGTCTGCGCAGCGTGGCGGCGGCAAGACGGGTACCGAGGGGAAGCGTCATCCGGGCGGTCCAGAGGATCTCCGCGGGCGCGAACCCACAGCGCCATGGCACGCCCGCCACCGGGTAGATGTCGACGGGGTGGCCCGGATCTCGGACCAGCATCGCCCGCAGATCCTCCAGACTGGTGCGCATCAGTTTTTGCGCCCGGGGATCGTCGCCGTCCGCGCTCGCCGGGGACAGCACACCTCCGAGCAGCGGGCCCGCCGGGCGGGACGGCGCGTCCGCGCGGATCCGGAGTTCGATGTTCCTGGAACCTCCCGGCGGCAGTTCGAGCTTCCATCTGAGCAGCCCTGTGGCGGCCAGCGAATCCTCCGGCGGAGGGTCTGCCGTGACAACGGCATGGCGCCCCTCTCCCGACCAGCGCAGACCGGCTCCGTGGACACTGGCCGGCAGTTCCGCCCCCGGAGATCCGGCCGCGACGGCTCCCAGGAACGCCAGGTCCGTACCGAGCCCGATCTCCACCGGCACCCGCAGAGTCCGGTCCGAGGCACTGCGCAGTGTGATCCGCTCCGTGCCATCGGCGGAGCGCAGGCGCTCCACGATCAGCTCGGGATCGGGCCCGACGGCGCCGGGCAGACGCACCACAGCGACGAACCGGGCTCGCCCTGCTCCGATCAACCCGCCCCGGACTGCGACCGGTTCACGCCCGGACACCCGAACATGACAGCGGGAGAGGAGGCGTCGCCCCGACTGGTAGTAGCCGTCGAAGCCCTGGCCGGTCAATTGCCCGTGAGCAGGCGAAATGGCCAGTCCGGGGAGGCCCACGCAGATCAACGCGTTGTGTACGGAGGGCAGTTCACTTCGCCGGCGTGGACCTGCGGGCATGACCGCGGGAGCGGGCCCTGCCGAATGGTCTCCGGCTGCCCCGCGGGTTCCTGAAGGGACGCTGAGAGCCATCTTCCGCCTCCTGAGCGCTACGGCCGGTTGCGGCGGAGCTCCCGGCGCGGACCGCCGCGCACCGCCATCGGGATGAACGGCGCCGGACGTGGCCGGGTCACGGCCGTACCTGTGTCCCGCCCCTCATCGCCCAGTCCGCGATCCGCGCTGACCGGTGCGGCGGCGCGACCGACCGCGCCCGGCGGGCGGCCCCGGCCGGTCGGTTCCCGGGAGGGTGTCCTGGCGGGCACCCGGCGGTTTGGGAGAAGTACGCCGGCCGCTGAGCGCGGGCGGCTTACCCGATGCCACCCGGCTGCTCCGCTCCCGGCGCAGGCAGTGCCGGAGTGCCTCGGGGTCGAGCCCTTCATTGCACGCCTGGTGAAGCAGTCGGGCAAAAATGTACTCGGGGTCGAGGGCCAGAGCTCGCCCCAGGGCCACCCGGGCACCCGGTTCGTCACCCGTCGACCAGGCCACCCAACCCGCGAGGGTCAGTGGGGCCGCGGCGTATTCGGCGTACGGGCCGACACAGCGGCGTGCCAGGGCCCGCCACAGCCGCACGACCGACGCGGCGGACGGTCCTTCCATCCACTCGGCGGCACGGTCGCGGGTCGTTCGGTCCTGGAGCCCGAGAAGGACCAGAGCGGCCTCATCGTCGGTGATGAGCGCATCGTCCGCCGTATCGGCCTCTGCCCAGCCCGGCGGCTGCGGCGTCCGCCCGATGCGGCGGACGAGTCGCCGGGCAGTGTCCAGCGTCTCCTGTCCGACCTGTTCACGGTCGGCACCGGCCAGGATCCTCGGCACCAGAGCACCAGCCGCCTCGTCCAGGGCACGTTCCTGTGCCGCCGTGCGGGGCGGCTGCCACGGGGTGAGCCTGGCCTCCATCTCCTGGAGTGATCCTCGCACCTGGATTCCCGCGTACGCCGCGGCCGCGGCCATCACCGAAGTGCCGGGCAGGGCCATGGCGTTCCCGTCGGAAGGGCAGCACCGAGTGTCGGGGCAGCAGTAGGAGAAGAACCTGCCGTCGGAGATACAGAGGGCTTCGGGAACAGGCACGTCTCGGGCACCGCAGGCCGTACGCAGATGCTGCGCGAACGGACGAAGCCGCTCCATGACGTCCGCCGGGGTCTCCCCCGGGCCCGGGTCCTGACAGAGGAAGACGATGATGCCCTCCGGCCGCCTGCCTCGGCTCTCGCTACCGGTGACCAGCCCGTCGGCGAGCTGGTCGGCGACCGGCTGCCATTCCTGCGGCGAACGTGGGATACCGAGCCTGAGGCGTCCGCCGAAACGGCCACGGACTCCGTGCAGAGCGACCATTACAACCGAGTTGGTCGGATGAAAGCCCAGCAGATAGGGCAGCGCGTCGGCGAGTTCGGCAGGGCCGCGCAGCGTGACCTGTTCCTGGACGGGCGAAGGACCGTTGGTTTCGTCGTGCTTGTTCATGGCTCGAAGATCCCGCGATCCGTCCGAGTCCGCGACCCCTGTGGATAACGTTATCCACAGGCCGACTGGATCCAGCAGTGCTGTGACCGAACGGCCTCGACTGCACACCGACCCTTCGGTCGGCACCGGATCGGCCTCGGTGGAGGCGCGCCCCGGCACCCAGGGCGTACCCGAGACCGTGACGATCGGGCGGTCGCTCCCGATGAGTTCCTGCCCCAGCGCAGCGAGAGCGGCCCCCTCCTCGGCGATGGCCTGCGCGAGCGCATCCGGACTGCTGTAGTCGCGTCCGAACGCCAGACTGATCACGCCGTCGCACTGCGCTGCGCCGGCCGGCAGGACGTCGAGGTCCGCCAGATCTCCTCGCAGCGCCTTGGCGCCGGCGCCCCCAAGGGCCTGTGCGGAGCCATCCGAGCGAGCCAGTGCGAGAACGGTGTGGCCGTTGCCGAGCAGTTCGGCGACGACGGCGGAGCCGATGGTGCCGGTACCGCCGGTGACGAAGACGCGCATGAGCCCTCCCTGCCGTGACGGGACCAATGCCCCGTCACTGACCTTGCACGGCGACGGGACAGGTGTCCCATCACCTGTTCTGTTCTCACGCTGGAGGCAACTGGCAACCGGGGCGCCCCAACGACTCGTCGTTGCGGCCGTCGACCTGTTCTCCGAGCGGAGGTACGCAGCCGTGCCGTTCTCCGAGCGGAGGTACGCAGCCGTGGCAGCCAGCGCCGCACTTCAGGAGCGGGACGCCCTCAAGAGCGTCGGTCTCGCGGCCGCCCTGACCGCCGCGCTCATCGCCCGCGAGGCTCCTGACCCGGCTGCGCATCTCGCGAGCGAGCTGGGAGTCCGCGCGTTCAAAAACGGCTACGCCCAGTTGTCCGAAAGCAATCGGGAGGCTCTCCACCTCGGAACTGCTGTTGCAGAATTCCCGGTTGCCCACGGCAAAGAACATGCCGATCTCCTGGAGTTCCCAGACTCACCTCCAGAAGCGCGTCCGATACAGCGGATGGCACGGCCCTCGTTCACGACGGCGATGTCGAAGGGCCACGGGGCCTCCCACGCTCGCTCCATCAGCCGCCGCAGTGATGCCGCTGAGCGAATCGAGGTAAGGGCACGGGCAATGGCGGTTCGACGCGGTATCCGCGTCCCGGACCGCCCGGGCTCAGCCCAGCGTTTCCATCAGAGCGGTGACATAGGCGTCCAGCCGCTCCTCCACGGCTCGCGTCGTCAGGTCTGTCCTCCCTGCCTCCCGCCATGGCTGCGACACCAGCTGCACTTCTTCTGAGAACGCCAGTCCGTCCCGCATCCGCCAGTACAGCCGCTCGCTCGCGGCGGCGGCCAGTACCCCGCCGGCCTCCTCGTACGACTCGGCGAACCGCAGACCCCACGCCGGGCCGTGCAGCAGCGCGAGATTGGTGGAGCAGTGCGCCACATCGAGATCCGCGGGGCCCCGGGAGGTCTGTGCCCAGTCGACGACGCCGGTGATCCGGACATCTGCCGGCGTCGGGGACGGAACTTCGAACAGCACGTTGCCGGGCTGGAAGTCCCGGTGCAGGAACCGCCCCTCATAGGGAGGCGCGGGCTGGCGGATCACGTCGATCGCCGCGGCCCATACCGTCGCGTCGGCGCCCTTCGGAACGACGACGGTGTCGGCTGTAGTCCACGCCACATACTTTCCGGGCCGCGCGGCGGGTCGCAACGCGTGGATCGCCACGAGTTGACGGGCCAGCACAGGGACGCGCGACTCCAGCCCCTCATCGTCGAGGACCGTCCGACCCGCCAGATGTGTCATCAGGAGCGAGGGAGACTCGCAATGCGCGGCGGTCGGATCAACCGCGACCAGTCGAGGAGCCGGTACGCCCGTTCCTGTGAGCAGGGTCAGGGCGCAGGCCTCCCTGTTCAGCCAGTCCTCGGCGTGCTCCACGTTGACGAAGGTCCGCAGCACCAGGTCACGGGTGGTTCCATCCCGCGTGCCGACGATCAGCCTCCACATTTCTGCGGTGATGCCGCCGCGCAGCACCTCGGTTCTGACGACCCGTTCGCCGGCCTTCAGATGCCCGCCCACCCAAGCCAGGATCAACGGTCGGACGGCCCTCGCCTCATCGTGGTTGAACACCGTGCCACCCCATCATCCGGACGTCAGCGCGCGCAAAGGCGCTTGTCGGAGGCGGGTGAGGCCGGCGGTCACGGCGTCGAGGCCCCAGAGCATGTGGAGTGCGAAGTTGGTGAGGCCGCGCAGCTGGCTGGTGTCGACGACGGCCTGGTCCCGACAGATGATCTACGCACCGGGGTGGACAGCCACGCCGCCGACGGCTCCGCTTCGCGTGCCGGGAGCACATCGAAGCCGGCCTGCGGCGGAGCAGCAGAGTCCGGCTATCCGGCCACAGCCAGCACGAGCGGGAGCACTTGGCCGGCACCGGCCTGGCGCATGAGGCGTGCTCCTACCGCCAGGGTCCAGCCGGAGTCGGTGTAGTCATCGACGAGCAGGACGGGGCCTGGAGTGGCGGCCAAGGCGGCGGTGAGTTCGTCGGGCACGGCAAATGAGGCGGCCAGGGCGCGGAGCCGCTGGGCGGAGTTGCTGCGGTGGGCCGCATACTCATCCGCCTGCGGGGTGTAGGCCAGGCTGCCCAGCAGAGGGAGCCTGCCCACGCTGGCCACGCCCTCAGCCAGCGAGGTGACCAGTTGCGGGCGGGTACGCGACGGCATGGCGACGACCCCCACCGGCCGCGCCACCGCGTCGGCGGTACCGCTGGCCCAGCCGCCCGGTGAGCGAGCCCAGTCGGCCAGCACCGTCACTACGGCGTTCAGCACGTCGTCCGGGACGGACCCGTCCGCCGCCTGTGCCGACAGGATCGGCCGCAGACGGTTACCCCAACCGATGTCCGACAGCCTGCCCAACGCTCGCCCGGTGACCGCCTGCTGGCCTGCGGGGATACGGCCTTTGAGGTCCATGCCGACCGCGGCGAGCCCCGTCGGCCACATCTTGCGGGGCTCAACCTCGGCCCCGGGGCGGTCCAGTTCACCTGTCGCCACCGTGATGGCTGCGGGAGACACGGCCGCCTCCAGCCAGGGTCCGGCACAGTTGTCACAGCGTCCGCACGGAACCGCCTTCTCGTCGTCCAGCTGCCGCTGCAAGAACTCCATCCGACACTCAGTCGTCGCCACGTAATCCCGCATCGCCTGCTGCTCCGCCGCCCGCTGCTTCGCGACCCAGGCGTACCGCTCCGCGTCGTACGCCCACGGCTGCCCCGTCGCGGTCCAGCCCCCCTTCACGCGCTTGACCGCCCCGTCCACGTCCAGGACTTTCAGCATCGTCTCCAGGCGCGATCGCCGTAGATCCACCAGCGGCTCCAGCGCGGGCAGCGACACCGGACGGCCTGCCTCCCCCAGTACGTCCAGCGTCCGCCGCACCTGCTCCTCGGGCGGGAAGCCCACCGAAGCGAAGTACGCCCAGATCGCCTCGTCCTCCTTGCCCGGAAGGAGCAGCACGTCGGCATGATCCACACCACGCCCGGCACGCCCCACCTGCTGGTAGTAGGCAATCGGAGACGAAGGCGACCCGAGGTGCACCACGAAGCCGAGGTCGGGCTTGTCGAAACCCATACCGAGCGCGGACGTGGCGACCAGGGCCTTCACCCGGTTGGCCAGCAGATCCTCCTCCGCCTGCAACCGGTCGGCGTTCTCCGTCTTCCCCGTATAGGAAGCCACCGCATACCCGCGCTGCCGCAGAAACGCCGCGACCTCCTCAGCCGCCGCCACCGTCAGGGTGTAGATGATCCCCGAACCCTGCAGGTCCCCCAGCCGCTCCCCCAGCCACGCCAGCCGGTGCGCCGCACTGGGCAACTCCAGCACTCCGAGCCGGAGGCTCTCCCGGTCCAGCGGCCCCCGCAGAACCAGAGCGTCCCCGCCCCCCGTGCCCAATTGCTCAGCCACATCCGCGGTCACCCGCGCGTTCGCCGTCGCCGTCGTGGCCAGCACCGGCACCCCCGCCGGCAACTCCGCCAGCATCGTGCGCAGCCGACGGTAGTCAGGCCGGAAATCATGACCCCAGTCAGAAATACAGTGCGCCTCATCGACCACCAGCAGACCAGTCGTCGCCGCGAGCTTCGGGAGCACCTGGTCACGGAAATCCACGGAATTGAGACGTTCCGGACTCACGAGGAGAACGTCGGTCTCACCGCGCTCCACCTCTCCGTAGATCGTCTCCCATTCCTCCGGGTTCGCGGAGTTGATGGTGCGCGCCTGAATCCCCGCCCGCGCCGCCGATTCCACCTGGTTACGCATCAACGCGAGCAATGGCGAAATGATCACCGTCGGGCCGGCCCCACGCCGCCGCAACAGAGCAGTAGCCACGAAATAGACCGCCGACTTACCCCAGCCGGTGCGCTGCACCACCAGCGCACGACGGCGCTCCTGCACCAGAGCCGCCACCGCCTGCCACTGGTCCTCCCGCAACCGCGCCGAACCCCCCGGGGCACCCACCAGCTCAGCGAGAACGGCATCGGCTTCAGTGCGCAACTCCAGGGTGTCCATCCCTCCATGCAACCCGATGGCACTGACAATCAGCGAATCCACCCACTGTTGCAGAAGGCCTGCGAAGAGCCGGCGAGTGGGCGGCCACTCGCCTCGACGACCCGGTCGCTGCGCCGGTCCGGAGCGAAGGGGAGTGTTTCCGCTGGTCCTCGCCGTTCAGAGGTGACAACAGGAGTCGCTCGGGGCCCCGGTGGGCAGGGATATGGGCGCCGTACCCGCAGATTCCCGACAGACGCATGAATTGTTCGTTGCCGCCCGCCCGTACGGCAGGAAGAATTGGGACTGCTCCCCGCACGGCCCGACTGTGTTCGGAAGGGCTGTGTCCCGGCGCGCCTCACCCGGCCCTGCCCACACCACGGGCGCGTATGCGAAGGGAGGACCGTGACTTTCGGATTCGCTCCGTCCGCCGCCCTTACAGCCTCTTCGACGTCCATATCCGCCGACTCGGGAAACCGGATCGGGCGGCTGCTCGAACCCGCCGAGTGGGCCGCCGCGGGCATACCCCTGCTCCGCAGCCCCCGTGACGTCGTGGGCGGGCTGCACTCCAGACATCGCCCCATCCCTTCGACCGCCGTCGTGGCCGTGCTCGATCATGAGGAACGGCTCGTCGCGAGCGCCTCGTTCACACGCCGTTCCACTCCCGCGGACGGCTGGGACTTCCGCAACGCACTCCTCGACCATCTGCGCCGGGTCATCCCGCACGACCTCCGCCGCCGCACGCCGGTCCGCACCGCCGTACTGCTCTACTGCCGCGAGGGGGACGAGCGGTGGACCGAGGAGGACGGTGCCTGGATGTGGGGGCTGCGCGACGCCTGCACGCTGCACGGGCTGCGCTGCGGTGCGTACATCACGCTCACCCGGGGCGGCTGGCAGGTGCTGGGCGAAGGCCGCGGCGGCCGGCGGCCGAACTCACTCTCCCGCCCGGCCCCTGTCGGCGGCAGCGGTGCCGACTCGCCCCCGGCCCCGCTCCGTTCGGGTGCACAGAACGCGCTCCGCAGGGTCGCGGCGCGCTGAACGGGGCGAGGCGACCAGCCAACGGCCGCCGCACCACCCCCCGTTGTGGACATTGCGGACCGTTCCGCACCGCGTACGCCCGCGGGCCGACCGTACCGGACGGGCCTCCGCCCGGCCTGCTCCTTGCGGGAGCCGGCCGGGCGGAGGGGACGTACGGTTCAGACGCCTGCGCCGAGTACGGCGTTGACACGCTGCGGGTCACCACAGACGATCAGCAGCGCCCCCGCGTACTTCCTGGCCGCAGGCAGCACCTGGGCCACGGATTCATCGGTTCCGCCGTTGACCGCGACCACCACGACCGGACGGGCCTTCGCCCGGCGCACGGCGTCGGCGCTCGCGTAGAAGACGTCCTCGCGGGCATCGTGCTGCGCCCAGTAGGCGGCTTCGCCGAAGGACAACTCGTGCGCCGCCCACGGGTGCTGCTCGCCGGTGGTGAGCACCAGGACGTCACCCGGTGCACGACCGGTGTCGAGCAGCAGGTCGACCGCTTCTTCCGCCGCGTCCAGCGCACCGTCCGCCGAAGCGGGGATCAGCTGGACCTGCGGCGCGGAAGTGTCTCCCGCAGGGGTCTCAGGGCGGGCCTCCGGACGGTTGCCCGGCCGGTTGTCCGAACGCTGGGAAGAGGATGTCCGCTGCACGGGAGGCGCGGTGGGCGCAGGCCTGGCAGCAGGACGGGGCCCCGGACGAGCGGGGCGTGGCACGGCCGCGGGACGCGGGCCGGGTACAGGACGAGGGGTCGACGCAGTACGGCCGGCGGCCGGAACAACGCGGGGACCCTGGGCACTCTCGTGAATCTGAGACTCCTCGGGGATGAGAGGCATGAATGGATGTCTATCAAATGGCGGCGCACGAGGCACCACCGGGTGGGCACATCAGTGCGATCCGGACAGAGTTTCCTCCGCCGGTCCACTGAAAGTTCAGAAGTCGAAGCCGAGTTGGCCCCCGCTTTCCAGCGCGACGGCCTCCGCGGTGAGACGGGTCTTCTTCAGGTGCCGCCACTGGGGCAGCCCGTCCAGATAGGACCAGGAGAGCCGGTGGTACGGAGTGGGCCCCCGCTCCTCCAGCGCCGCTTTGTGCACAGGCGAGGGATAGCCCGCGTTGGCTTCGAAGGCGAAGCCCGCGCACACATCCGACTCCGCGGCGAGCTCGGCCATCATCGCGTCCCTGCGCACCTTGGCGATCACCGAGGCGGCCGCCACGGCAACACAGGACTGGTCGCCCTTGATCACCGTACGGACCCGCCAGGGAAGGCCGAGATAGTCGTGCTTGCCGTCGAGGATCACCACGTCCGGGCGGACAGGAAGCACTTCGAGCGCCCGCACCGCGGCGAGCCGCAGCGCTGCCGTCATCCCCAGATCGTCGATCTCCAGCGGAGAGGCGTGCCCGAGCGCGAAGGCAGTGACCCACGACTCCAGAAGCCTGGCCAGCTCCGTGCGGCGCTTGGGGGTGATCAGCTTGGAGTCGGTGAGTCCGGCCGGCGGTCGACGCAGTCCGGTGACTGCGGCGCAGACAGTGACAGGGCCGGCCCAGGCCCCGCGTCCGACCTCGTCGACGCCTGCGACGGTCTTGGCACCCATAGTTGCGCGCAGTGAGCGCTCTACGGTGTGCGTAGGTGGTTCGTACGGCATGGCGCCAGCAAGGGTACGCCGCCGGACACCTCCAGCGACACCCCGGTACCGCCCACCAATTCAGCGACCGTCTCGACGCAGCAGCGGCATCATGACTTCGTCGACCATCCAGGCGGCATCACGGTCAAAAAGTTTGCGTCCGCGCACAGTTGATCGATAAATCATTAGCTCGGAATCAGACCGCAGATCCGATCACCCACAGCACCCGGACAGCCGTCACCGCCCCAAAATTCCGCGAATGTCGCAGCGATCGGCCCACTGCAGGCCGGGTGGAAAGCTCTATGACCTACTGGATAATCAGCAGTCGACGAAACGATCCCACAGCAGAATCTTCACATTTGTGAATCGTGGCACGCAGGCAAATCTCGGCGGGGAGATCACTCACGACGGGCACGATGGTGTCCACTCGGGCAGACCTTCGGTCTGTTCCAGCCACCCCGCGGGTGGCATACCGCCGGTACCGGCAGCCACGACACCACCGGCGATCGCGCAGGTCGTGTCGACGTCGCCACCGACCTGGGCCGTCATCCAGAACGTCCGCTCGAAATCGCCGAGCCCCCGAGCGGCCGACCACAGCGCGAACGGCACCGTGTCGTGTGCGCTGGTCCGCCGCCCGCATCCCAGCACCGCGGCGACCGTACCCGCGTCGTCGTAGTCCAGCATGTCCTTGGCCCGACGCAGCCCCGCTCCCACTGCGCTGCGCGGAACGAGTGCGATCACTCCGTCCAGCAGGGCAGCTGCGGACGGAGGTCCCGCGGGATCGGCGGCCAGCGCGGCGGCAGCGGCCACCGCCATGCTCCCCACCACCGCCTCACGGTGCTGATGCGTCGTGTACGCGGAGATCTCAGCCTGATGCGTGGCCTGCTCCGGGTCGTGCGCATACCAGGCGCCGAGCGGTGCGATCCGCATCGCGGCGCCGTTTCCCCACGAACCCTGACCGTTGAAAAGGGCGCTGGCCAGTTCCCGCCAGTCGCCGCCCTCCCTGACCAGTCGCAGCATCCGGTTGACCGCCGGGCCGTACCCGCGGTCGAAGTCATGGTGCGCGGCGAAGGAGGCGGCGAGTACGTCCTGGTCGATCCGGCCGTGCGAGGCCAGCACCGACAGCACCGAACAGGCCATCTCGGTGTCGTCGGTCCACTGCCAGAGACCCGCGGGCAGCTCGCGCCTGGCCAGCAGCGGATAGTTGTCGGGGACGAAGAACTGGGAGCCGAGGGCATCTCCGACGGAGAGCCCGCGCAGGCTGGCCCGAGCGCGTCCGAATGCATCGGGAAGAGATCCGGAAACGGAGTGAAATGCGGAGTCAGCGGTCATCTCACCCCCACTCTAACCGGTGAGGCCGTACGGTTCCGGAACGCGCCAGTGGTCGAACGGCCGGTCCAGCGTGTACTTGCCGTCCTCGCCCAGCACCAGCGTCCGCGACTCCCCGTTCCCGGGTTGGACAGCGCCTCGAACTCGGCGACGGTCCAGTGGAACCAGCGCATGCAGAAGAGCCGCATGGTCAGACCGTGCGTGACCAGCAGGACGTTCGGCGGATGGTCGGGCGCCTCGAAGCTCCGGTGGAGGCTCTCCAGGAACGATCCGACGCGGTCGTAGACATCGGCCCCGGACTCCCCCTGTGCGAACCGGTAGAAGAAGTGGCCGTAGGCATCCCGGTACGCCTTCTGCAGACGCACGTCGTCGCGGTCCTGCCAGTTCCCCCAGTCCTGCTCGCGCAGCCGGGGCTCCTCCCTGACCCGTACCTGTTCCGGATCGAGGCCGAAGGCCCGGAAGGTCTCGTGTGTACGGCGGTAGGGCGAGACGTAGGTGCTCACCTGCTCCCGGCCGAAGAGTTCCCGCAGCCGCGCCCCGGTCGCCTCCGCCTGGCTCCAGCCGTTCGGACTGAGCTTCAGGGCGTGGTCGGGTTCGCGTTCGTACACCGTGTCATCAGCGTTTCCCTCCGACTCCCCGTGCCGGACAAGAACGATGCGCTGTGGTCGAGCCATGCCAAAACACTAGATCGGATCGCCGCCGAATGCGCCGACGCTCATCATGCGGTCAGCCGACGCCCCTCATACGGTCCAGGACGGTTCCAGCTGTACGACGTCGCCCGCCAGCGCCACCACGTCCGCGTCGGTCTGGGCACGCAGCGACAGCCGCTCGATACGCTCCGGCCGGTATTTCCCGCGCTCGGCCGCGGACTGCCACATCGAAAGCACGAGGAACTCGTCCCCCGGCGCCTCCCCGAACATCCCCCGCAGCATTCCGGGCGATCCCGCCATCGCAGGGTTCCAGACCTTCTCCTGCATCAGTGCGAAGTGCTCGGCGCGCTCCGAGTGCACACGGGAGTGCGCGACCCGGACCACGTCCGCGTCCCCGAAGCGGGGTTCGAACCCCGTTCTCACATCGAAGCGGTAATCGAAGAGCTTCGCCTGCATGTCCGTGAACGTGCCCGCCTGTGCGGCAGCGAGCCGGTCGTGTGCCCGGGCCATGAACGAGTCGTAGAAGGGCCGGCTCTCCCAGAAGGCGAACACATGCGCCACACTCGGCCGCCCGCGGCTCCAGCCGCCCCCCTGCCCCCGGAAGCCCGGCTCACCCAGCAGCCCCGCCCATCTCCGCTGCCCCTGTTCGAACCCTCGGGGATCTGTCACCGTGCAGCGAATCCACTTGACCAGCACCGCGCCATCGTACGGGCAGGAGAGGGACGTCGGGCCGGGTCCGGCGCAGCACATCCGGATCAGCTGCCGCAAACATCCGGGCCATTTCCAATACCGATCACATAGTTGGGAAAACCGGTCAACCAGAGGCGGCCACAAGGATCTGGTTCACCTGCCCCCCACCTCGCCTCCGGAGCGGAGTGCATGCGCACCAACGGCCCTGAGTGCGGGATCCGGAGTACGGGAAGAGGGCGCCGACCAGTGGTCGGCGCCCTCTCCGGCGCGGTTCAGAGCTCTCGGCCGTCGGTGCTCAGAGACACATCACTGCTCAGAGGCACATCAGCCGCTGTCGCAGCCCGTGTCAGCTGCAGCCGCTGGTCGAGCCGCACCCCTCGCAGAGGTAGCAGCTGCCCGCACGCCGCATCTTCGTACCGCAGGAGAAGCAGAGCGGCGCATCGGCGTTCAGGCCGAGCGTGATCTCCATCAGCTCGGTCGAGTTGTGCGCCTGCTTCGGAGCGGGCACCTCGGCAGCGGCCTCCGGCTGCGGCGGAGCCGCCTTCGGAGCCTCCACATGGCGCGGTGCTGACTGGGACAGGCCCTCCACATCCACATCGTCGTCGCCCGGCTCGTACGACCCGGTGTCCAGGTGACGCTGACGCTCCGATGCCGAGTGGATACCCAGCGCCGAACGCGTCTCGAAGGGCAGGAAGTCGAGCGCCAGACGGCGGAAGATGTAGTCGACGATCGACTGCGCCATCCGTACGTCGGGGTCGTCCGTCATACCGGCCGGCTCGAAGCGCATGTTGGTGAACTTCGAGACGTACGTCTCCAGCGGAACGCCGTACTGCATACCGACCGAGACCGCAATCGAGAAGGCGTCCATCATGCCCGCGAGGGTCGACCCCTGCTTGGACATCTTCAGGAAGACCTCACCGAGACCGTCGTCCGGGTAGGAGTTGGCGGTCATGTACCCCTCGGCACCGCCCACCGTGAAGGAGGTGGTGATGCCCGGGCGGCCCTTCGGCAGGCGCTTGCGGACCGGGCGGTACTCGATGACCTTCTCGGTCTTCGGCTCCGTCTTCTCCTCGGCGTCCCCTGCGGACTTGGACTTGGCCGAGAGCGGCTGCCCGACCTTGGAGTTCTCGACGTAGACGGCGAGGGCCTTGGTACCGAGCTTCCAACCCTGGAGGTAGATCTCCTCTACGTCCTCGACCGTGCTGGACGCCGGCATGTTGACCGTCTTCGAGATGGCGCCGGAGAGGAACGGCTGGGCGGCCGCCATCATCCGTACGTGACCCATGGGCGCGATGGAACGCTCACCCATGGCGCAGTCGAAGACCGAGTAGTGCTCCAGCTTGAGGCCGGGGGCGTCGACGACATTGCCGTGGTCCGCGATGTGGGCGACGATCGCCTCGACCTGCTCCGGCTGGTACCCGAGACGCTTGAGGGCCTTGGGGACCGTGTTGTTCACGATCTGCATCGAGCCGCCGCCGACGAGCTTCTTGAACTTGACCAGGGCCAGGTCCGGCTCGACGCCCGTGGTGTCGCAGTCCATCATCAGGCCGATGGTGCCGGTCGGCGCGAGCACCGACGCCTGCGCATTGCGGAAACCGTTCTTCTCACCGAGGCGCAGGACGTCCTGCCAGGCCTCCGTGGCCGCGGCCCAGACCGGGCTGTCCAGGTCGTCGGTGCGCGTGGCCGACGCGTTGGCGTCCGCGTGCTGCTTCATGACCCGCTTGTGGGCGTCCGCGTTGCGGGCGTAGCCGTCGTACGGGCCGACGACCGCGGCGAGCTCGGCGGAGCGCTTGTAGGAGGTGCCGGTCATCAGCGAGGTGATGGAGCCGGCCAGTGCGCGGCCGCCGTCGCTGTCGTACGCGTGGCCGGTCGCCATGAGCAGCGCGCCGAGGTTGGCGTACCCGATGCCCAGCTGACGGAAGGCGCGGGTCGTCTCGCCGATCTTCTCCGTGGGGAAGTCGGCGAAGCAGATCGAGATGTCCATCGCGGTGATGACCAGCTCGACGACCTTGGCGAAGCGCTCGGCGTCGAACGACTGGTTGCCCTGGTCGTCGTCGCGCAGGAACTTCATGAGGTTGAGCGAGGCGAGGTTGCACGACGAGTTGTCCAGGTGCATGTACTCGCTGCACGGGTTGGACGCGGTGATCCGTCCCGTCTCGGGCGAGGTGTGCCACCGGTTGATGATGTCGTCGTACTGGATCCCGGGGTCGGCACAGACATGCGCGGCCTCGGCCATCTTGCGGAAGAGCGCCTTGGCGTCGACCTTCTCGATGACTTCGCCGGTCATGCGCGAGCGCAGACCGAATTGGGAGCCGGTCTCCACCGCGTGCATGAACTCGTCGTTCACACGGACCGAGTTGTTGGCGTTCTGGTACTGGACGGACGTGATGTCGTCGCCGCCCAGGTCCATGTCGAAGCCCGCGTCGCGCAGGGCGCGGATCTTCTCCTCCTCCTTCACCTTGGTCTCGATGAAGGCCTCGACGTCCGGGTGGTCGACATCGAGGACGACCATCTTGGCCGCACGGCGGGTGGCGCCACCGGACTTGATCGTTCCCGCGGAGGCGTCGGCCCCGCGCATGAAGGAGACCGGGCCGGACGCGTTGCCGCCGGAGGAGAGCAGCTCCTTGGAGGAGCGGATACGGGAGAGGTTGAGGCCGGCGCCCGAGCCGCCCTTGAAGATCATCCCCTCTTCCTTGTACCAGTCGAGGATGGACTCCATGGAGTCGTCGACCGAGAGGATGAAACAGGCGCTGACCTGCTGCGGCTGGGCCGTACCGACGTTGAACCAGACCGGCGAGTTGAAGCTGAAGACCTGGTGCAGCAGGGCGTACGTGAGCTCATGGTCGAAGAGCTCGGCGTCCTCACGGGAGGCGAAGTAACCGTTCTCCTCGCCGGCCTTGCGGTACGTCTTCACCACACGGTCGATGAGCTGCTTCAGGCTGTTCTCACGGTTGTCCGCGCCGACAGCGCCGCGGAAGTACTTGCTGGTGACGATGTTGACCGCGTTCACCGACCAGAAGTCGGGGAACTCGACGCCACGCTGCTCGAAGTTGACCGAGCCGTCGCGCCAGTTGGTCATGACGACATCACGGCGTTCCCAGACGACCTCGTCGTACGGATGCACGCCGGGAGTGGTGTGGATGCGCTCGCTGCGCAGCCCCTGCCGATTAGCAGCCGCCTTGGTTCCCTTCGCGCGGGAACCTCGTGCCGGGCCGCTCGCCGTCTCTGTCATGCCGCCTCCCATATGCGGGCTAAAACGCCCAAAAGTGCCCAGTTCTTCCCATGGCACTATGTCTGTCTGACACCTGCGGCACAGGAAGCACCGCAGGCAGGTCTGTGTCCGCCGGCCCCGGAGGGTCAGTCGGTGGCAGTGGCGGGCACGGGGGCCGCGGGGGCCCCTCCGCACTCGCATTCCACTGCGAGGGGCTGCGCGTCGCGGAGTTCCGCGACGGCGGCCTCGAAGTCATCGAGCGAGTTGAAAGCCCGGTAGACGGACGCGAAGCGCAGATACGCGACAAGGTCGAGTTCCTGCAACGGGCCGAGTATCGCCAGCCCGACGTCGTGAGTGGTCAGCTCGGCGCCCCCGGTGGCGCGCAGCGCCTCCTCGACCTGCTGGCCGAGTTTGGCGAGAGCGTCCTCGGTGACCGGCCGCCCCTGGCACGCCTTCCGCACGCCCGAGATGACCTTCGTACGGCTGAACGGTTCGGTCACCCCGCTGCGCTTGATCACCATCAGCGAGGCCGTCTCCACCGTCGTGAAACGGCGAGAGCAGTCGGGGCACTGGCGGCGCCTGCGGATCGAGGTGCCGTCGTCCGTCGTACGGCTGTCGACAACGCGGCTGTCAGGGTGCCTGCAGAAGGGGCAGTGCATGGTTTCCGAGCCTCCTTCGCAGTACGACCGAATAGCCTCGCCCGGGCCCGTAAAGACCCTCTCGAAGCAGCACCAAGCATAGGCGATGGCCCGGGCCGCGAGGGACCAGGGACCACAACTTCTGGGCGGCGGTTTGAATCCAACCACTAGATCTGGGGTTCAGCACTGGTTTTGCGGCAGAGCGTGTCGCACTCGGCCGCCGAGCCCGCCCGGCTCGGAAGAGGGTACGGGAAGCGTGTCGGCGGCCGGACCGGGGGCCACCCCGCAATCACCGGCACGCGACAGTCGGCGACAGCCGAATGATGGGCACCGACAGACCGCGGGCTCGCCGCGACAGTCCGCAGCCGACGCCCCGCGGCACGGGGCGCAGTCGGCGGAGGGTACCGTAATCGACCGAATTGCCATTCGGCCTCGATCGTGCTCATACACCCGACACTGCGCTCATGTGAAGGATATTTTATTTTTTCACTCGAACGTGTGTTTGGCGCAACCTTTCGAAAGCCACTACCGTTGTCCAACCAGGGAGAGAACATCTCGAGAGGGGCCGACGACGTGACCACGACCGCAGACACCGCCACCATCACCGCCCAGGACCGTTCGCAGAACCGACTCGAGCCGGTGCATGCCATGGATGACGCAGCAACGGGCTCCGAGGGCCAGCTGCCCCCGCGCCCAGCACGCTCGCTGCCCGGACGGCCTCCCGGTATCCGGGCGGACAGCTCCGGGCTCACGGACCGGCAGCGGCGGGTGATCGAGGTGATCAGGGACTCCGTGCAGCGCCGCGGATACCCGCCCTCCATGCGCGAGATCGGTCAGGCGGTGGGGCTGTCCAGCACCTCGTCGGTCGCCCACCAGCTGATGGCTCTGGAGCGCAAGGGGTTCCTGCGCCGCGACCCGCACCGCCCCCGGGCGTACGAGGTCAGGGGCTCCGACCAGCCAAGCACCCAGACCACAGACACCACGGGCAAGCCCGCCGCGTCGTACGTCCCGCTGGTCGGCCGGATCGCCGCCGGTGGGCCCATCCTGGCCGAGGAGTCGGTCGAGGACGTCTTCCCGCTCCCCCGGCAGCTCGTCGGCGACGGCGAGCTCTTCGTCCTCAAGGTCGTCGGTGACTCGATGATCGAGGCCGCGATCTGTGACGGCGACTGGGTCACGGTGCGGCGCCAGCCCGTCGCGGAGAACGGCGACATCGTGGCAGCCATGCTGGAGGGCGAGGCCACGGTCAAGCGCTTCAAGCGCGAGGACGGGCATGTGTGGTTGCTGCCGCACAACGCCGCCTACCAGCCGATCCCCGGTGACGAAGCCACGATCCTCGGCAAGGTAGTGGCTGTACTCCGACGCGTGTGAGTACCGCGTCGGCCCTGAACAGGGCTCCGGAACTCACTGCGCCGGTTCCGGGGTCCTGCTTTTCCTTGCGTTTTCCGCGCCCTGATCTCGGCGCGTTTCTCCATGTTTCTTCCGCGTCGCGCTCTGTGCCACCGCTTCTCGCTGCGGCGGCACAGGAGGGCAGCCCAGGCTTACTGACCGGTCTCCTTGGCCACAGCGTCGATCGCTGCCAGTGACCGGCGGATCTGGTTCCGGTCCGTGGTGAACCAGAAATCGGGCAGCGAAGCCCTCAGATAGCTTCCGTAGCGCGCGGTGGCCAGCCTCGGGTCCAGCACCGCGACAACACCGCGGTCCCCCATGGCCCTGACCAGTCGGCCGGCGCCCTGCGCCATCAGCAGAGCGGCATGCGTCGCGGCAACGGCCATGAACCCATTGCCGCCGCCCTCCTCGACCGCTTTCTGCCGAGCGCTCATCAGCGGGTCGTCCGGGCGGGGGAAGGGGATCCGGTCCATCACCACCAGCTGACAGCTGGGTCCCGGGACATCGACCCCTTGCCAGAGGGACAGCGTCCCGAAGAGGCAGGTCTCGGGATCGGCCGCGAAATTCTTGATCAACTCACCGAGCGTCTCCTCGCCCTGGAGCAGCACACGCCTGTCCTGCCTGCTGCGCAGCTCCTCGGCGGCTGCCTGGGCGGCCCGCATGGAGGAGAACAGACCGAGGGTGCGCCCGCCCGACGCCTCCACCAGATCGGCGAGCTCGTCCAGCATGTCGGTACGCGATCCCTCCCGGCCCGGGGCCGAGAGGTGTTTGGCGACGTACAGGATGCCTTGCTTGGCGTAGTCGAAGGGCGAGCCGACATCGAGGCCCTTCCATTGCGGGACGTCCTCTCCCTCGGTCCCCTCCGGTGAGAGGCCGAGTGAGGCGCCGACCCCGTTGAAGTCACCGCCGAATTTGAGCGTCGCGGAGGTGAGAACGACTGAACGGTCGGCGAAGAGCTTCTCCCGGAGGAGCCCTGAGACCGAGAGCGGCGCGACACGCAGGGAAGCGCCGAAACGGTCATGGCGCTCATACCAGACGACGTCGTACTCGGATCCGAGGGTGATCCGCTCGGCGACATCGTGGATGGACTCGACGGACGCCAGAGCCTGTTTCCGTACGACGTCCTCGTCCTGCACGGATTTGTCCCGGGTGGCACCGATGGCAGAGATGACGGTCCGGGCCGCGTCGCGCAGGGACATCAGCGCATATCCGAGGTCCTCGGGGATCTCTTCGAGCCGGCCCGGGAGCGCCAGCTCCATGACCCGTTCGAAGGTCTCGGAAGCGGTCTGGAGGGCGTCTGCCGCTTTCTCGTTGACGAGCTTCGCCGCACGCCGCACCGCCCTGTTGACCTGGCCCGGAGTGAGCTCGCCCGTGGCCACACCGGTGACCCGGGAGACCAGCTCATGAGCCTCGTCCACGATCAGCACCTCGTGCTGCGGGAGGACCGGTGCGCCCTCGATCGCGTCGATGGCGAGCAGGGCGTGGTTGGTCACGACGACGTCAGCGAGTTTGGCCCGCTCACGGGCGGCCTCGGCAAAGCACTCGGCCCCGTAGGCGCATTTGCTTGCCCCCAGACACTCCCGGGAGGAGACGGAGATCTGGCCCCATGCGCGGTCGGAGACGCCCGGAGTGAGATCGTCACGGTCACCCGTCTCCGTCTCGTCCGCCCAGTCCCGCATACGCAGCAGGTCCTGGCCGAGCTTGCTGCTGGGGACGGCGGTCTCGAACTGGTCGAACAGCCCGTCCTCCTCTTCCTGCGGTACGCCTTCATGGAGCCGGTGCAGACAGAGGTAGTTGGACCGCCCCTTCAGCATGGCGAACTGAGGGCGCCGCCGCAGCAGGGGCTGCAGGGCCTCGACCGTACGCGGGAGGTCTCGCTCCACTAGCTGCCGCTGGAGTGCGAGCGTCGCGGTGGCCACCACGACGCGCTCCCCGTGAGCCAGCGCGGGGACGAGATACCCCAGCGACTTTCCGGTACCGGTGCCGGCCTGGACCAGCAGGTGGGCGTTGTCGTCGACGGCTTCGGCAACAGCCTCGGCCATGGTGACCTGGCCGGGCCGCTCCGTACCGCCCACAGCGGTGACGGCGGCGTGCAGGAGCTCGGGGAGGGAGGGCTTCGTCATAGCGGGGACCACCCTACGGGGCAGCACTGACAATCGGGGTCACACCTCGTGCAGAGGGTTGGCGACCGTCCCGTGCACGGCGGCGTGCGGGCGGTTCGGGCGGTCGCGGTAGCCGTCGAGGTGGAGCCGGTTGCGGTTCAGGCAGAGCCGCTCGATCCGCGGGGTGAGCAGGTCGAACGCCTCGTAGCGCTCCTTGAGCTCGGGGAACCGGGCTTGGTGGTGCAGGATCTCGGCGCGTACCAGCCGCCAGAAATCCGCCTCCGGAACTCCTAGTTGATCTTCACAGAGTGGGGCGAGGTACCGGAACACCCCGACGAAGAGGCCGGAGTGGATGAACTGCGTCAGGAAGGCCGGCTCCTCGGTCAGCAGCACGTCCCGCACGTCGGCGGGCATCGAGTCGTGCTCCGGCAGGGGCTCCGCGCTGATGTTGACGTCGTCGACGAAGTCCTTGATCGCGAGCCGCACCGGGACATCGTGGTCGTCGAATACGACAATGGCGTTCTCGCCGTGCGGGGAGAAGACCGTTCCGTAGCGGTAGAGGAAGCGCAGCAGCGGGGGGAGCAGCGCGGCGAAGAGCCGCTCGAGCCAGGCGGCGGGCGCGAGTCCCGACCGGGCGACGAGCTCCGCGGTGAAGGAGCGGCCCTGAATGTCGGTGTGGAGCAGGGAGGCGAGCGTACGGGCGCCTTCGCCGGCGGCCAGCTGCACACCGAGCGGTTCGCGCCAGATGGCGCCGAGGAGTTCCCGGTACTGGTAGGGAACTTCCGGCAGGTGGTCGTACAGAGGATGCTCGACCGCGACGGAAGCGACTTCGCCCAGCAGGATGACGCCGCACTCGTCGCGCAGGAACGCATCGCTGTCGCGCAGCCCCTGGACCCACGCTGTCACGGCCGGAGCGGCGAGTGTCCGCTCGGTGGGGAGGCCGCGCCAGACCAGGGTGTTGAGGATCGACAGCGGCAGCTTCACCGTGTGCCGCTCGGGGTGTTCGACGTTGAGGAAGGTCCGGATGGACTGCTGCGGCAGGCGCGGATCGCCATCAGCGTGGAGCGGGACGATCTGGTGGTGGGCGATGGCCGGTGCGTAGAGCGGCAGGATCACTTCGTCCCACTGCCAGGGGTGCACGGGGAGGTAGAGAAACCCCTCCGGGTCCAGCCCACGGGCCCTTAACTCGGCGGCGAAGGACTCCCGGACGGCGGTGTCGAGTTCGCGCCGGTAGAGCCGGTCGGGCGTCGATAGGCCGGTGACACCCCGGTACTGGGCGAGGTCCGTGCTGACCGCGATCCATGGCAGCCGGGCGGGCCGGCGGGACTCGGGTGTCCAGCGGGCGGCGTCGGCCGCCGAGAATCCGATCCGGCCCTTGTTGAGTACGAGCCAGGGGTGGCCGGTCTGATGGCCTTCCAGCCGCGCGTAGTCGAGTTCGGCGAGTTCGGCGGCGAGGAGCGCGGTGTGATCCATACGGGCATCGGCAGCGAGGGTGGTGGTGAGCTCGCGGACCAGGTGCCCCAGAGTCGCGCCGTCCAGGGCGAGCAGCCTGCGGGCCAGGAGGAGGAAGCGGAGCGGGTCGCTGAAGGGTTCGCCCTGGAGCGCGATGGTGTCCTGGTCGATGTGCCAGTGCCCGTACGCACCGCGCCGGGCCCGGAAGGTCAGCGGCAGGTCGTCATCCAGCGTGAGCGTGTGGCGGCCGCCGGTCCGTGCCACCGGCTCGATGATCTCTTCGTAGGCGAAGGCGCCGAGCATCTTGGCGAGAAGACGGCGAGCCGCACGGTCCCAGTCCTCGGGGTTCAGCTCGGCGGGGGCGAGCAGCGTCGGTTCTGCTTCGGAGTCGAAGCCAGCAGACGGATTCAGCACGGGGACTCCTCGGGGTGGAACCGATTCGGGACGGGCGGTGTATCAAAAGCAACAGTTCGTCAGGGCGGGGATGTACAGCACGGGGCGTAAGGGCAGGGGAGGCACCGACAACGGAGGCACCGGCAGGGGATGCGCCGGTAGGGGACGCACATGAACGGGGGCGCAGAGGTGGGAGGTTCAGGAGTCGGGGGTGTACAGGCGGCCTCACAGAGGTGGTCACCACTGTGCGGGGATGGGAGGTGTTCACATCAGGTCGCGGTAGGCACGGTCGCGGACCATCAGTGCCGCGCGTTTGTCGGGAAGGTCCACTTCGGCCGAGTAGCGGAATCCCGCACGGAGGAAGGCCGACACGGAGGGGGTGTTGCGCAGGTCCGGCTCGGCGACGACGCGGGTGCACTGGGGTCGGTTGTCCAGTACGAGGTCGGAGACGGCACGCAGCAGGGTGGTACCGGTGCCGTGCCCCCGGTCGGCGACACCGCCGATCAGAAGGTGCAGACCGGTGTCGTGGGGGTGTGCCGGATAGTGCCGGGCCAGTGGATCGAGGTCGGCGCGGTACATCTCCCAGTAGCTCATGGGGGTGCCCTGGAGCACTCCGAGGCAGGGGATACTCCGGCCGTCGCCGCCCAGTTGGGGGCGCAGATGAGCGCGTGTGACGGATTCGGGGCCCGAGAGCTCCCAGAAGGCGGCGACGGCTGGGTCGTTCATCCAGTGGCTGACGAGGGAGAGGTCGCGTTCGATGTCCACGGGTACGAGTTGGAAGACACCGGCCGGGGTGGCGACCGGCTGCCAGGTGCTGGGGCTGTCCAGCAGGTCGCCACCGGCGGAGCCGGGAGAGGCGGGCCACCGAGCGTGTGCCAGGTCTCCGGTGTGCAGCAGTGACAGCAGGTCCTCGGACAACCGCAGGTCCAGGGTGTCCTCGGACTCCTCGTCGGTCCGTGGGACAGGTCCTGTCCCGCCATGGGCGCTCGCATCCGTGGAGGGCACAGCCACTCTCCTCATACTCTGCTCAGCTATCGGTCGGGTCATGCCTCAGTGGAGTGAAGGGGGTTGGTAAGACGGACGTAGACGGACTGGGTGTCGACCGGGCCGACGAGCTCGTCGAGGCCGTGGAGTCGGGTCAGGAGGTTGGCCTTGGTACGCAGGACGGGGGTGTCGAGGAGTTGAGCAGGCAAAGGGGAGCCGAGGGCGGTGGCTCGGGTGAGGAACTGCCGGAAGGCGGCGAGCAGCAGCCGTTCGTCGGCAAGTCGCTGGGCGCCGAAGGCGCCGATCAGTCCGAAGACATTGTTGATGGCGAGGTAGTAGGCGAAGCGTTCATCGGTGACGTCGTCTGCGACGAAGGTGTCGCTGACGGCTCCGACCCCGGGGAGTCGCTTCTCCAGTGCGGCACGGTGGGACTCCCGGAAGTAGTAGCCCTGGTTGTCTCGGTATCGGCCGCCGATTGGCCAGCCGCCCGGGCCGAGGATGACGATGGTGTTCTGCTGATGCGCTTCGAGGGCGATGCCCGCGGTGCCGTCCAACCACAGCACCGGGCGTACGACATGGTCGAGATAGCGCAGGAACCACTCGGTGGCGACAGCTCCGGTGGGCCGCCCGGTCCTGGCCGCGAGTGCGGTCACGATGTCGGCGAGACGCGAACGCATGGCACCGCCGCCGGGGCGTGGGCGGATCGCGGTGAGCCCGGCGACGCAGACGGCGTCGTCGGCGGCACTGAACGGATTGTGGCGGAGGACGACGTCGAAGCCCGGAAGCGGTTCACCGGCAGGCGTGTTCACGGCCAGCCAGGCCGGATCACGGACGATGTCGAAGCCGGGGTGGGCTGCTTGCCATGCACCGCCGAGGCCGCTCCGCAGGACCCGGTGGACCTCCACGCCGCGGTGGAGTTCCTTGCGGAGGTTCTCCCGGCGGGAGTTGGTGATGCGGAGCCCGAGGGACAGCTTGAGCATCGCTGCGCCGCCCGGCCGGTGGACGGTGCGTACGGAGGAGGTGGGATACCAGGGGTCGCCGTGCGGACCGAGGTCGTGCAGCAGCCCCGCCTCGAGAAGGGCGGCCACCGCGGGGCGGTGGGCCAGGTCCCGGGCCTGCCAGGGATGGACCGGCAGAAGGGCTGTGTTGTCGGGGTGCTTGACGGCACCCGCGAAGCGGGCGGTGAGCTGGTCGGCGGGCAGCGTGCGTCCCTTCTCCGTCCACGCCGAGTCCTGCGCGAGTACGGAGCGGTCGACGGCCATCCAGTGCAGAGCGAACTCGCCACGCAACTCCGGCGAGTACAGCCGGAGTTCGGCGGCCGAGAGACTCTCGCGGCTCTTCGGTGTGGGGTGCAGCGGGTGACCGAGCAGGAGGGACTGTTCTGCGGTCAGGAAGGGATCCGCCCCACCGGTCGGCTCCGGCCTGCGACGGCGCTCCGTGATGAAGGCGGCGGTCCGGTGTACCGAATCGGCGACCCTGCCGACCAGCTCGGTGCTGTCGCTCTGACCCGCCTCCCTGCCGAGGAGGGCGGCGACGGTGACGGCGTCGGCGCGGGGCGCGCCGATCGATCCGCCTTCGAGCACCGGTTTGCCGAACCTGTGCAGGCCGGTGGCCGACCAGTACAGGACGGGGACGAGCAGCGCGATACCGCTGGCGTTCAGAGGGATGCGCAGTGTGGGCCCGTTGGGCGCGGACAGGTCGGTCTCCCGGACCCAGCAGCGCAGCAAGTTCTCGACGGCCGCAGCCTCGGCGGCCGTGTGAGGTTCCGGTGCGTCGATGGGGTCTTCGAAGAGGCCGGGTACCGGACGCCCCCCGGGGGTACGGTCCGCCGTCATCTGGCGCGGCACCATCTCGGGGCCGGCCGAGAGCGAACCGCTCGATACCGGGCCGACGGTGAGGGAATCGGCCCGCAGCTGCTGGGCCGGGAGCGAGTGGGCCGGGAGCGGACCTGCGGTACGGCTGCTGGGGGCGGCGGAGTCACCGGTCTCGGGGACATCGGGGTCAGGCATGGGGTTCACGGGGGTGCTTCCTTGCGCGGCCGGCGGGATTGGTGGGGAGGTGGCTTCAGTGCGGGCGCCGGGTCTCATGACGGCTGTGGACGGCACGTTCGGCAGCGGACAGGGCGTCGACCAGCCGGTCCAGAACCGCCTCCGCCTGTTCGTCGGTGAGGGTGAGGGGAGGCAGCAGACGCACGACGCTCGCGTGGCGGCCGCCGAGTCCGACGATGAGCCCCCTGGCCAGACACTCCCGCTGTACGGCGGCCGCGAGCCGGGGATCCGCCGGCGAGGGACCGACGGCACCCGTCTCCCGGCTATCCGGAGCAACTGCGGCTTGGGTGGCGTCGGCGGCTTCCGGGTCGACGAGTTCCAGGCCGATCATCAGGCCCCGGCCTCGTACGTCGCCGATGGCCGGGTGGTCGGCGGCCAGGCCCCGCAGCCTGCCGATCACGCGTGCGCCCAGGTCGGCCGCCCTCTCGGCGAGCCGGTTCTCACGGACATGCGCGAGGGTGGCAGCGCCCGCGGCCATGGCGAGCTGATTGCCGCGGAAGGTACCCATGTGAGCTCCGGGCTCCCAGCAGTCCAGATCCGACCGGTAGACGATGACAGCGAGCGGGAGGGAACCCCCAATGGCCTTGGACATCACCATCACGTCGGGAACGATCCGGCTGTGCTCGACCGCCCAGAAGGCACCGGTGCGGCCGACGCCGGACTGCACCTCGTCCGCGATGAGCGGAATGGACCGGTCGGCGGTGATCTTCCGCATACGGCGCATCCAGCTGTCCGGTCCGGGGATCACCCCGCCCTCGCCCTGCACCGGTTCGAGGATCATCGCGGCCGGGAGAGCCACCCCGCTCCTGGGGTCGTCGAGAAGGGACTCGGTCCAGTTGCCGGACAGCTCCCGGCCCCGGGCGCCGCCGACCCCGAACGGGCAGCGGTAGTCCTGCGGATACGGCAGCCGCGTCACCCGTACGTCGGGAGCGCCGCCGGACAGTGCCAGCGCCCCGGCCGTCATGCCGTGGCAGGCGCCGGTGAACGCGAGGATTCCGCTGCGGCCGGTGGCGGTGCGGACGAGTTTGAGGGCTGCTTCGACCGCGTCCGTACCAGCAGGACCGCAGAACTGCACCCGTGCCTGGTCCGCGAATCCGGGCGGCAGGGTCTCGAACAGCTCGGTGACGAACGCGTCCTTGACCGATGTGGCGAGATCCAGGACCTGCAGGGGGGCTCCCGAATCGATCGCCTTCCTGATCGCCTCGAGGACCACCGGGTGGTTGTGTCCGAGCGCCAGAGTCCCCGCCCCCGACAGGCAGTCGAGATACCGCCGTCCGTCCGCACCCTCGATGGTCAGCCCGCGTGCGCGTACCGGCACGATCGGCAGCGACCGCGCGTAGGTACGGGCTGCGGATTCACGCATCGACTGGCGGCGCAGGATCCCCTCGTGCGCTGTCGTCGCCGCCGACGGTGCGGTTTCGGTCACGGCCACTGCTGTTGGTCCTCCCGCTGTACGGATCGGCCGCCGCGCCCCTCGTCCCACGACCGTCGCCACCGGCGCTGAACGCAGCCCAAGGGCCCCCATCCGTACCAACGACGAAGTCCCCCCGGGAGCACGGGTAAGTCGGAAGATCCTTGCGGGGTCGGAACCACGGCCCTGCGTTATGCCGTCCACATCGGCACCGGCATAGTGGGGCCCGCACTTTGGTTCCGGTCAGTTCCACGTTTCCGCAGTTCCGCACCACAGTGCCGAAATCCGTTGTTCCGGAGTCCCAGGGGGAATCACCACATGCGACCGCTACGCCCGACTTCCACCGAACGCCACGGGAGGCGCGCGTCCCGGCGAACGCTCCCCGTCATGGCCGCTGTTGGCCTCACGGCGGCACTCGCCCTCACCGCGACCGCCTGCGGTCCCGGCGACGACAACGCCAGTGACAAGCCGGCCGCCACCACCTCGTCGTCCTCCGACGGCAAGGTCGTCATACCGGACAACGTCAGGGGCGCGCTGAAGAAGCACGGCATCGACCTGGACAAGTGGAAGCACGGCGCGTGGAAGAACTGGAGCAAGGACAAGTGGCTGCGTGAGGCGCAGGACTTCGTCAACCCGGTCATCTCCGGGCTCTGGGACCCGTCCAGGATGCGGCACGCGACCAAGCCCCCGGAGAAGCCGGTCGACAACGACATCTCCGGTGACAAGGGGGTGACCGACCCGACTCCGGCGCCGGTGACCGCGCAGGGCGTCAACGCCCCGTACCACCAGAGCATTCCAGAGGCGGGCAAGGTCTTCTTCGACAGTCCTGAAGGGTCGATGGTCTGCTCGGCGACGGTCGTCGAGGACCCCGCACACCCCGGGAAGTCCAACCTGGTATGGACCGCGGGCCACTGTGTGCATGCCGGAAAGAAGGGCGGCTGGTACCGGAACATCGCCTTTGTCCCCTCGTACAACAACAGCGGGATGTCCGTCGCCCAGTTGCAGAACGCCAAGAAGGACGAGGTCGCTCCGTACGGCGTCTTCTGGGCGGACTGGGCCCAGACTTCCGAGCAGTGGATCAACGACGGCGGCCCCACCGGCGGGCAGGGCGCCCCGTACGACTTCGCGGTCCTGCACGTCACTCCTGAGAAGGGCAGCACCAAGTCCCTGGAGGAGACGGTCGGAGGCGCGCTTCCGGTGAACTTCAACGCGCCCGCGGTGCCGGAGATCCCGAGCCTGACGGCGACGGGCTACCCCGCGGCGCCCCCGTTCGACGGCCAGAAGCTGTTCCAGTGCTCCGACCGTCCGGGCCGTCTCTCGCTCTCCGCGGCCGACCCGACGATGTACCGCGTCGGCTGCACCATGACCGGCGGATCCTCCGGCGGCGGCTGGATAGCCAAGGGCGCCGACGGCAAGCCCGCGCTCGTGTCGAACACCTCCATCGGCCCGGTGACCGCAGGCTGGCTGGCCGGTCCGCGCCTCGGCAAGGTGGCCAAGGGCGTATACGACTCGGTCAGCAAGAAGTACGCGGGCCAGTAGGCGCAGTTCCTGCCCCTCAAAGAGCTGTCCCGCGGACAGCGCCAACGATCATGCTCCATTCAGGGGGAACAGTTCCATGCGATCCATCCGTCCGATACTGACCGCCACCGGAGTGGCCGCTGCCCTGGCGCTGACGGCCACCGCGTGTGGCGGCGGTGACGACAAGGCTGCCGCTCCGGCCGCCGACAAGTCCACGGTATCCGCGGCGTCCGGCGCCGACGCGGCGGCCGGTGTGTCCGACGCCCTCAAGCGCCACGGTGTCGACCTGGCGAAGTGGAAGAGCGGCCAGTGGAAGAACTGGGACAAGGACAAGTGGCTCCGTGATGCCAAGGACTTCGCCAATCCGGTGATCAAGGGGCTGTGGAAGCCCGACCGGATGAAGACGGCCAGGGATCCGCAGAAGACCATGGCTTACGGCGACAGTTCGGGCGGCCAGAACGTGACCGACCCGGAGCTCGCTCCGGTGAAGGCCCAGGAGGAGAAGCACCCGTACCACCGGTACGCGGCGCCTGTCGGGAAAGTCTTCTTCGACTCCCCCGAGGGCTCCATGGTCTGCTCGGGCACGGTCGTCAAGGACCCGAAGCACCCGGGCAAGTCCAATCTGGTGTGGACCGCGGGCCACTGCGTCCACGCGGGCGGCAAGGGCGGCTGGTACCGGAACATCATGTTCGTGCCGTCGTACAACGACCAGGGCAAGTCGATCGCCCAGCTGCGGAACGCACCGTCGCAGGAAGTCGCCCCGTACGGCAAATACTGGGCCGACTGGGCCATGACGTCCAACGCGTGGATCAAGGACGGTGGCCCCACCGGCGGGCAGGGCGCCCCATACGACTACGCCCTGCTCCATGTGAAGCCGGAGAACGGGGGCAAGTCCCTCGAAGAGACCGTCGGCAACGCGCTGACCGTCGACTTCAACGCTCCCGCTGCCAAGAGTATCTCCGCGATGGGCGCCTGGGGTTACCCGGCCGCCCCGCCGTTCAACGGTCAGCTGATGAACAAGTGCGTCGACCGGCCGGGACAACTGTCCGTCAGTCCCGGCACGCCGGCGATGTGGCGCATCGGCTGCACCATGACCGGTGGTTCGTCCGGTGGCGGCTGGTTCATCGCGGGCCCGGACGGCAAGTCGGAGCTGGTCTCCAACACCTCGATCGGCCCGGTCACCTCGGGCTGGCTGGCGGGGCCTCAGCTCGGCCAGGGTGCGCAGCAGCTCTACCAGGCGATGAGCGACCGGTACGCGAACCAGTAGTAAGGCAGGCTGGTTTGGTTTCACCGGCAACGGCCGAGGCCGGTCCTCTCAGTGGAGAGAGGACCGGCCTCGGCCGTTGCACCGGAAGCACCTCCCGGTGGCTGTCGTGCTGTCGGCGTCAGGGCGCCACGAGTACGTACGGCGCCAGATCGGCGGCCAGTTCCTCGTGCACCAGCGCCTTGAGGAGGGTGCCCTCCGGGGTGTGCTCCTCGGAGATCACTTCCCCGTCGGAGTGCGCACGGGCGACGAGCTGTCCGTGCGTGTACGGAACGAGCACCTCCACCGACACCTGTGGCCGGGGCAGTTGCTCGTCGATCAGCGCGAGCAGTTCGACGATGCCCTGCCCCGAGCGGGCCGACACCGCGATGGCGCGCCGCTCGATGCGCAGCAGCCGCTGCAGGACGAGCGAATCGGCCGCGTCCGCCTTGTTGACCACCACGATCTCCGGGACGTCGGTGGCACCGACCTCCCGGATCACCTCACGTACGGCGGCGAGCTGCTCCTCCGGAGCCGGGTGCGAGCCGTCCACGACGTGCAGGATCAGGTCGGACTCGCCGACCTCCTCCATGGTGGACCGGAACGCCTCGACCAGGTGGTGCGGCAGATGCCGGACGAAACCAACGGTGTCCGCCAGCGTGTAGAGCCGCCCGCTCGGTGTCTCGGCCTTGCGCACGGTCGGGTCCAGGGTGGCGAACAGGGAGTTCTCCACCAGCACCCCCGCGCCCGTCAGCCGGTTGAGCAGCGAGGACTTGCCCGCGTTGGTGTACCCGGCGATGGCGACCGACGGCACCTTGTGGCGCTTGCGCTCCTGCCGCTTGATGTCGCGCCCGGTCTTCATCTCCACGATCTCCCGGCGCATCTTCGCCATCTTCTCGCGGATCCGGCGCCGGTCCGTCTCGATCTTGGTCTCACCGGGCCCACGGGTGGCCATCCCGCCGCCGCCACCCGCACCGGCGCCGCCCATCTGCCGGGAGAGCGACTGACCCCAGCCGCGCAGCCTCGGCAGCATGTACTGCATCTGCGCGAGCGCGACCTGCGCCTTGCCCTCCCGGGACTTGGCGTGCTGGGCGAAGATGTCCAGGATGAGCGCCGTACGGTCGACGACCTTGACCTTGACGACGTCCTCGAGGTGGATCAGCTGGCCGGGGCTGAGCTCACCGTCACAGACCACGGTGTCTGCACCGGATTCCAGGACGATGTCGCGCAGCTCCTGCGCCTTGCCCGACCCGATGTAGGTGGCCGGGTCCGGCTTGTCGCGGCGCTGGACCACACCGTCGAGAACGAGCGCGCCGGCCGTTTCGGCGAGAGCCGCCAGCTCGGCGAGGGAGTTCTCCGCGTCCTGCGCGGTACCCGAGGTCCAGACGCCGACCAGCACTACACGCTCAAGGCGCAGCTGCCGGTACTCGACCTCGGTGACGTCTTCGAGCTCGGTGGAGAGACCGGCCACCCGCCGGAGCGCGGCTCGCTCCGAGCGGTCGTACTGGTCACCGTCCCGCTCACCGTCGATCGACTGGCTCCAGGCGACGTCCTCTTCCATCAGGGCATCGGCCCGAAGGCTCTCGTTGAAGCTCTGCGCTTCCTTCTCGTGCGCTTCCTTCTCGTGCGCGGCCTGGGAAGGGGAAGAAGAGGAGGGCATTGGATCCTTACGTCGAGAGGGCAGAAAGTTTCGTTCGCCAGTCACAACGCGTGATGGCCGCGGATGATTCCCTGAGGTCTCACCCGGTCCGGCAGCGCCGCCGACGCGTCGATAGTGACATGGTGCGCTCAGGCTCGTCACCCGGGTTTCAGCCCTGGTGCGCCCGCGGGGCCTGGGCGCTCCGCCAGTCGGGGTGGCCGGGCATGGGCGGGGTCTTCTTCCCGTACAGCCAGCCCTGGAAGAATCCCGAGAGGTCCCGTCCGGCGATCCGCGAGGCCAGCGCGGCGAAGTCGGCGCTGGTGGCCGACCTGTCGCGGTAGCGGCTCACCCAGCTGTGTTCGAGCGCCGAGAAGGCCGCCGCCCCCATCTCCTGGCGCAGTGCGTAGAGCACGAGCGCGCTGCCGTCGTAGACCACCGGCCGGAAGATGCTGATCTTCTGCCCGTGCACGGGGGGCTTGGGTGCCGCCGGAGGGCCACCCGCCGCCCGCCAGCCGTCGGACTGTCGGTAGGCGTCGCGCATCCGGGTGGCCAGCGGCTTCCCGTGATGCTCGTCCGCGTAGAGAGCCTCGTACCAGGTGGCGTGGCCCTCGTTCAGCCAGAGATCGGACCAGCTGTGCGGTGAGACGCTGTCGCCGAACCACTGGTGGGCGAGCTCGTGGACCATGACCGAGTCGACGTACCACTCGGGGAAGGAGTCCCCGGTGAACAGCCGCCGCTCGAAGAGGGACAGGGTCTGGGTCTCCAGCTCGAAGCCGGTGTCCGTGTCGGCGACGAGGACCCCGTACGTCTCGAAGGGGTAGTGCCCGGCCTTCGACTCCATCCAGGCCAGCTGATCGGGTGTCTTCCGCAGCCAGGGCTCCAGCTTCTTCCGGTCGGCCGCGGGTACGACATCGCGGAGCGGCAGTCCGTGCGGTCCGGTCCGGTGGACCACGGCCGAGTCGCCGATCGACACCTGGGCCAGTTCGGTGGCCATGGGGTGACGGGTCCGGTACGTCCAGGTGGTGCGGCCGGCGCGGGCCATCCGGGGCCCGGGCAGGCCGTTGGCGACGACCGTCAGTTTCCGCGGGGCGGTGATCCTGAAGGTGAAGAACGCCTTGTCGGCGGGGTGGTCGTTACAGGGGAAGACCCGGTGGGCGGCGTCCGCCTGGTTGGCCATGGCCAGGCCGTCGGGGGTCCTGATCCAGCCGCCGTCGGCGGCGCCCCGCGGGTCGCTGGTGTGCCGCACGGTGATCCGCAGCGGGCTTCCGGCCCTGACCGCGCTGCGCGGAGTGACGACCAGGTCCTCGTCCGCTGTGGCGAACCGGGCGGGCTCACCGTTCACCTCCACCGAGTGCACGGTGCCGCGCGCGAAGTCGAGGTTGATGCGCCGCAGTGGCGCCGTGGCACGGGCGTCGATGCTGGTCACGGCCTCCAGCGGAGTGGTGTTACTGCCGGGATAGGTGAGACCGATGTCGTACGAGAGGACGTCGTACCCGGGGTTGCCCAGGTGTGGGAAGAGCGGATCGCCGATGCCGAGGGGGACGGGAGCGGGCAGCGTGGCGGCGACGAGGGCCGCCGATGCGGTCGCGAGCAGGACTCCTCGCGAGCGCCGGGAGATGAACAGCATGGACTACGGCTACCAGCCCCTGCCGCGCGCGCCCCGGCCCAGGGCGCCGGGCCACCCGAACGTGTGGTCAGCCGGTCGTGCGGTCAGGCGGTGGCCGGATGCTGGGCGCGGCTCACGTCGTAGACGCCCGGCACGTCCCGCATGGTGCGCATCAGGGCGGGAAGCCCGGCGGCGTCCGGGAGTTGCAGTGTGTAGGTGTGGCGTACGCGTTGCTCGGACGGCGGTTCCACGGTGGCCGAGACGACCGCGACACCTGCCGTGGCGATGGCCTCGGTGAGGTCGGCGAAGAGCTGCGGCCGTCCGAAGGCCTCGGCCACCAGCGTGACCCTGCAGTCGCCTGTGGCACCCCAGTTCACCTCGACGGGGGGCCTTCCCAGGGACAGCATCCGGGCCACCGACGGGCATCCCTCGCGGTGGACGGTGACGGCGCCGCCGCGCACGGTGAATCCGGTGACGGCGTCGGGCGGCACCGGTGTGCAGCAGCCGGCCAGCCGTACCGTCGCGTTCGGCACGCCCACGACGGCCCCGGCGGCCGCCCTGCGCATCGCTCCGCCGGTCACCGAAGCGCTGGGCCGGGGGGCCGCCGCCGGTACCGCCGCCCCTTCGGGGTGGGCGTCGAGCCAGCCGGTGATCGCGATCCGCGCGCCGGGGGTGCGCACATGGCCGAGCCAGTCGGGTGAGGGCCCGGACGCGGTGTCCTCGGCGAGCAGCAGCTGGACGGTGTCGCCGTCGCTGAGCACCGTACTGAGGGTCGCCAGGCGCCCGTTGACGCGTGCGCCGATGCAGGAGTGCGCCTTCTCGCCGTGCTGCGCGTAGGCCGCGTCCACGCAGCTCGCCCCCGCCGGCAGGCCGAGGGTGCCGCCATCGGCCCGGAAGACGGTGATCTCCCGGTCCTCTGCGAGGTCGGCGCGGAGTGTGGACCAGAACGTGTCCGGGTCGGGCGCCGACTCCTGCCATTCGAGGAGCCTGGAGAGCCAGCCCGGGCGGCTGGGGTCGACGCGTTCGCCGCCCTCCGCGGTGCCAACGGCGGCGTTCGCGATGGTGGCGGCGGAGTGCGGGCCGTCCAGCGGTACGTACGGATTGCCGAGCGCGACCACTCCGGCCTCGGCGACCTTGTGCATCAGGTGGGTGCGGATGAGGACTTCGGCGACGTCCCCGTTCGCGCTGGCGACGGCCGTGTGCAGCGACTGGTAGAGGTTGAACTTGGGCGAGGCGATGAAGTCCTTGAACTCGGAGATCACCGGTGTGAAACAGGTGTGCAGTTCACCCAGTACGCCGTAGCAGTCCGCGTCCTCACCGACGAGCACCAGGAGCCTGCCGAAGTCGGTGGGACACAGCTCGCCGCGTTTCGTCCTGACCCGGTGGACGGAGACGAAGTGGCGTGGCCTGATGAGGACTTCGGCGGCGATACCGGCCTCCCTCAGCACCTTTCTGACGTCCTCGGCGATGGCGACGAGCGGGTCGGCGGTGGCGTCCTGCGCGGCGATGAGGGCACGCGTGATCTCGTACTCCTCCGGGTTCAGGATCGCGAAGACCAGGTCCTCCAGCTCGGTCTTGAGCGCCTGCACACCGAGCCGTTCGGCCAGCGGGATCAGCACATCGCGGGTGACCTTGGCGATCCTCGCCTGTTTCTCGGGGCGCATCACTCCGAGCGTGCGCATGTTGTGCAGCCGGTCGGCGAGTTTGATCGACATGACCCGGACGTCGTCGCCGGTGGCCACGAGCATCTTGCGGAAGGTCTCGGGCTCGGCCGCCGCCCCGTAGTCGACCTTCTCCAGTTTGGTCACGCCGTCGACCAGATAGCAGACCTCGTCGCCGAACCCCTCCCGTACCTGATCGAGCGTCACCTCGGTGTCCTCCACGGTGTCGTGGAGGAGCGAGGCGGTCAAGGTCGTGGTCTCTGCGCCCAGTTCGGCGAGGATCAAGGTCACCGCGAGCGGGTGGGTGATGTAGGGCTCGCCGCTCTTGCGCATCTGTCCGCGGTGGGACGTTTCAGCAAGGACGTACGCCCGCCGCAGCACGGCGAGATCGGCATCCGGGAAGTGCGCCCGGTGGGCCTCGGCGACGTGGCCGATGGCGTCGGGCAGACCGCCGCGCGAGGCGGGCCCGAACAGTGCGGCACGGCCCAGTCTGCGCAGATCGATTCTGGCGCGACCGCGTCTGCGGCCCGGGTTGTCCACCGGACGGATCTCCGGGGACGCGCCGTTGGGGCTGGCGGCCTCTGCACTCATGGCACCTCCGGCAGTGTCGACCGGCGGTGGACTGGCTGCGACTGGGCGCTCCGGGCCGGTGCTTGATGCTACCGAGCCCATCACGCGGTACTGGCCCGCTCCCGCCCACCGTGAAACGGATCACCCATTCGAGCGAAGTCTGACTAGGAGAGAGCCGTTTCCCGGAACGAGGCGTCGATCGTGCCCTCGGCGACGATCACCGCGGCACCCGTCATCTCGATCTCACCGTCCGGCAGCTCGGTGATCACCAGCCGCCCGCCGGGAAGGTCCACGGTGTACGTCGCGGGCTCGCCGGTGAGCGCCGGGTCGATGCCGTCCCTGCGGGCCGCGGCGACGGCGACGGCACAAGCGCCCGTACCGCAGGACCGGGTCTCGCCCGAGCCGCGCTCGTGCACCCGCATGGCTACGTGGCGTTCACCGCGGTCCACGACGAACTCGATGTTGACACCGTCCGGGTAGACGGACTCCGGGGCGAACCGCGGTACGGACAGCAGGGCTCCGGCGTCCGCCAGATCATCGACAAAGGCGACGGCGTGCGGATTGCCCATGTTCACGTTCAGCGCGGGCCAGGTCCGGTCGCCGACCGTGACGGCCACACCGTCCGGGGGAAGCACGGCCCGGCCCATGGAGACGGTGATGTCGCCGTTCTTGGCGAGATGGGCCCGCTTCACTCCGCCGCGCGTCGCGATGGCCAGGTCCCCGGCGTCCACCAGTCCGGCGCGGTGGAGGTGGCGGGCGAAGACGCGGACGCCGTTCCCGCACATCTCGGCGATGGAGCCGTCAGCGTTCCGGTAGTCCATGAACCACTCGGCCTCTCCTGCCATCGCCCGGGCCTCCGGGTGTGCGGCGGACCGCACGACGTGCAGCAGGCCGTCCCCGCCGATGCCCGCCCGACGGTCGCACAGCACGGCGACCGCGGATGCGGGCAGGTCGATGAGGTTGTCCGGGTCGGGGACGATCACGAAGTCGTTCTCGGTCCCATGGCCCTTGAGGAAGGCGATCTGCGAGGTGGTCACCCTGCCATCGTACGAGGTGGCCGCCGGTACGGGCGGGCGCGGCTCAGCGCAGCCGGGCCACGCGCCCCACGGCGAGCGCCACGATCACGCAGAAGGCCAGGACGTAGAGGGCGGCCATCCGCCAGTCCGGGCGCGCCCCCGAGCCTCTGGCGGGCAGCCCCGGCCACGTGTAACCGACGCGGCGGGCGGCCATCATGCCCCAGCCGGCGGCGCAGCAGCTGATCAGCAGCCCGAGCATGGCGACCACCGGGCCGCCGTCACCGAACTCGAAGGCGAGTGGGAAGGCGAACATCAGCGATCCGACGGCAGCCAGCACCACGATCGGGGCGAGCTGCCAGATGCGGAGTCTGCGCTGCGGCCGCAGCTCGACCTCGACCTCGGGGGCCACCTCGGGGATGTCCAGTGCATCGGGTCCGTCGGGGCTGAGCCGCGGGGCGTCGGGGTGTCCCGGGCCACTGCCGCGTTCTCCGTCGCGTTCGCTGTCGCGAGGGCCGGCCTCCATCGCCACACGCCCTCCCCACTCGGACTCCACTGTCGATCGCAGATCGATGATGGCACGGCCTCCGGCCGCGAACTGACGGGCTGAGCGTCCCGATGCCATCACGTGATCAGGCTGTGACCGCCCGTTCGACCAAGGCCAGCGCCTGCCCGGGGAGTTCCGTCCGGTCCGCGGCCGCACCGCTGAGCCAGTGCACCCGTGGGTCACGCCGGAACCATGAATCCTGGCGGCGCGCGAAGCGTTTCGTGGCGCGTACGGTCTCGGTGCGCGCCTCGTCGTCGGTGCACTCTCCCGCGAGCGCCGCGAGAACCTGCTGGTATCCGAGGGCGCGCGACGCGGTGCGCCCCTCCCGGAGTCCCCGGGCCTCCAGCGTGCGGACCTCGTCCACCAGTCCGGCGTCCCACATCCGGTCGACGCGCACCGCGATGCGCCCGTCCAGCTCCGGGCGGGCGACGTCGACGCCGATCTGCACGGTGTCGTAGACCGGGTCGGGGCCCGGCAGGTTGGCGGTGAAGGGCTTTCCGGTGATCTCGATGACCTCCAGGGCCCGGACGATCCTGCGGCCGTTGCTGGGCAGGATCGCGACGGCGGCCTCCGGGTCGGCGGCGGCCAGCCGTTCGTGCAGCGCCCCGGGTCCTTGCCGCTCCAGCTCGTCCTCAAGGCGTGCCCGTACGCCGGCGTCGGTGCCGGGGAACTCCAGCGCGTCGATGGCCCCGCGGACGTACAGCCCGGAGCCCCCCACCAGGACTGGTGTACGGCCCGCTGCGAGGAGTCGGTCGATCTCCGCGCGGGCGAGCCGCTGGTACTCGGCGACGCTGGCCGCCTCGGTCACGCTCCAGATGTCCAGGAGGTGGTGCGGAACGCCGCCGCGCTCTTCGAGCGTCAGCTTGGCGGTTCCGATGTCCATCCCTTCATAGAGCTGCATGGAGTCTGCGTTGACGACTTCGCCGCCGAAATGCCGGGCGATGGCGACGCCCAGATCGGACTTTCCGGCCGCGGTGGGACCGACGACGGCGATGACCCGCGCTGCGGGAGCTGCACTTCTCACCGTCTCAGTCTCGCAAACCCGGGGGCGTGTCCCCGAATGAGTTACGTGACGGCCGGGCGCCCGGGTTCGTTTCCTCTTCCGGAGGTTCCGGCCGACGGCTTTCGACCGGTGGCCCCGGTCGGCGCAATCAGGCGCTCCGGGTGGCGAGGAATTTCGCTCACACGAGTACGTTATGGAGTGAATATGGGTATTTTTGCAGTGTTCCGTCGGAAGGCGAAGACCGAGGAAACCGTTGCGGAGCCGGCTGTGGACGCCCTGACCGAAGCTGCGGCGCAGGAGCCGGCAGAGGAGTCCGCCGACAAGTCCGACGAGGGGGCGGTCGAGGGCTCGGCCCCGGAGCCGGCGTCCGAGGACCGGAGCGGAGAGTCCGTGGCGGTGCCCGCGGCGGACACTGCGGGCGGCACCGCGGAGAGCGTGGAGATTCCGCGTCAGCAGTCCGCGGCTGCGGCCGCCGACAACGAAGCCGGTGAGGGCGTTCGCAAGTAGAACGCCCTACGGAGGGAAGTAGGAAGCCATGGGATTCCTGGACAACGTGAAAGCCAAGCTCGGACCGGCCAAGGACAAGGTCTCCGACCTCGCGCAGCAGCACGGGGAGAAGATCGGAGAGGGTCTCGACAAGGCCGCTCACACGGTCGACGCCCGGACCAATGGCAAGTACAGCGAGAAGATCGAGACAGGCACCGGCAAGGCCAAGGAAGCCCTGGAGCGCCTCTCGCACAAGGACGGCGGCGGTACCGCCAAGCCGCCCACTGCTTCCTGATCCGGCACGGCAGATCCGGCACAACACGGCGGGCGGTCGCGGAGCACCTCGCTCCACGACCGCCCGCCGTGTTTCCGGGAACGCGCAGTCTGCGTTGCCGCGCTCAGGACCAGGTGGCGACGTAGTACCCGACGCCGTACGGAGCGTCGTCGTAGAGCAGCCGGCCGCCCGGCTCCATGCCGTCGGCCGCGCCCGCCAGGACCTGCCAGGGTGCCCGGCCCGCGGCCTTCAGTTCGTACGCCGGCCGGACATCCAGCGCCTTCAGCGCCGCCACGTCCGCCGTGCCCAGCGCCCGTGCGGCAGCGGCGTCGAAGCCGGCGGCGCGCTCGTCCAGGTACCCGGGCGCCTTCAGGGTGCGGCAGGCACTGCCATCGCCCATGACCAGCAGGGCGACACGTTCGGCGCGGCCGGCCAGCTCCCGTCCGGCCGCCAGACAGCGTTCCGGCTCCAGCGATTCCCCGACACCCAGCCCCTCGACCGGTGCGCCGGCCCACTCGGCACGGCCCAGCAGCCAGGCGGCGACCGACAGGGACGGCGGGAGCCGGCGTCCGGACCCGGCGTCGGACGTCCCCAGCCGTACCCTGAGGTCCACGCCGAAGCCACTGAACGAGCCGGTGGCGCCCTCGGGGTACGCCCCCAGGTCCGCGGCACCGGCAGGCCCAACGGCGATCAGCAGATCGGGCCGGGCCGCGGCGAGCACACCGACAGCCTCGAGGCAGGCGGCCCTGGCTGCGTCGAGTTCGGACGCCGCGCCGGCGGCCACCTCGGGCACGAGCAGGGGCGGACAGGGGCAGACGGCGGCGGCTACGAGCATGATCCGCAGCCTACCCAGTGACGCGGCACGCGAGATCTGCCCCGTCGCGGCACCGGACCGCGCGGAGACCGGCCAGAGAGAAATCCTGGCCCTGACCGGGCAGGAGCCGGACAACCGCCTGAGTTCCCCTGAGACCGCCCGCGACCTCCTAGTCGCAGCCGCAGCCGCCGGCCGCGGCCGGCTCCGGCGCGCCGATGCCCGGGAGACCGAGCATGACACCGGCCGGCTTGGCCGCAGCCGTGGTGTTGCGCTTCTCCCAGGCGTCCCCGGACCGTGTGCGCCGTACCGCCACGGCCGGTCCCTCGGCGAGCAGATGGTGCGGCGCCGCGTAAGTGATCTCCACCGTCACCACGTCACCGGGGCGCACCTCGGTGTCCGGCTTGGTGAAGTGCACCAGCCGGCTGTCGGGCGCGCGTCCGGAGAGCCGGTGCGTCGCGCCGTCCTTGCGGCCTTCGCCCTCGGCCACCATGACGTCCACCGTGCGGCCGACCTGGGTCTTGTTCTCCGCCCAGGAGATCTCCTCCTGGAGCGCCGAGAGCCGCATGTAGCGCTCCTGGACGACCTCCTTGGGAACCTGGCCCTCCATGGTCGCGGCCGGGGTGCCCGGCCGCTTGGAGTACTGGAAGGTGAAGGCCTGGGCGAAGCGGGCCTCGCGGACCGCGTGCATCGTCTGCTGGAAGTCCTCCTCGGTCTCCCCGGGGAAGCCCACGATGATGTCCGTGGAGATCGCGGCGTGCGGGATCGCGGCCCGCACCTTGTCGATGATCCCGAGGAAACGCTCCTGCCGGTAGGAACGGCGCATCGCCTTCAGGACGGTGTCCGAACCCGACTGCATCGGCATGTGCAGCTGCGGCATCACGTTCGGTGTCTCGGCCATCGCCGCGATCACGTCATCCGTGAAGTCCCGCGGGTGAGGCGAGGTGAAGCGGACCCGCTCAAGACCCTCGATCTTCCCGCAGGCGCGCAGCAACTTGGAGAAGGCCTCGCGGTCGCCGATGTCCGAGCCGTACGCGTTGACGTTCTGGCCGAGCAGCGTGATCTCCGATACGCCCTCGTCCACCAGCGCCTCGATCTCGGCGAGGATGTCGCCGGGCCTGCGGTCCTTCTCCTTGCCGCGCAGTGCGGGGACGATACAGAAGGTGCAGGTGTTGTTGCAGCCGACGGAGATCGAGACCCACGCGGCGTACGCGCTCTCGCGCCGGGTCGGCAGCGTCGAGGGGAACGCCTCCAGTGACTCGGCGATCTCGACCTGCGCCTCGCCCTCGATACGGGAGCGCTCCAGCAGCACCGGGAGCTTGCCGATGTTGTGGGTGCCGAAGACGACGTCGACCCACGGCGCCCGCCGGACGATGGTGTCCCGGTCCTTCTGGGCCAGGCAGCCGCCGACCGCGATCTGCATACCGGGGCGCCTGGTCTTCATCGGGGCCAGCCTGCCGAGGTTGCCGTACAGCTTGTTGTCTGCGTTCTCGCGCACCGCGCAGGTGTTGAAGACGACGACATCGGCGTCCCCGTCGGCGTCCACCGGCGCACGGACGTATCCGGCGTCCTCCAGGAGTCCCGACAGCCGTTCACTGTCGTGGACGTTCATCTGGCAGCCGTAGGTGCGGATCTCGTAACTTCGGTTCAGGGCGTCCTGCGCGGTCATCCCACCAGGGTAGGCGGTGCCGGGCGGAGCTCTCGCCCCGGCCGTGGACGCGGTCATCCAGCCCGGAGGCCCTGACTCCCGCCGGCGCTGTCGTCCACGTCGTACTGCAGGCGCTCGGAGACCTCGACCACTCCGTCCACCCCGCGGCACAGCCGCACCGCCGCCGGGATCACGCTGCTGCGCTCGACCAGGCCGCTGAGCATCACATGGCCGTCGCTGACATCCACCGTGATCGCGGAAGGTGAGAGCCCCAGAGTCCGGGTCAGTACGCCTTCCAGCACCTCCTCCTGGATGGCGCGGTCGCGGCGGAGGAAGACCTGGAGGAGATCACTGCGGCTGATCACCCCGGACAGCCTGCCGGTGTCATCCACGACCGGCAGCCGTTTGACGCTCCGCGCCTGCATCAGCCAGCCCGCCTCGACGATCGTCCAGTCCGGGCGCGCGACCACAGCCGGGCTGGTCATCAGCCCTTCCGCCGTGGTCGCTTCGGTCTTGGAGTGGTGGTCGGACTCCTGCCGGACGGCGGGCAGCAGCGCGGTCAGGCCCAGCTGCTTGCGGAGCAGATCGGCCTCGGAGACCACACCCACCGGCCGGTCGTCGTCATCCACGACGGGAACGGCCGAAATACGGTGTTCGGTGAGGAGGCGGGCGATCTCCTTGAGGAACGTCCCCCGCTGCACCCGTACGACATTCGTCGACATCATCTGTCCGACGGTTCGGCTCGACGTCACTGCGGTCCTCCGGTGCGCGGTCCAGCGGCAATCGGCTGCCTTCGGGTGATCAAGGATCAATAGTGACATCCATGGACCGATCCGAATAATTTTGGATTCCTGAGCAAGCGCACGGCGGCCGGACTGCGACCTCACCGCGTACCGGAGCCGCACCCCGCCACGTCGCCCCGTCCGCTGCCCCACTCCCTCGCTCCCCTGTTCGCCGGGGGCGTGAACTGGCAGGATCGCGCCCATGCCCAAGGCACTGCCTCGCATCAGCCGCCGCCGCGCCCTCCAGGGGACGGCGGCCGTACTGGTGGTCTCCGGACTGCTGATGTGGTGGCTGCTGCCCATCGGCCCGTCCTCCCCGCACGGGAGCGTGACCTTCAGTACCGGGGTGCGGACCGGCGTGTACCAGCTGTACGGGAAGCTGCTCAGCCCCACACTCGCCCACGACATGCCCGGGGTGGACATACGTCTCCAGCCGAGCGAGGGCTCCCAGCAGAACCTCGCCAGGGTCGCGACCGGCAAGGCCGACTTCACCATCGCGACGGCCGACGCCATCGCAAAGTACATCGAGGACGGCAAGCCGGGCGCGGACCGGCTGCGCGGCTGCGCCCGGCTGTACGACGACTATGTGCAGCTCGCCGTCGAGGACAGCTCCACGGTCAGACGTGCCGCCGACCTGCGCCACAAGCGGGTCGCCGTGGGCCAGCCCGGATCCGGCGTACGGCTGATAGCGGACCGCACGCTGCGGGCCGCCGGCCTCGACCCGGTCAAGGACATCACCGCCGTACCGGCGGGGATCGACACGAGTCCGGCACTCCTCAAGGCGGGCAAGATCGACGCGTTCTTCTGGTCGGGCGGCCTGCCGACCGACGCGGTACGCGATCTGGCCGCGCGCCGGCCGATCCGGCTGATCCCGCTCGACGACCTGGTGACCCGGCTGCACGCGGCCGGCGGCACCACCCGCTACTACCGCTCGGCCGTCATGCCGGCCGATGCCTACCGCCAGGCCCGTAACAGCGCCCCGGTGCCGACCATCGCGGTTGCGAACGTTCTGGTGACCACCGACCGCGTGGACCCGAAGCTGACCGAAGGTTTCACCCGCAGCGTGATCCGCAGCCGCGACCGCATCGGGCGGCAGGTGCACGCGGCGCAACTGGTGGACGTACGGACCGCGATCTACACGGACCCGCTGAAGCTGGACGAGGGTGCACGGCGCTACTACCGGTCGGTCAAGCCCTGACCCGGGCGCCGCCGCACGCGAACGGCCGGCCGCCCGTGAAGGTCTATGTGTCCGGGGAAGAGCGCGGCAGCGTCACGGTCACACGGAGCCCGTGCGGTTCGTTCTGCTCGTACGAGATCGTGCCGCGGCCCGCCGTGAGCAGGGCGCGCGAGATGGAGAGGCCGAGGCCCGAGCCCTTGATGTTCTGATGGCGGCCGCTGCGCCAGAAGCGGTCGCCGATCCGGGCGAGTTCGTCCTGGCCGAGTCCGGGACCTCCGTCGGCGACCGTGATCCGGGAGGAGGAGCCACAGGAGGCAGCCTCGACCCGCACCTCCTCGCCGCCGGGGGTGAACTTCAGCGCGTTGTCGATCACCGCGTCCAGGGCGCTGGAGAGCGCTACGGGGTCGGCCCAGGCGGTGACCGCCCCGGCGCCTCCCCCGGTGAGCCGGACGCCTTTGCCCTCCGCGACCGGGCGCCAGGCCGAGACCCGCTCGGCCGCCAGCTCGGCGATGTCGGTGAGCCGCAGCTCCGCGGCGGTGTGCTCGGCCAGCGCGAGGTCGAGGAGGTCGTCGAGGACCTGGCCGAGGCGCTTGCCCTCGGTACGCACGGAGGCGATCTCCTCGTTGCCCTCCGGGAGTTCGAAGGCGAGCAGCTCGATCCGCAGCAGCAGTGCGGCCAGCGGGTTGCGCAACTGGTGTGACGCGTCGGCGACAAAGGCGCGCTGCTGCTCAAGCACGTCCTCGACGTTGTCGGCCATCTCGTTGAACGACCGGGCCAGACGGCGCAGTTCCGGCGGACCGCTGCCGGAGGCGACACGGGACTTCATCAGCCCGGTCGCGATGCCGTGGGTGGCCGCGTCCAGGGTGCGCACCGGAAGCAGCACCCAGCCGGTGAGCCGGAAGGCGGCGCCCACCGCGAGCAGCATCGCCCCCGCCTCGCCCGCGGCGATGAGCAGCCAGCCGCGGAGGGTCCTGGAACGCATCTGGTCGGTGGGCGAGTCGGTGACCACCACCGCGATCACGTCGCCGTTCCTGACGACGGGCGACGCGACGATCAGCCGCCCGTGCTGCCAGGGCCAGATCTGCCCGGGGTCCCGGCTGCGCCGTCCCGCGAGCGCGTCCTCGAAGGCGGTCCGGCCCTCACCGCTGACCGGTACCGTCCAGGACTGCGGGGCCGCGGCCATCGCGATGCGGTCGCGGTAGAAGACACCGGCCCGGATGCCGTACACCGTCTCGTAGCGGGCGAGTTCCTCCTGGAGCGTGTCGTGCCGCTCCTGCTCGCTCGCCGGTATCTCGGTGACGAACTGCGCTTCCTCGGCCATCCGCGCGGTGTCGTCGATCCGGTCGACGACCACGTTCTGCTGCGCGGCGGCGGCCACGCTCAGGGCGAGCGGGAAGCCGAGCGCGAGCAGTACCCCGGCCATGAGGACGATGAGCAGCGGAAGCAGTCGGGCGCGCACGGGCCTGGACGCGCCTCAGGCCGGGACGACGAGGCGGTAGCCGACGCCGCGCACCGTCTCGATCAGTGCGGGAAGATGCAGTTTGGAGCGCAGTGACGCGACATGCACCTCAAGAGTGCGGCCGGTCCCTTCCCAACTGGTCTGCCAGACCTCGCTGATGATCTGCTCCCGGCGGAACACGACACCGGGGCGCTGGGCGAGCAGCGCCAGCAGATCGAACTCCTTGCGGGTCAGCTGGATCTCGCTGCCCTCCACGCTGACCCGCCGGGTGGGGAGCTGGATCTCGACGGGACCGACCCGGAGCGCTGCCGCCGGGACCGCCCCGGTGTCCTCGCCGGCGCTCTTGCGCCGGCTGACTGCGTGGATCCGGGCGAGTAGTTCGCCGGTGTCGTAGGGCTTGACGACGTAGTCGTCGGCGCCGAGGTTCAGGCCGTGGATGCGGGACCGCACATCGGCCCGGGCTGTCACCATGATCACCGGGGTCGCCGTGCGCTTGCGGATCTTGCCGCAGACCTCGTAGCCGTCCAGGTCGGGCAGGCCGAGGTCGAGAAGTATGACGCCGAAGGGCTCCTGCTCGTCCGGCAGGAGGGACCGGAGCGCCTCCTCGCCGTTACGGGCGTGCACGACTTTGAAGCCGTGCCTGGCCAGTACGGCGGACAGGGCGGCGGCCACGTGGTTGTCGTCCTCGACGAGCAGCAGTCTCATGGGCCCCTTCCGTGGTGCGCGGTTCCGTCATCCGTAACGTCTCGTGATCGGCACGTCTCGCCATCCGCGTGTCTCGCCGCGCGTACGTCTCGTCATCCACGCCGATGGCTGCCGTGCCAGTCAAGAGGGTTCCGGATTCTGCTGGGTTTCCGTTACGCACCCGGTACTCCGGTCATGTTCCCGTTCACCGGGAGTGTCCGGCCCGTGCCCACATGCAATCAGATCGTGATGCTCAATTTCCGCTCAGATGTGATGACGCTGGTAGGAGCGCCTCATTACTGTCCTTCCAACCACGACCGCCCGTGCGGTCGAAGAGGACGGAGCGAACAGCCGATGAGCGGAGTGCCAGTGACCAAGTCCGCCGAATCCGCCGAAAAAACCTTGCCGGTGTCGGACGACCTGGTCGTACTGAGCAACATCAACAAGCACTTCGGCGCGCTGCATGTGCTCCAGGACATCGACCTGACCATCGCCCGTGGCGAGGTCGTGGTCGTCATCGGCCCCTCGGGGTCCGGCAAGTCCACACTGTGCCGCACCATCAACCGTCTGGAGACCGTCGACTCCGGCGCGATAACGATCGACGGAAAGCCCCTGCCCGCCGAGGGCCGGGAACTGGCCAGGCTGCGCGCCGATGTCGGCATGGTCTTCCAGTCGTTCAACCTCTTCGCGCACAAAACCGTTCTGCAGAACGTGATGCTCGGCCAGATCAAGGTGCGCAAGACCGAGAAGAAGGCCGCCGAGGAGAAGGCGCGTGCGCTGCTGGACCGGGTGGGCGTCGGCACTCAGGCCGACAAGTTCCCCGCACAGCTCTCCGGCGGCCAGCAGCAGCGCGTCGCGATCGCGCGGGCGCTGGCGATGGACCCCAAGGTCATGCTCTTCGACGAGCCGACCTCGGCGCTCGACCCCGAGATGATCAACGAGGTCCTCGAGGTCATGCAGCAGCTGGCTCGTGACGGTATGACGATGATCGTCGTCACCCACGAGATGGGCTTCGCGCGCTCCGCGGCAAACCGGGTCGTCTTCATGGCCGACGGGAAGATCGTCGAAGAGGCCGCCCCGGACCAGTTCTTCAGCAACCCCCGCAGCGACCGCGCCAAGGACTTCCTGTCGAAGATCCTTCATCACTGATCTCGGGACCGATTCCGGCCAGTTGCGGCTCACCAGGCCGATTCAGGTTCCGCCGAACCAGCTGACCATTGACTTACGCGAGGAAAGTTCATCCATGAAGCTACTCAAGGCAAGTGCGGCAGCCGCCGCGGTTATGGCTCTCTCCCTGACCGCCACCGCCTGTGGTTCGGGCAAGAACGACTCGGCTGGCGGTGGCAAGAAGATCACCATCGGCATCAAGTTCGACCAGCCCGGTGTCGGCCTGAAGACACCCGACGGCAAGTACGAGGGTTTCGACGTCGATGTCGCCCGGTATGTCGCCAAGTCGCTCGGCTACTCCGAAAAGCAGATCGAGTGGAAGGAGGCCCCAAGTGCGGAGCGCGAGAACCTGATCTCGGCCGGGGACGTCGACTTCGTCGTCGCCAGTTACTCGATCACGGACGAGCGCAAACAAAAAGTCTCCTTCGCCGGCCCCTACCTGCTGGCCCACCAGGACCTGCTGGTCCGCGCCAACGACAAGTCGATCACCAAGGCGGCGGACCTCAACTCGAAGAAGCTGTGTTCGGTGACTGGCTCCACTTCGGCTCAGAACATCAAGGACAAGCTGGCGCCCAAGGCAGACCTGCAGAAGTTCGGCGGCTACTCGGAGTGTCTGACGGGCCTGGAGAACAAGGCTGTTGACGCACTGACCACCGACGACGACATCCTCGCAGGTTATGCCTCGCAGAAGGAGCACCAGGGCAAGTTCAAGCTCGCCGGTCTGAAGCTGAGCGACGAGAACTACGGCATCGGCCTGAAGAAGGGCGACACCGAGCTCCAGGGAAAGATCAACAAGGCGCTCGAAAAGATGGTCTCGGACGGTACCTGGGCCACCGCAGTGAAGAGGAACTTCGGTCCGGCCGGTTACAAGAACGAGCCCGCTCCGAAGATCACGGAAACCAGCTGATCCTCAGTCGGCGCGCCGTCCGGTGAACCTACGAGGCACCAGCGGCGCGCCGCGCCATCCGACACGGGAGAGCGCGGGGCAACGTGTTCGACTTTCTTGATTCCGGGCAGTACGACCTGCTCGGCGCCTTCTGGGTAACGGTGCAGCTCACCGTGTACTCAGCGATAGGTTCCCTCGTCTGGGGAACGCTCCTGGCCGGCATGCGGGTCAGTCCGGTCCCGCTGATGCGCAGCTTCGGTACCGCCTACATCAATATCGTCCGCAACATCCCGCTGACGGTGATCATCGTCGGCTGCTCTCTGGGACTCAACCAGACGCTGGGCTTCGCTCTCGGAGCCGATAACTTCAACGACATAGGCTTCCGTCTGTCCGTGCTTGGACTGGTCGCATACACCGGAACGTTCGTCTGCGAGTCGCTGCGCTCCGGTATCAACACCGTTCCGGTGGGCCAGGCAGAGGCGGCCCGCGCACTGGGACTCAGCTTCACTCAGGTCCTGACCCTGATCGTCCTCCCGCAGGCCTTCCGCTCGGTCGTCAGTCCCCTGGCGAATGTGCTGATCGCACTCACCAAGAACAGCACGGTGGCGGCGGCGATCGGTACGGCTGAAGCTGCGAGCCTGATGAAGGACATGATCGAGAACGAGAGCGACAAGCTGATCGCCGTCTTCGCGGTCTTCGCTTTCGGCTTCATCGTTCTCACCCTCCCGACCGGCCTGATCCTCGGCTGGGTGGCCAAGCGAGTGGCGGTGAAGCGATGACCTCGGTGCTGTACGACTCCCCCGGCCGCCGTGCCAAACAGCGGAACGTCATCTACACGATCGTCTTCCTCGTAGTGCTAGCGCTCGCCCTCTGGTGGGTTCTGGCGACCATGGCAGACAAGGACCAGCTCGCGGCCGCGAAGTGGAAGCCCTTCGTCACGGACTCCGAGGTCTGGACGACGTATCTGCTCCCCGGACTGGTCGACACTCTCAAGGCCGCAGCCCTCTCGATCGTGATCGCGCTTCCGTTCGGCGCGATGCTCGGTCTCGGGCGGCTCTCCGACCACGTGTGGGTGCGTTGGGTCTCAAGTGTCGTGGTGGAGTTCTTCCGCTCCATTCCGGTGCTACTGCTGATGATGTTCGCGAATCAGCTCTACATCCAGTACGCGGACCTCGAATCCGACATCCGGCCGCTGTATGCCGTGGTGACCGGCCTGGTCCTCTACAACGCGTCGGTCATCGCCGAGACCGTCCGAGCCGGTGTACTCACCCTGCCCGGCGGACAGACCGACGCCGCCAAGGCCATCGGGATGCGCAAGGGCCAGACAATGACGAGCGTCCTGCTGCCGCAAGCTGTCACTGCAATGCTCCCGGCCCTCGTCAGCCAGCTCGTCGTCATCGTCAAAGACACCGCACTGGGCGGTGCGATGCTCGGCTTCACCGAACTGCTTTCACGGAATCGGCAGATCACAGCGAACTACGGCGCCAATACCATCGCCACGCTTGTCGTGATCGCGTTGATCTACATCGTGATGAACTACCTGCTCACGCTGTTCGCCAGTCGCCTCGAAGGGCGACTGCGCCGGGGCAAGAATTCCACGGGCGCCGTCGTGGAGGCCGGACCGGGTGGCGGTCTGAAGACCATCCCTGCCCCGGCAACCCCCCTCGGCCAGGAGAACCAGCCGAGCTGACGAGGCATCGGTCGATGGGCAGCGGGAACCCGCTGCCCATCGACGCATTCTGCGCTAATTTTTGTTCCAGATTTCAGCAGTTTTCTATTCGGTTTGATTACATCAACGACAGCGCTACTGTAACTTATTGATAGTTCCTGGCATCGACCACGCCACGAATATGACCAAATGAGGGGGTAGTAACATGAAGAAGAAAATGCGTGTCGCAAGCATCAGTTCACTGGCACTCGCGTGCCTGCTGATATCCGGAACCGCAGCACATGCGGCCGATGGCAGCGCCAAGTACAAGGGCTGCACGAATTACGTCAAGGTCTGGCGTGATGGAAGCAAGGTAAAGGCCTTCGGGAAGATGACCTGCAAGAGGCGCACACTCATAATGCGGCCTGCAGTCGTACTTTCAGCCGACGGGGGAAAGCACGGCATGATCATCAAGGGAAAGGCCTGTAGGGCCGCCACGACATGCCAGACGGTGACGGTTTCTCTTTCAGCCAAGCACGGACAGACCTATCGGGCGTCAAACGCCGGAACCATCGACACCGACGATGTCGGTTCGAAGAGTTCCGTGGCTCACGCTACCTATAAGGCCTGACTTCCAATCCCCTGTAACGGCCTATCTCCATTTGGTAGGCCGTTACTTCTTTCCAAAACGGAATATAGGTGACGAATCGCACCTTCGCGCCTACTGCAGTTGAACCTGTGGGGTCGTAGAGCGGTGACGGCTACTGAGGTTGAACTCGGGATGTCGTGCTGATGGTCAGGCGGGGCGGATGGTCAGGCCGGTCTCGGTGAGACAGCCGTCGATGAGGTGGCTGCGGTACTGGATGTGCCGCAGGCCGCGCCGGACGGTCTGGACGAGGTGTTCGGGGGTGCTGAAGGCGACGTTCGAGAGCCATCCGCGCCGTAGGAGTGACCAGATGCCCTCGACGGGGTTGAGGTCGGGTGCGTAGGGCGGCAGGTAGTAGATGGTCAGCCAGTCGCGGGTTTCGGCGAACTCTCTCAGGCCGGCTGCTTTGTGGACGTTGAGGTTGTCCCAGATGAGCACGATGGGGCCGTCGAGCTGCTGGTGGGCGGAGATCAGCAGGTCGCGGTAGTCGCGCCAGGAGAAGCTCTTGCGCCCGTCACGGTTGCCGTCGTCGCGGCGGGGCCGGTAGACCAGCCTCGACCGGTGGCCGGGTTTGTAGCAGGTCAGCGCTGCGATGGATATGCGCCTGCGGGAACGGCCGCGGACGCGGACCACCGGGGTGCGGCCGCGTGGCGACCATGTCTTTGCGTGCGGCGGCGTCATGGAGAAGCCGGCTTCGTCTTCGAAGACGAGCCAGGCTCCATGGGCCGCCGCGAGCCTTCCGCGCAGGGCCACACCTCCTTGACCCACCCCGCGACCGCGTCGTCGTCCCGCTCCATCGCTCTGCGGGCCGGTACCTGGCAAGACCAGCCGTTGCGCACCAGCAGCTTGCGCACGCCCTGGATCGTGTATGTCAGGTGAAAGCGTCGGCCGATCACCGTCGTGACCCGGGCAAGCGTCCAGCGCTGGTCCTGCCAGCCATGCGCGGCCGGGCCTTTGGCCAGCTCCGCTTCAAGCTGCGTGAACTGCTGATCGCTCAGTTTCGGCAGCGACGCTGGCCCCTGCGACCGCAAGGATCGCGGGCCGCCCTCGGCCCACGCGTGACGCCATCGCTGGACCGAGCGGACACTGACCCGCAGATCTCTGGCGATCGCTGTACTACCCTCGCCCAGGGCGAACCGCTCGGCCGCCTTGAGCCGTAACTCTTCGCGAAACTGCTGTCGTTCGGCGGTCAGCCCGCCCCCTTGTGGATACCGCATGACTCCGGTGATACCGCAGCCACCGACCAGTCGTCACCCCTTACGACACCACGAGTTCAGCCTCAGTAACCGTTGACTGCGGTATCACCGGAGGCATGCGGTATCCGCAAAGGGGCGGGCTGACCGTCAAACGGCAGCAGTTCGCGAGAGTTACGGCTCCAGGCGACCGATTCGGTTTGCCCGAGGCGAGGGTAGTACAGCGATTGCCAGGGATCTGCGGGCCAGTGTCCGCCCGGTCCAGCAATGGCGTCACGCGTAGGCCGAGGACGGCCCACGGTCCTTGCGATCGCAGGGGCCGGCCTCACTGCCGAGGCTGAGCGATCGGCAGTTCACGCATCTGGAAGCGGAGCTGGCCAAAGAGTCGGCCGCGCATGCTGGGAGGACCAGCGTTGGACTCTGGGCCGTGTGAACACGGTGATCGGCCGTCGTTTCCATCTGACCTACACCATCCAGGGTGTGCGCAAGCCGTTGGTACGTAACGGCTGGTCCTGTCAGGTGCCAGCCCGCAGAGCGATGGAGCGGGACGACGAGGCGGTCGCGGTCTGGAAGGCCGAGGTCTACCCCCAGGTGTGGGTCTGCGTCGGCGGCCGGGGCCGGGTGACAGTGGCCGGCGTGGTCTGCTTCAAGCCCGGCCACCTATCGCGGTTCTTCTACAGGCTGACGTCTACCGCGCCCGCAAGGGCGAGGCGAAAGAGCTTCGCCTGGCAGGACTACCGCGACTTCCTCGATGTGACCCACCTGCAGCTCGGCGGGCCGGTGGTGTGGTGCTGGGACAACTTGAACGTCCATCTCGCCGACGGCCTGGCCGAGTCCGCCCTCGAGTACTGCGACTGGCTGGAGATCTACCAGTTCCCCTCCTATGCGCCGGACCTCAACCCGCAGGAAGGCGTCTGGTCACTGGTCAAGCGAGGCCTGGCGAACTTCGCTGACCGCCAACCTCGACCACCTCCTGCGGGTCATGAAGAGAAAGCTCAACAAGATCCAGTATCGCCTCCACCGATCGCTGCCGCGCCGAGACCGGACTGATCATCGAACCCGGTGATCAACACAGCGGCCATCACACTTTCAGCCTCAGCACCTGGAGAGTGCCTCTCCCCTTGTAGCGGACGGACCCTTGCCAAACCTCATCGTTGCAGCCCAGCTCCACTCCTTACCGGTCTGATCAAGACCCGTACGAGTCCGCTGACGAAAGCCCTGCCACAGCATTCGGCTGCGGCGACACCGAATCAGCGAAATCCAACTCCTCAATCGGTTCGGTCGCTTGATGCCGCACCTACGAACCGCCTGACGTGCGGCGCCGTTGCTCGCTTGACGGGGGCACCCTCAATGGGTTGCATACGTTCTGTGATCGCGCACCGGGCTCTACCTGCCATCAGTCACTTCTCCGCACGGGTTCGAGGAGCCGCACCGTGGACCCGGTGATCATCGTCGGCGCGGGCCCGGTCGGGCTCGCGCTGGCCCTGGCGCTCGCCGCGCTGGATGTCCCCTCCGTCGTGCTCGACGAGGGAACCGGCGAGGACGCGCCGCGCCCCGCCCGCACAGTCGTACTGCGCCCGGAGACCGCTGACTTCCTGGGCCGGCTCGGCTGCACGACAGCCCCGGGTGAGACCGCGCGCTGGGCCGCCTGGCGGTCCGTCAGGCGGAGCCGGCAGATGCAGCGGGTCGTTTTCGACGAGCCCGGCCGGAACGCCGCCGGTTCCGTGGGGTACGGGGGCCGGGGCATCGGCGGCGCGATTGGCGGTCAGGGAGCCGGCGGCCCCGGCACGAGCGGCGGGCGGGGTGGGCCGGTCGACCTTGCGGGCATTTCTTCCCCATCCGGCTCATTCGGTCCGCACGGGTTTCGCGGGTCCGACGAGGCCGATGGGACGGGTGTGGTCAATGGAGCGGGGGTGGCCGCGGGGCCGGGCGTGGTCAATGGCTCTGACGGGCCGGACGGGCCGGGTCCGGCCGAGGGGTTCGGCGGCCCCGGTCCTGGTGGGCCCTCGCCGTTCCATCTGCCGCAGCACGCCCTGACCCGGGGCCTGCGGGCCGCGGCGGCGAAGCGGGAACAGGTGGAGCTGGTCACCCGCAGCCGGGTGGACACCATCGAACAGGACCGCGGCGGCGTCACCGTGCACACGGCAGGCCCGCAGGGCACCTGGTGGCGCGGCAGCCATCTGGTCGGCTGCGACGGAGCCCGGTCCACCGTCCGCAAACTGCTCGGCATCCGGTTTCCCGGCCGTACGGCGGTGGAACGGCACGCGGTGGCCGCGCTGCGCGCCGAACTGCCCTGGCCCGGCGAGGCGTTGCTGCACCGGCTGCCGCCCTGGCGGACCGGCGGGGAAGAGGTGACGGCCCGTCCACTGCCGGACGACGTCTGGCGGATCGACTGGCTGCTGCCGCCGCGCGCCGAACTGGTCACCCCCGAGGCACTGGTGGCGCGGGTCCGGGCCGCCCTGGCGGGCTGGTGCGGCGGCGAGACACCTCCGTACGAACTGATCGACACCGGCGTCTACACCCTGCACCACCGGCTGGCCAGGCGCTGGCGGGTGGGCCGGGCGTTCCTGGCCGGGGACGCCGCGCATCTGCTGGGCGCACTCGGCACCCAGGAGCTGGACGAGGGGCTGCGAGACGCCGGCAACCTCGCCTGGAAGCTGGCACAGACCTGGCACCACGGAGCCTCCGAGCTGTTGCTCGACAGCTACCAGGCGGAACGCCGTACTGCTGTCGCCGCCCGGCTGCGCGCCGCCGACCAGTCGCTGCCGATACTGCGCGGCGGTGGTGGGCTGCGCGCGTATCTGCCCGGCGGGGCGCGCGGGCACGACGCCCTCCTCGCGGACGGCCATCTGGGCAGCGGCGCGCTGGGCGCACCCCCGGTGTACGCCCACTCCCCCCTGGCGCCGCCACGCACACCCTCGCAGACCGCGGTGGGAACCGCTGCCGGCGCTCAGATCGCCGATGTACGGGTCACGGCGCCGGACGGTACGACCGTACGGCTGCGCGAACGGCTCGGACGCGGGCAGCTGCTGGTCGTCCTGATCGCACCGGGTACGGGGGTGTGGGACCGGCGGCACTGGGTGAAGGCGGGCGTGATGCCGAGGCTGGCCGCCGCGGTGAGCGCGCTGCCGGTCAAGGGCGAACTCCTGGTGGCCGAGACCTATCCGGGCGCTTCGGCGCACACGGTGCTGCTGGTGCGTCCGGACGGCCATCTGGTGGCGGCCTTCAGCGGGGTGCGCCCCGCCGAACTGTACGAAGCGGCCGACGCCGCACGGGGCGGGGCGGCGACGGCGGTCCGTGAGGAGAGCACCGCGGACGTCAATTGACCGTCCTGGACGCACATGGTGTACTGCGGAGCGTGACCGACACCGATGTGCGCCTGTGGCGGAGGGTCCATATGGACCTCGTCCGCTATGCGGGCTGCATGTGTCGCCCGTCCCGCTGATTCGCCCTTTCTCTCCGTGCCTGCGCCGCCTGCGCTGCTCCGGACTGCCGCGTGCTGTTCCGGACTCCGGCCTGCTGTTCCGGACTGCCGCGTGCTGTTCCGGGTTGCCGCGCCGCACGTTCCCGCGAACCAATCCGGACGGTCATCATGTCTCTCTCCACACCCCTGCCCGCCCCGGCGCCCGCGCGCTCCGCTGCGCCCGCCACGAGCCGGCTCCTCGACTTCGTACGCCGTACCGCCGCCGACTCCGAACTCATCCGCTCCCTCCCGCTCGACCCCGAGGGCCGCACCTGGATCCGGCTGGACGGTCCGGGCGGGAGCGAGGCCTGGCTGATCGGCTGGCCGCCCGGCACCGGCACCGGCTGGCACGACCACGGCGGCTCCCAGGGCGCGTTCGCCACAGCGGCAGGCCTGCTCACGGAGGACTCGCTTGCCGCGCGGCTGCCCACCGAAGGGTGGAAGACCCTCGAACTGGCCGACGGGGTCGACCGCACCCGGCAGCTGGCACGGGGCGACGGACGGGCTTTCGGCGCCCACCACGTCCACCAGGTGCTCAATGAGTCGCCCGCCGAGCACGCGGTCTCGGTGCACGCCTACTACCCGCCGCTGCCGCTGATGCGCCGCTACAGCCGCAGGGGCCCCCTCCTGCGCCTGGAGCAGGTTGAGCACCCCGGGGAGTGGGAGTGAGCGAGCCGCGCTCCCAACCCGAGCCGGCCCCGGCGTCCGAACCAGTCCCGTCGTCCGAGCCGGTCCTGGTGTCCGAACCGGTCTCGGCGTCCGAACCACGCACCCTGTCCGAACCACCCCCCATGCCCGAACCACTCTCCGTGGACGAGCTGCTGGAGCGGGTCCGGTCCGAGCTCGACCGGATCGGGCCCCGGGAGGCTTTCGATGCCGCGGCGCACGGGGCGCTGCTGGTGGACATCCGGTACGCGGAGCTGCGAGAGCGCGACGGCCTGATCCCCGGGGCGCTGGTCGTCGAACGCAACGAACTGGAATGGCGGCTCGATCCACAGGGCAGCCACCGTGCGCCCGAGGCCACCGGCCATGGTCTGCGGACCGTGGTGATCTGTAACGAGGGGTACGCATCGTCCCTCGCCGCGGCGTCCTTGCGACAGCTGGGCCTGCACCGGGCGACCGACCTCATCGGCGGCTTCCAGGCCTGGCGCGCGGCAGGACTCCCGGTCGCCGGGCCCTGAACGCCCCGGGCGGCGGCGCGAGCCGTCGCCCGGCTACCGACCACACCTACCGACCTGCGGCTACCGACCCCAGCTACCCACCGCACGGCTATCCGTCTACCGCACAGCTACCCGTCGCCCTGGAACCCCCCGTGTTCCAGGTCCGCCAGGTCCTCGCCCTCCGCCTCCAGCGCCTGCCGCACTGCCCTCAGGGCCATGCCCTCCGGGTACCCCTTGCGGGCGAGCATGCCCGCAAGACGGCGCAGCCGTTTGTCGCGGTCCAGCCCCCGTGTCGAGCGGAGCCTGCGGGTAACCAGCTCCCGGGCAGTCTCCTCCTCCTGCTCGGAGTCCAGCTGTCCGACGGCCTCCTCGATGAGCTCGGAGTCCACACCTTTCGTACGGAGCTCCCGCGCGAGCGCCCGTTTGGCGAGCCCCCGTCCATGGTGGCGGGTCTCCACCCAGGCATCCGCGAAAGCCGCGTCGTTGATGAGTCCGACCTCTTCGAAGCGGGACAGCACCTCCTCGGAGACCTCTTCGGGGATGTCCCGCTTCCGCAGTGCTTCAGCCAGTTGCTTACGGGTGCGTGCGGTCCCGGTGAGCAGGCGCAGGCAGATGGCCCGCGCCTGCTCCGCCGGATCCTGAGGTTTCCGCGGTCCCTGGTCCTGGGACCGCTTCTGCTGGGACCGCTGCCGCCGCGGTCCCACTCCTCCGTCCCCCTGGCCGACCTCGCCCCCGGAGACCCCGGAGGCCGTGGAGCCCCCGGAGTCCGTAGCGCCTGTGTCCTCCGGCCATTCGGTTCTCCGGACCACGGGTCAGCTCTTGGCCGCGGCGGCCTTGGCCGTCTTGGCCTTGCCGGCGGCCGGAGCGGGAACCGTCTTCGCTGCCTCGTCGGCCACGACGGCGCCTGCGGCGTCCGCGCCCGGCTCGGCTCCGAGTTCGGCCTCTCGCCTGACACCGATGCCCAGCTTCTCCAGGATCTTCTTCTCGATCTCATTGGCGAGATCGGGGTTGTCCTTCAGGAAGTTCCGGGCGTTCTCCTTGCCCTGCCCGAGCTGGTCGCCCTCGTACGTGTACCAGGCGCCCGCCTTCCGTACGAAGCCGTTCTCCACGCCCATGTCGATCAGGCCGCCCTCGCGGCTGATGCCCTGGCCGTAGAGGATGTCGAACTCGGCCTGCTTGAAGGGCGGCGAGACCTTGTTCTTGACGACCTTCACCCGGGTGCGGTTGCCGACCGCGTCGGTACCGTCCTTCAGGGTCTCGATCCGGCGGATGTCGAGCCGTACGGACGCGTAGAACTTCAGCGCCCGGCCACCGGTGGTGGTCTCCGGGGAGCCGAACATGACGCCGATCTTCTCGCGGAGCTGGTTGATGAAGATCGCGGTGGTCTTGGACTGGTTCATCGCGCCGGTGATCTTGCGGAGCGCCTGACTCATCAGCCGGGCCTGCAGACCCACGTGCGAGTCGCCCATCTCACCCTCGATCTCCGCACGCGGCACCAGCGCCGCGACGGAGTCGATGACGACCAGGTCGAGCGCGCCGGAGCGGATCAGCATGTCGACGATTTCCAGCGCCTGCTCGCCGTTGTCCGGCTGGGACAGGATGAGGTTGTCGATGTCGACGCCGAGCTTCCTCGCGTACTCGGGGTCGAGTGCGTGCTCGGCGTCGATGAAGGCCACCTGGCCGCCGAGCCGCTGCGCGTTCGCCACCGCGTGCAGCGTCAGCGTCGTCTTGCCTGAGGACTCCGGCCCGTACACCTCGACCACCCGGCCGCGCGGCAGGCCGCCGACACCGAGCGCGACGTCAAGGGCGGTCGACCCGGTGGGGATGACCTCGATGGGCTCGTTGGGCCGCTCACCCAGGCGCATCACCGCGCCCTTGCCGAATTGCCGTTCAATCTGGGCGAGAGCGGCGTCCAGCGCCTTCTCGCGGTCGTTGCCTGCTGCCATGGGTTCCACCCGATTTGCTTGAGTCGATCGCTTCACGTCAATGACGCTAACCCCTGCCACTGACAATGGGCTCCGAAGCCCGTCCCACCTGTGGATAACCTGGCGGACAACTCGGTGGACAACGCAGTGGACAACCGGTCGACGGTTCGTCCGAGTACCGGGCCAGAACCCCATAAGAACGGCTGTTCGATTTTACTGTCAAGCGCACCACGCGGATGTTCAGCCGTCGGTGTCCTCGGCGCCGTTCCCCGGTCGCGGGACCCGCCCCTGGAACAGGGAGCCCCTGGGCCGCACAGGCACCGTGGCCGCGTCCCGGCGCCCCGCTGCGTCACGGAGTCCGCGCCTGCCCTGGACACGCGGATCGTCCGTCACGTCGTACCGCTTCACATAGGCGCCCAGGAACGCCTGGAGGGTCGCCACCGCCGGAATGGCGATCAGCGCACCGACCGCCCCCAGCAGCGCGGTACCCACGATGACCGAACCGAAGGCCACCGCGGGGTGGATGTCGACGGCTTTCGCCGTGAGCTTCGGCTGGAGCCCGTAGTTCTCGAACTGCTGGTAGATCACCACGAAGACCAGCACCCACAGCGCGTACCAGGGGTTCACCGTGAAGGCGAGCAGCATGGGCAGGGCGCCCGCCAGATATGTGCCGATGGTCGGGATGAACTGGGAGACGAGTCCGACCCACACGGCGAGCGCGGGGGCGTACGGCACATTCAGCGCGATCAGCAGGATGTAGTGCGCGACGCCGGAGATCAGCGCCATCACACCGCGCGAGTAGAGGTAACCGCCGGTCTTGTCGACCGCGATCTCCCAGGCCCGCAGCACCTCGGTCTGCTTCGACGGCGGCAGTACGGAGCACAGTGCGCGCCGCAGCCGTGGCCCGTCGGCCGCGAAGTAGAAGGCGAACAGGAAGATCGTCAGAAGCCGGAAGAGACCGCCCAGCACGGTGGTCGACACGTCGAGCACACCGCTCGCGCTGTTCTGGACGTACTTCTGCAGCCAGTCCGAGTGGAGCAGGCTGTCCTGGACCTGTACCCGCGACAGCTCGCTGTGGAAGGTGTGGTTGGTCCAGTTGATCAGCAGGTCCAGGTACTTGGGGAACTCCTCGACCATGTCCACGATCTGCCCGGCCAGCATCGAGCCGAGCAGGAAGACGAAGCCGGCCGCCGCGAGCGCCACCCCGGAGAAGACCAGGAAGGTGGCGAGACCGCGGCGCATTCCGCGCGCCGCCATGCGCCCCACCGCCGGCTCGATCGCGAGAGCCAGGAAGAACGCGATGAGGATGTTGGTCAGCAACCCGATGAGCTGGTAGAACGCCCAGCTGCCCAGCTGGAAGCAGGCGACGAGGGCGAGGGCGAGCACCATGGCCCTGGGCAGCCAGCGTGGCATCGACGCGCGGCCCGGCGCGTCACGCCCGGCGGCGGGAGGGGGCGGCGCGGCGCCCGGAGTCCGGTCCTCAGTCGTCCCGCCCGCGGTCGTCCGGTCCGCGGCGGTCCGGTCGGTGGTCGTCCGGTCCGCGGCGGTCTCGTCCCGGGTCATCTGGTCCTCGGCAGTCTCATCGGTCATCGGTCGGTGGCACAGGCGGTCGGAGGCACAGGCCCAGTCTCGCGTACCCGTGTGACACCCCGGCCGCCCGCCCCGGGCCCAGCCGCGCTCAGCGCCGGTCCTCGGGGATGCCCGCCGCCTCGCAGACGCCCCGCCAGACGTCCTTCGTCTCCCAGCCGGCGGCCAGTGCCTCGTGCACCGTACGGCCGCCCAGCTCCGCCATCACATGGTCGCGAGCGAACGAGTCGGCGTACCCCTCGCCGAAGTGCTCCGCCATCCGCTCCCAGAAAATCGTCAACCGCATGACTTCAGTATCCAGCCCCTGAGAGTGCAGCCTCGCCCGCCGCCCTTGCCCTGGGCTCTTTCCGCTCTACCTTCGGAACATGGCTGGAACAGGAGCATCTCCTCTCGCACGCGCCGAGCACTTCATCTGGCTGACGGCCCGGGTGCTGGAACAGCGGCGGTTCGCGTACCACTTCCTCGACGGACGCGCCGACGCGGTGGAAGCCGCCCTCGCCGCCCATCTCAACGAGGACGGCGGCTACGGACACGCGCTCGAACCCGATCTGCGCGGCCCGATGAGCCAGCCGCTGCACACGGCGCACGCCCTGCACGTACTCGACTCCGTGGGGCGCTGCGGCGGTATGCGGGTGGAGCGGGTGTGCCGGTATCTGACCGAGGTGTCCACCAGGGACGGCGCACTCCCCGCGGTCCACCCCTCACAGCGCGGCTACCCGTGCGCGCCCTTCATCCCGGTCGTCGACGACCCGCCCAGCGAGTTGCTGGCCACCGGGCCCGTGGTGGGCGTGCTGCACCGTAACGAGGTCTGGCACGCCTGGCTCTTCCGGGCGACCGACTTCTGCTGGAACGCGGTCGACGCGCTGGAGCACTCCCACCCGTACGAGATCCAGGCGGCGGTCGCCTTCCTGGACGGCGTCCCCGACCGGTCACGGGCCGAGGCGGCGGCCGACCGGCTGGGCCGGCTGGTGCGGGAGCAGCGGCTGGCCGTGCTGGACCCGGCGGACCGTGCGTCGTATCCGGTCGCGCCCGGGTACGCGCCGGGGGAACAGCATTTTCCGTACGACTACGCGCGGGTGCCCGGCTCCCTGGCGCGCGGCTGGTTCACCGACGAGGAGATGGCCCGTTCGCTGGACTTCCTGGCGGGCGAGCAGCGCGAGGACGGCGGCTGGCCGGTCAACTGGCGTTCCTGGGCGCCGGGCCCGCAGATCGAGGCGCGGCCCATGGTGACGGTCCAGGCACTGCTGACGCTGCGGGCCCACGGCCGCGACATCGCCTGACCGCTCGCCCGCCGCTGTTCCCCATGACTCCGTGACTTCCGTTGTTTCCCCAGGTCCGGGCGGTTGTCAGTGGCGGGGTGCACGATGGGGACATGGTGAGGTCAGCGCTCGACTCCTTCTCCCCCGCGACCCGTAGCTGGTTCACGGGGGCCTTCTCCGCGCCCACCCCGGCCCAGGACGGCGCGTGGCGGGCGATCGGTGCGGGGTCCGACGTGCTGGTCGTGGCCCCGACCGGCTCCGGCAAGACGCTCGCGGCGTTCCTGGCCGCCCTCGACCAGCTGGCGTCAGCGCCACCGCCCGCCGAAGCCAGGAAGCGCTGCCGGGTCCTGTATGTCTCCCCGCTCAAGGCACTCGCCGTCGACGTCGAGCGCAATCTCCGCAGCCCGCTCACCGGCATCCGCCAGGAGTCGGTGCGGCTCGGGCTGCCGGAGCCCGACCTGCGTGTCGGTATCCGCTCCGGCGACACCCCCGCCGCCGAGCGGCGGTCGATGGCGCTCCGGCCACCGGACATCCTGATCACCACCCCCGAGTCGCTGTTCCTGATGCTCACGTCGTCCGCGCGTGACGCGCTGGCGGGCGTCGAGACGGTGATTCTCGACGAGGTCCACGCGGTGGCCGGTACGAAGCGGGGGGCGCATCTCGCCGTCTCCCTGGAGCGGCTGGACGAGCTGCTGCCGCGCCCGGCCCGCCGTATCGGGCTGTCCGCGACGGTCAGGCCGGTGGACGAGATCGCCCGCTATCTCTCACCGCAGCGCAAGGCCGAGATCGTGCAGCCACCCTCCGGCAAGGAGTTCGACCTCTCGGTGGTCGTCCCCGTTGAGGACCTCGGTGAGCTGGGCGGCTCCCCGGCGTCCGACACGGACCCGGACAAGGCGGAGAAGCCCTCCATCTGGCCGCATGTCGAGGAGCGCATCGCGGATCTGGTCCAGGCACACCGCTCGACGATCGTCTTCGCCAACTCCCGCCGGCTGGCGGAGCGCCTGTGCAACAGGCTGAACGAGATCGCGTACGAGCGGGCCACCGGCGAGATCATGCCGGAGGCCCACTCCCCCGCCGAGGTGATGGCCGAGTCGGGCGCCGCCAAGGGCGCGCCGGCGCTGCTCGCCCGCGCCCACCACGGCTCGGTGTCCAAGGAGCAGCGGGCCCAGGTCGAGGAGGATCTCAAGGCGGGCCGGCTGCCTGCCGTGGTGGCCACCTCAAGTCTTGAGCTCGGGATCGATATGGGGGCGGTCGATCTGGTCATCCAGGTCGAGTCACCGCCGTCGGTGGCCTCCGGCCTCCAGCGGGTGGGGCGCGCGGGGCACCAGGTGGGCGCCGTCTCCACGGGCGTCGTCTTCCCCAAGTACCGGGGGGACCTGGTGCAGGCCGCCGTGGTGACCGAGCGGATGCGGACCGGCTCGATCGAGGCGCTGCGGGTCCCGTCGAACCCGCTGGACGTACTGGCTCAGCAGCTGGTCGCCATGGTGGCTCTCGACAGCTGGCAGGCCGACGACCTGCTGGCGGTGGTGCGCCGCGCGGCACCGTTCGCCGCGCTTCCCGAGTCCGCCTTCACGGCGGTCCTGGACATGCTCGCCGGACGCTATCCGTCGGACGCCTTCGCGGAGTTGCGTCCGCGCGTGGTGTGGGACCGGATCGCCGGTACGGTCACGGGCCGCCCAGGGGCGCAGCGCCTCGCTGTCACCTCCGGCGGCACCATCCCCGACCGCGGCCTCTTCGGAGTCTTCCTCGCCGGTGCCGACCCCAAGAAGGGCGGCGGGCGGGTCGGCGAACTGGACGAGGAGATGGTCTACGAGTCCAGGGTGGGCGACGTCTTCACCCTCGGCACCACGTCCTGGCGTATCGAGGACATCACCCGCGACCGGGTGCTGGTCACCCCGGCCCCGGGCGTGCCGGGCCGGCTGCCGTTCTGGAAGGGCGACCAGCTGGGCCGCCCGCTCGAACTGGGCCGCGCCGTGGGCGCGTTCCTCCGTGAGGTGGGCGGCCTCGCCCCGGACGACGCCCGGCTGCGGCTGCTCGCTGCCGGACTCGATGCCTGGGCCGCTGACAACGTCCTCTCCTACCTGGACGAGCAGCGCCGCGCCTGCGGCCATGTGCCGGACGACCGGACCATCGTCGTGGAGCGGTTCCGGGACGAGCTGGGCGACTGGCGGGTGGTCGTCCACTCCCCGTTCGGCGCGCAGGTGCACGCACCCTGGGCGCTCGCACTCGGCGCCAAGCTCTCCGAGCGGTACGGGATGGATGCCCAGGTCATGCACGCCGACGACGGGATCGTGCTGCGGCTCCCCGACGCCGATCTGATGGGCCTCGACCTGCTGGACGGCGATCCGGCCGCACCGGGCGTCGAGTACGACACCGAGCAGGCCCCGCTCGGAGCGGCCGACGTGGCCTTCGACAAGGGCGAGATCAATCAGATCGTCACCGACCAGGTCGGCAGCTCGGCCCTCTTCGCCTCCCGTTTCCGTGAGTGCGCCGCCCGCGCCCTCCTCCTGCCGCGCCGCAGCCCCGGCAAGCGGACACCACTGTGGCAGCAGCGCCAGCGGGCCTCTCAACTCCTCCAGGTCGCGAGCGAGTTCGGCTCGTTTCCCATCGTCCTGGAAGCCGTACGTGAATGCCTTCAGGACGTGTTCGACGTACCGGGTCTCACCGAGCTGATGGGCGACATCGAGTCGCGCCGCGTCCGCCTCGTCGAGGTCACCACGGCCGAGCCCTCACCGTTCGCCCGCTCGCTGCTCTTCGGCTATGTCGCCCAGTTCCTGTACGAGGGCGACTCCCCGCTCGCCGAGCGCCGGGCGGCGGCCCTCTCGCTGGACTCCCGGCTCCTTGCCGAGCTGCTCGGACGGGCCGAGCTGCGCGAGCTGCTGGACGCCGACGTGCTGGACGAGCTGGAGCGCGAGCTCCAGTGGCTGACGGATGACCGGCGGATCAAGGACGCCGAGGGGGTCGCGGACCGGCTGCGGCTGCTCGGCCCGCTGACCGACGCCGAGCTGGCCGAGCGCGGGGCGGAGCCGCACTGGGCATCCGGCCTCGCGGCCTCCCGCCGGGCCATCCGGGTCCGTATCGCGGGCACCGGCCACTGGGCGGCGATCGAGGACGCGGGCAGACTGCGTGACGCGCTCGGCACCGCCCTCCCGGTGGGCGTCCCCGAGGCCTTCACCGAGCCGGTCAAGGATCCACTCGGCGATCTGCTCTCCCGCTTCGCACGGACACACGGCCCGTTCACCTCGTCGACGGCGGCGGCCCGCTTCGGCCTGGGCAGCGCGGTCACGGACGGCGCGCTGCAGCGGCTCGCCTCGGCGGGCCGGGTCGTCCAGGGCGAGTTCCACCCGTCCGGCATCGGCCAGGAGTGGTGCGACGCCACGGTGCTGCGCAGGCTCCGCCGCCGCTCCCTCGCGGCACTGCGCGAGGAGCTCGAACCGGTACCGCCCGAGGCGCTCGCCTCGTTCCTGCCGCAGTGGCAGCACCTCGGGGCCGGCAGTCTGCGGGGCATCGACGGCCTGGCGCGCGCCGTCGAGCAGCTCCAGGGGGCGCCCGTCCCCGCCTCCGCCCTGGAGAGACTGATCCTGCCGTCACGGGTCTCCGGTTACACACCGGCGCTCCTGGACGAACTCACCACCACCGGGGAGGTCCTCTGGGCCGGTGCGGGCGCTCTCCCCGGCAAGGACGGCTGGATCTCCCTCTTCCTCGCGGACAGCGCACCGCTGCTCGTTCCACCACCCCACCCACTGGAACTGAGCGCACTGCACGAGTCCGTTCTCCAGGCCCTGGCCCCCGGCTACGGACTCTTCTTCCGCCAGCTCAAGGACCACGTCCGCGCCACCACCCACCCGGACTGCACCGATCCCCAACTGGCCGACGCCATCTGGGACCTGGCCTGGTCGGGGAGGCTGACCAACGACACCCTGGCTCCGCTCCGCTCCCTGCTCGGCTCGGGCCGGACGGCCGGCTCCACCGCCCACCGGGCCCGCCGCATGGTCCCGCGGGGGCGGTACGGCACCCTCACCGCGGCGGCGCGCCCCGTCTCGCGGACCGGCCCGCCGACCGTGGCGGGCCGGTGGTCCCTGCTCCCGGCCGCCGAGCCGGAGGCGACCCACCGCGCGCACGCCCTGGCCCGTACGCTCCTGGACCGGCACGGTGTCGTCACCCGCGGCGCGGTATCGGCCGAGGGGGTCGAGGGCGGCTTCTCCGCGGTCTACCGCATCCTCTCCGCGTTCGAGGACAGCGGGCAGGCACGGCGGGGCTATGTCGTGGAGGGCCTGGGCGCGGCCCAGTTCGCGATGGACGGCGCGGTCGACCGGCTGCGCGCGGCGGCCACCGCCCGCGACCGTACGGATTCAGGGGCGCCGGGCCGGGCACTGGTGCTCGCCGCGGCGGATCCGGCGAACGCGTACGGAGCGGCGCTGCCCTGGCCGGAGTCCCCGGGCGGGGTGGGCCACAAGCCCGGACGCAAGGCGGGCGCTCTGGTCGTCCTGGTGGACGGAGAGCTGATCCTCTACATGGAGCGCGGTGGCAAGAGCCTGCTGGCCTGGCCCACCGAGCCCGACCACCCCGGACTGCTGGCCGCCGGACAGGCACTTGCCGCGGCGGCGGCTTCGGGCGCGCTGGGCACCGTGACCGTGGAGCGCACCAACGGCGCGTCCGCCCTCACCTCCGACCTGGGCCGGACCCTGGAGGCAGCCGGTTTCGTCGCCACGCCGAGGGGGCTGCGGCTGAGAGGCTGACGGTGGCGGCCCCGAATCAGTGAGGAGCCCGCACCGAATGGCCCGCATCATGGAGACATGCCCGAAGGAGACAGCGTCCACCAGGCCGCCCGGCGGCTGCACACGGCGCTCGCCGGCCACACCGTCACCCGGTTCGACCTGCGCGTTCCGCGATTCGCCACCGCCGACCTCACCGGGCGGACCATCCTCGACGTCACCCCGCGCGGCAAACATCTGCTGATGCGCATCGAGGGCGGCCTCACCCTGCACAGCCATCTGCGGATGGACGGCGCCTGGAAGGTCTACGCACCGGGCGAGCGCTGGCGCGGCGGCCCCTCGTACGAGATCCGCGCCGTGATCGGAACGGCCGGGCACACCGCCGTCGGCTACCGCCTCCCCGTGCTGGAACTGCTACGGACCGCCGAGGAGAGCACGGTCGTGGGCCACCTCGGCCCGGATCTCCTGGGCCCCGACTGGGAGCCGGGCAGAGCGCTCACCAACCTGCTGGCAGATCCCGGCCGACCGCTCGTCGAAGCCCTTCTCGACCAGCGCAACCTCGCCGGTATCGGCAATGTCTTCGCTGCGGAGATCTGCTTCGTACTGCGCGCCACGCCCTGGCTGCCCGTTGGCGAACTGCCCCGGCCGGAAAGAGCGGTGACCGTCGCGAAGAAACTCCTGGAGGCCAACCGCGACCGCCCGGTCCGCACCACGACGGGCCGGCCGAACCAACGTCTGTACGTCTACGGACGCGCGCCCCGCCCCTGTCTGCGCTGCGGCACCTCCGTACGCCGGGCCAACCGGACCGACAGCGGCAACGCCAGCCGTGAACGCCCGACGTACTGGTGCCCCACCTGCCAAACGGGCCCCACCAGCCTCGCCGCCCCCGGCAGTCCCACCGACCCCGCCGTCCCCACCAAGCCCCAGCCCCCGCCCACCCTCTAGTTGACGGGCCGTCAGTTTCAGTCGTACGGTCCCGTCATGCCCGTCACGGCGTACGAACTCACCGGCCGCACCGCGTTCATCACCGGCGCCGCGAGCGGCATCGGCCGCGCCAGCGCGGTACTTCTGGCGGAAGCAGGCGCGACCGTCCACTGCGCGGACCGCGACGAAGCGGGCCTGCGCGAGACCGTGTCCACGATCGCCCGAGCGGGCGGCGCCGCACATCCGCATCCGCTGGACGTCTCCGACCGCAGCAGCGTGGAGGCAGCCGTCGAGGCGGCCGCCGCGGCCTCGGGCCGGCTGGACGTTCTGGCGGCCGTCGCGGGGATCATGCACAGCAGTCCGGTACTGGAGACACGGGACGAGGATCTGGACCGCGTCCTCGCCGTCAACTTCAAGGGCGTGCTGTACGCCTGCCAGGCCACGGCCCGCAGCATGATCGCGACCGGTACGGCGGGAAGCATCGTCACGATGGCGTCGGGCGCCGTGGACACCGGCGGGCCGGGGCTGCTCTGCTACGGCGTGACGAAAGCGGCCGTCTTCCAGCTGACGAAGACACTCGCGACCGAGGTCGGCCCGCACGGAATCCGGGTCAACGCGGTCGCCCCCGGCTGGATCCGTACCCCCATGACGGAGCGGCACAACAACAGCGAAGCCCAGGCACACACCGCGGCCCTGATGTCCCGGATGTCGCCGCTGGGCCGGGTGGGCGCACCCGAGGAGATCGCGCATGCCGTACTGCACCTGGCATCCGACGCCGCCGCGTTCACGACGGGTCAGATCCTGCGCCCGAACGGCGGCGTCGCCATGCCCTGGTAGAACGGCGCACAGCAGACCGAAGCAGCGCAGGCCGAGACAGAGCGGATAGGCGCAGAGCAGCCCGGGGCGCAGCAGAACGAGACACAGCAGACCGGCGCCGCCACGCCCCGGCGGAGCGCCGGGAACCTACTCGCCGCCACGCCGGGGAGCGGCCGCCCGGAAGCTCGACCACATGCACCGGCAGCAGGCTCAGCCCCCACCCTCCGACTGCGACAGCGCCTTCCAGCGGCCCGGACTCACCGGGCGCCAGCACCAGTCGCAGGACGGCCCACCACCACATACCGCCCGCTATTAAAGCCAGCATCACCGCCGGCACCCACCGCTGGACCACGGCCGCTTCCTCCGGCTGACGCCGGTGCCGCACCCGGAAAGGCGCACCGATGCCTAGCACGGCCCAGCACCCGGGAGCCCTTTCCGACCGCGCCACCGCCGGTGACACCGACCGGCGCACCGACCGGGCCTCATCACCCGGCGGGAGGGCGCCCAAGGCGCCCGCCCGGCGCGTATCCGCACGGTTACGCGTTCTCCGCCTGGTACATCCAGGCGTGCTTCTCCAGGGCGGCGGTGACCCCGATGAGCAGATCCTGCGTCACCGGGTCCGGAGCATCGGTCGCCGCGATCCGCTCCCGCATCCGCGTGATGACGGCGCCGAGCGCTGCCACCAGCGTCCGTACGGCGTCGGTGTCGCTGATCCGCCCCTCGGCGACCTCCCGGATCGCGCTGGTCTTGGAAACCGTCGAGGCCCGGCCGTCCGGCGTCACACCGATCGCCGAGGCCCGCTCGGCCACCGTGTCCGTGTACTGCCTCGCGGTGTCGACCACCTCGTCGAGCTGGAGATGGACCGACCGGAAGCGCGGCCCGACCACGTTCCAGTGCACCTGCTTGGCGACCAGCGACAGATCCACCAGATCCGCGAGCGCGCCCTGCAGCGCGTCTCCGACCACCTTCAGGTCGGCTTCGGGCAGAGAGCTCTTCACGCCTGACATGCGAGGCCTCCCATGTGTTCGTACGTTTCCATCACCATGGCACAAATATCCATAAAGCGGACACCCAGGGCGGAAAAATGGCTCCGTCCGGCCCCTGAGGACCGGCCGGAGCCGTAAGCACGTACTAGGCCGCTACTACATTCACGGCTTCGGCGGGCGCCTTGATCGTGACCCGCTCGGCAGGAACACCCGCGACCGACGTCACGGAAACGGAATTGAGCATCGAGCGTACCGGCACCGGTACGGGCTCAGTCGACGCTGCCGACTCGGCCAGCTCCGCGAGCGACAGCTCGTCACTCACTTCCCGCATGAGCTCGGACATCCGTACGTCAAGCGCGTCGCAGATAGCGGAGAGCAGCTCGGAGGATGCCTCCTTCTGCCCCCGCTCCACCTCGGACAGATAACCGAGAGAGACTCGGGCGGACGAGGAGACTTCGCGCAGAGTACGGCCCTGGCGCTGGCGCTGCCGACGCAGCACGTCACCCAACAGGCGACGGAGCAGAATCATCGGTGGCTCCCTCCTCGGACCGCGTAGCCGCATCCTTCACGCCCCACCGTACCGCCTTGCGCCGCGGCCGTGCGGGGAGCGATGTCGTGTTCACTCAGGGCTGCAAACATCAATTCCCCCCGTTCTCTTCCGTATCCTGTGTCCGCGCATTCGCGCGGAGTTCATCGCAGAGCAGTCCGAGAACACCCAGCACGCTCTCCCTACGGATTTCCGCCCGGTCCCCGTTCAACCGCAGCGGGGCCATATTCTCTGCCCCGCCGGGTCCGCAAACCGCGACGTACACCGTCCCGACCGGCTGCCCGTCCTGCATGTCAGGACCGGCGACTCCGGTGGTGGCCATCCCCCAGTCCGCGCCCAGCACCCTTCGCACCCCGGCCGCCATCTGCCGGGCGACCCCGGGGTCCACCGCGCCGCGCTCGGCCAGCAGAGCCCCGTCGACGCCGAGGACTTCCTGCTTGAGGGGCGTTGCGTACGCCGTGACGGACCCGCGGAAGACCCGGGAGGCGCCAGAGACGGAAGTGAGCTCGGCGGCCAGCAGACCACCGGTCAGCGACTCGGCGACGGCGAGGGTCTCGCCCCGGGCCGCCAGGAGCTCCAGCACCCGGGCCGCCGAACTCACCGGGCGGCCCGCTCGGCCGCGAGCCCCTTGCGGCGTGCGGTCACGGCCTGCTGCACGTAGTCGAGCCCGGTCACCACGGTCAGTACCACGGCGACCGCCATCACCCAGAACCGCATGGTCGCCAGCGGTCCGGTCAGGGCCAGCACGTACATCCCGACCGCCGCGCCTTGCGCGAGTGTCTTGATCTTGCCGCCGCGGCTGGCCGGAATGACCGCGTGCCTGATCACCCAGAACCGCATCAGGGTGATCCCGAGCTCCCGGAACAGAATCACGCCGGTCACCCACCAGGGCAGATCCCCGAGGTACGAGAGACAGATCAGCGCTGCTCCCATGATCGCCTTGTCGGCGATGGGGTCGGCGATCTTCCCGAAGTCGGTGACCAGGTTGTACGTACGTGCCAGATGGCCGTCGAAGACATCGGTGATCATCGCGACGGCGAAGGCCGCCCAGGCCCAGGCCCGCCAGACCGGGTCGTAGCCCCCGTCATGGAGCAGCAGCAGCACGAACCCCGGCACGAGCACCAGCCGCACCATGGTCAGCAGATTCGCGACGTTCCACAGACTGACCTGGTTGACCACCGCAGCGCCCAGCTTTCCGGCGGGCGCCGGCTTGGCACCGGTACCGCCCGTAGCGGATGCCGGGACTCCGGTCATCTGGCTGCCTCCTCACCAAGACATTCGGCCACCAGGTCGACACCTTCGGTCCCGACCACCTTCGCCACGACCATACGGCCGGGGACCAGGCCCTCGCTTGCCGTGAACACGACCTGCCCGTCCGTCTCGGGCGCCTGGTGCGCGGCCCGGCCCACGGCGCCGTCCTCGCCGTCCACGGACTCCACCAGCACCGAGAGGGTCTCTCCCAGCCGCTCCTCGGCCCGCTGCGCGGTCAGCTCATCGGCGAGCCGCGAGATGTGTTCGAGCCGTTCGGCGATGACCTCCGCGTCCAGCTTGTTCTCGTAGCCGACCGCCTCGGTGCCGTCCTCGTCGGAGTAGCCGAAGACCCCGATGGCGTCGAGCCGCGCGCCGGTGAGGAAGCGCTCCAGTTCGGCCAGGTCGCTCTCGGTCTCGCCGGGGAAGCCCACAATGAAGTTGGAGCGCGCACCGGCCTGAGGCGCCTTGCCGCGGATCGTGTCGAGCAGTTCCAGGAACCGGTCGGTGTCCCCGAAGCGGCGCATCGCGCGGAGCACTCCGGGCGCCGAGTGCTGGAAGGAGAGGTCGAAGTACGGGGCGACCTTCGGCGTCGACGTCAGGACGTCGATGAGCCCGGGCCGCATCTCGGCGGGCTGCAGATAGCTGACCCGGATCCGCTCGATGCCCTCGACCTCGGCGAGCTCGGGCAGCAGCGTCTCCAGGAGCCGGATGTCGCCGAGGTCCTTGCCGTACGAGGTGTTGTTCTCGGAGACCAGCATGACCTCCTTGACACCCTGTTCGGCAAGCCAGCGCGTCTCCCCGAGCACATCGGACGGGCGCCGCGAGATGAAGGAGCCGCGGAAGGACGGGATGGCACAGAAGGAGCACCGCCGGTCGCAGCCTGAGGCCAGCTTCACGGAGGCCACCGGGCTGTCGCCGAGTCTGCGGCGCAGCGGTGCCCGCGGCCCGGAGACCGGCGCGACACCCTCCGGCAGGTCGTCCGGCGGGGTGTCCTGCGCATGGCCGGGAAGCGCCACACCGGCCGTCCCCTGGCGCTCGGCCGGGCTGATCGGCAGCAGCTTACGGCGGTCCCGCGGGGTGTGCGAGGCGTGGATCCCGCCGTTCAGAATGGTCTGGAGGCGGTCGGAGATATCGGCGTAGTCGTCGAATCCGAGGATCCCGTCGGCCTCGGGCAGCGCTTCGGCGAGATCCTTGCCGTACCGCTCGGCCATACAGCCGACGGCTACGACGGCCTGCGTCCTGCCGTGATCCTTGAGATCGTTGGCTTCGAGCAGGGCGTCGACGGAGTCCTTCTTGGCGGCTTCGACGAATCCACAGGTGTTGACGACGGCCACGTCCGCGGCGGCGGCGTCCTCGACGAGGTCCCAGCCGTCCGCTGCCAAGCGGCCTGCGAGCTCCTCCGAGTCCACCTCGTTACGGGCGCAGCCAAGAGTGACAAGGGCGACGGTACGGCGTTCGGGCATGGGCTCAAGACTACTTTGTCCCGGCCCACGCCCGTTCCGCGAGGGTGATCAGCCCGCCTCGGGGTCGCCCTTGGTGTACGAGAGACGCTCGACCTGGCCGGTCTGGAAGTCGTTGTGGACGTCCTTGCCGTTGACGAACAACTGGATCGCGCCGGCGTTGCCGAGGATCAGATCGACCTGCTGCGCGTCCGTGAAGGTCTTGGACTCGCCCTTGGCCAGCACACCGTCGAAGAGCAGCTTTCCGTTGTGTGCCTTCGCGGAGATCCAGCTCTTGTCGTCGACGGCGGACAGCTTCACCGTCACCTTGTCCTTCGGCACGGCCGCGATGGCGCTGTCCGAAGCGGCGGGAGTGCTGGGCTTGGGATCGGCCGGCTTGCTGGGCTTGGGGCTGGCCCCCTTCGTGGCGGTCGTGGGGCCTTCGGCGACCTGCTTGCCGCCCTTGGTGCTGCTGCCGCCGCTGAACGCGGTGAACCCGACGAAGCCGACCACGACGACGATCGCCGCGACCATGGCCGCCGTCCAGTTCGGGCGGCGGCGCTCCGGCTTGATGCGTTCCGCTTCGAAGAGCGGTGCGACCGGGGTGGGTTCGGGACGGCCGCCGTGCTCCGCGTCGTACTGGTCGACCAGAGCCGCCGGGTCGACGGCGACGGCGCGCGCCAGCGTGCGGATGTGACCGCGGGCGTACACATCGCCGCCGCAGCGGGAGAAGTCGTCCTGCTCGATCGCGTGCACGATGGGGATGCGCACCCGTGTCACCGAGCTGACTTCCTCAACCGTCAGACCTGCGGCGATCCGTGCCTGGTGGAGGGTGTGACCGATGGAAGGGCGGTCGTCTTCGGGGGAGTTGCCGATGGACACGTGGGCGCCTTTCGAGCGTGAGCCACCTGCTGGATGTTCAGTCTAGGGGGGCGGTGAAAGGGTGGAGCAACCTGAGCGCGCACTTTGTACGCCATCAGGTCGGCGGATCATCGGACGACCCGCCGGACGGGCCGGGAGACAACCCGGGTGCGGGACATCCCCGGTCCTTTTCTCTCCGGTTCCTGTCCAAATTGACGTACGGCCGGGGGAAACGGTTGCCCTCCGATGGGCTACGGCTCGGTCTCTCCGCGGATGACCGCTAGCACACCGTCGACTTCGTCCGGTTTCACCAGCACATCGCGGGCCTTCGAGCCCTCGCTGGGCCCGACGATGTTCCGCGATTCCATAAGATCCATCAGCCGGCCCGCCTTCGCGAAGCCGACGCGCAGCTTGCGCTGGAGCATCGACGTCGAGCCGAACTGAGTGGAGACGACCAGTTCGGCCGCCTGGCAGAGCAGATCGAGATCGTCGCCGATGTCTCCGTCGATCTCCTTCTTCTTGGCCGTCCCGACCATCACGTCGTCGCGGAAGACCGGTGCCATCTGGTCCTTGCAGTGCTGGACGATCTCACCGACCTCCTCCTCGGTGACGAAGGCGCCCTGCATACGGGTCGGTTTGTTCGCCCCCATCGGGAGGAAGAGCCCGTCGCCCTTGCCGATCAGCTTCTCGGCCCCCGGCTGGTCGAGAATGACCCGGCTGTCGGCGAGCGAGGAGGTGGCGAAGGCGAGGCGCGAGGGCACGTTGGCCTTGATCAGACCGGTGACGACGTCGACCGACGGCCGCTGGGTGGCCAGAACCAGGTGGATGCCGGCGGCCCGCGCGAGCTGGGTGATCCGGACGATGGAGTCCTCGACGTCACGCGGCGCGACCATCATCAGGTCGGCGAGCTCGTCGACGATGACCAGCAGATACGGATACGGGGAGAGCTCGCGCTCGCTGCCCTCGGGTGCTTTGGCCTTGCCGCTGCGCACGGCCTGGTTGAAGTCGTCGATGTGCCGGTAGCCGTACGCCGCGAGGTCGTCGTACCGCAGGTCCATCTCGCGCACGACCCACTGGAGCGCCTCGGCGGCCTTCTTGGGGTTGGTGATGATCGGGGTGATCAGGTGCGGGATGCCCTCGTACGCGGTCAGCTCGACGCGCTTGGGGTCGACCAGCACCATCCGTACGTCCTCGGGTGTGGCCCGCACCATCACCGAGGTGATCAGGCAGTTGATGCAGGAGGACTTCCCGGAGCCGGTCGCGCCCGCGACCAGGACGTGCGGCATCTTCGCCAGGTTGGCCATCACGTAGCCGCCCTCGACGTCCTTGCCGAGCGCCACCAGCATCGGGTGGTCGTCCTCGGCCGCGTCCGCGAGGCGCAGCACATCGCCGAGGTTGACCATCTCGCGGTCGGTGTTGGGGATCTCGATACCGACCGCGGACTTTCCCGGGATCGGAGAGATGATCCGCACGTCCGGGCTGGCCACCGCGTAGGCGATGTTCTTGGTGAGCGCGGTGATCCGCTCGACCTTCACGGCCGGGCCCAGCTCCACCTCGTAGCGGGTGACGGTCGGGCCACGGGTGAAGCCGGTGACGGCCGCGTCGACCTTGAACTCCATGAAGACGTTCGACAGCGAGGCGACGACCGCGTCGTTGGCGGCGCTGCGGGTCTTGCCCGGGCCACCGCGCACCAGCAGGTCCAGCGAGGGCAGCGAGTAGGTGATGTCGCCGGAGAGCTGGAGCTGTTCGGCGCGGGAGGGCAGCGGCTGGGACTCGGGCGGCTTCGGGGACTTCTTGGTCAGGTCGGGTACGGCGGCCCCCGGCCCCCCGGACTTCGCGGCTCCCGCCGACTCGCGGGCCGACGGCACGGGCGCTGCGGCCGGCGTGCCGGACGGGGTGGCCTCGGGGCGTTCGACGGAGACGCCCTGGGTCAGATCCGCGACGAGCGGGGAGGGCGGCAGCCCGTGCAGCACGGCTCCGTCCAGCGCGGCGGCAGCCGCGGCCGCGACATCCACGGCGTCCATCGGCCGGCCGGGCGCGGGCTGTACGGAGGGCCTGCGCGGCTTGCCGCGGCGCTTGGTGAGCGCCTGCTCCTCGGCGGCTTCGGCGTCGTAGAACTCGGAGGTACGGCCGCGCGGTGCGGCCGGGCGGCGCCCGGCCGGCAGCGACTCGCGCCACTGCTCCTCGTACCGCTCGTCGTCTTCCTCGTGCGCCCCGCCAGTGGCCGGCTCGGGGTCGACGATGCCCAGCCGGGCCCCGAGCGCCCTGAGCCGGTGCGGAATGGCGGTGACGGGGGTGGCTGTGACGACCAGCAGCCCGAAGACGGTCAGCAGCAGGAGGAGCGGTACCGCGAGGACGTCGCCCATCAGGAAGATCAGCGGCTTGGACGCGGCCCAGCCGATCAGGCCGCCGGCGTCCTGCATGGCCGATGTGCCGTCCCCGCGGCCGGGAGCGCCGCAGGCGATGTGGACCTGGCCGAGCACCCCGAGGACCAGTGCGGAGAGCCCGATGACGATCCGGCCGTTCGCCTCCGGCTTCTCCGGGTGGAGGATCAGCCGTACGGCGATGGCGCCCAGCAGTATCGGGACCAGCAGGTCGAGCCTGCCGAACGCACCGGTGATCAGCATCTCGACCAGATCGCCGACCGGGCCGTGCAGATTCGACCAGGTGCCGGCCGCGATGACGAGCGCCAGACCGAGGAGGAGCAGGGCGACCCCGTCCTTGCGGTGGGCCGGGTCGAGGCCCTTCGCGCCCCGTCCTATGCCGCGGAACATCGCCCCCACGCCGTGGGCGGCTCCGAGCCAGACGGCCCGTACGAGCCGGTACACGCCGCCGGTAGGGGACGGCGCCGGTTTCGGTGCGGGCTTCGCCGCCGCCTTCTTGGCGGGTGCGCGCTTCGCGGGGGCGGTCTTCTTGGCAGCGGTCTTCTTCACCGGAGCCGCCTTCTTGGCTGGGCCGGTACGGCCGGCACGCGGCTTGGCGGTGCCCGCCGCCCCTGGGGAACCCTTGCCGGACGTACGTGAGGCCATGGAGCCGAGGTTACCTGTGTCCGCCGCGACGGACACGTGTGCTGACCGCTTCACCCGTTCGTGTCGCCAAGGTGAACACACCTTCTTGACGCGCGGCAACGCGTGGTGACACGCCCTCAGCAGCGGCCACTGACGGACAGGCCGTCAACTCTGCGAGGGGAGCGCGGCAGCCGGGCCACCCGTGCCCGGCTCCAGCGCGTCCAGTGCCCTGCGGAGACCGGTGAGTTTGCGCTCCAGATGGGCCGCGGTCGCGACCGCGGCAGCGTCAGCCGACTCCTCGTCGAGCTGCTTGGAGAGCGCCTCGGCCTGCTCCTCAACTGCCGCGAGCCGTGCGGACAGTTCGGCCAGCAGCCCGGCGGGCTCCTTGGTGTCGCCGACGGCGGGAGTGCTGCCGTCGAGCTGGAGGCGCAGCAGCGCCGCCTGCTCACGCAGTTGGCAGTTCTTCATGTAGAGCTCGACGAAGACCGACACCTTCGCGCGCAGCACCCACGGGTCGAAGGGCTTCGAGATGTAATCCACAGCCCCCGCGGCGTACCCCGGAACGTGTGGTGCGGCCCGTGGTTGATCGCGGTGAGGAAGATGATCGGGATGTCCCGGGTCCGCTCCCGCCGCTTGATGTGCGCTGCGGTCTCGAAACCGTCCATCCCCGGCATCTGGACGTCCAGCAGAATCACTGCGAAATCATCCGTCAGCAGCGCTTTCAGCGCTTCCTCCCCGGACGATGCCCGCACCAGTGTCTGATCGAGCGCGGAGAGAATGGCCTCCAGCGCCAGCAGATTCTCCGGCCGGTCATCGACCAGGAGGATCTTGGCCTTCTGCACCATGGCCCGTCCTCCTCGTCCCGGCAGTGCACCGGGCGCCGCCCCAGGGGACAGCTCCGTAACGCCGTCCGTCCTTGTGCCGGTCATGGTAACCGCACCCCGCCCGTCGCCACACCCTGTCACCGCTATGTCACCGCGATGTCACGGCACATGTAGCAGGAACGCGCCGGGAGACCAGAAGGTTCCCCGAATATGCGCGCCTCACACGCCTCCGGCCACAGCCAGTCAGCAACTCATAGAGATTTACCCATCAACCGATCACTCACCGCTCATCCACTGTTCCATTACCGTGAGCAAATGATCAGGATCCACAGGCTTGGTGACATAGTCGGAAGCGCCGGATTCGATGGCCTTCTCCCGGTCGCCCTTCATCGCCTTCGCGGTGAGCGCGATGATCGGCAGCCCGGCGAACTGCGGCATCCTGCGGATGGCCGTCGTCGTCGCATAGCCGTCCATCTCCGGCATCATGATGTCCATCAGTACGAGCGTCACATCGTCGTGCTGCTCCAGGACTTCGATGCCCTCACGCCCGTTCTCCGCGTACAGCACCGCGAGGCCGTGCTGTTCGAGAACGCTGGTGAGCGCGAAAACGTTGCGGATGTCGTCGTCGACGATCAGTACCTTCTCGCCGCTGAACTGGAAGACGCGGCGCGGCTTCGCCGCCTCCCCGGTCTCCTCCCCCCACGTCTCGGGCTCCGAGGTCGCCGCCTGCACACCTGAACTGGCGGGCAGCGCCGTCTGTCCGCCGGACGGCCCCAGCGACCTGCGGCGCCGCCGGCGGAAGAGCTCCGCGGGGCCGCCCTGGCCGTCCGTGGGCGCCATGCCGGGCGCCTGGCCCGCCTCGTCCCGCACCCCTTCGTCGGTCCCGCCGGGCATCCGCTCCCGGCTGCCCGGCGTCAGCTGCGGATACCCCTGGGGAGGCAGCTCGCTGGCGTGCAGCGGCAGATAGAGCGTGAACGTCGAACCGCGCCCCGGTTCGCTCGCCGCGTGGATCTCACCGCCGAGCAGCCGTGCGATCTCCCGGCTGATGGACAGGCCGAGGCCCGTACCGCCGTACTTGCGGCTGGTGGTCCCGTCCGCCTGCTTGAACGCCTCGAAGATCACCCGCATCTTGCTCGACGCGATACCGATCCCCGTGTCGGTGACCGAGAAGGCGATCAGATCCGCGTCCGCGTCGCGCAGCGAGCCCGCTTCGAGCAGCTGCTCACGGATGGCGTTCGGCACGTTGGCGTTGGCGGGCCTGATGACCAGCTCCACCGCCCCGGTGTCGGTGAACTTCACCGCGTTGGAGAGGAGGTTGCGCAGCACCTGCAGCAGCCGCTGCTCGTCCGTGTGCAGCGTCGCGGGCAGTTCGGGCGAGACCCGTACGGAGAAGTCCAGGCCCTTCTCGGCCGTGAGCGGCCGGAAGGTGGCCTCGACATAGTCGACCAGCTGGACCAGCGCGATCCGGGTCGGGCTGACATCCATCTTGCCCGCCTCGACCTTGGACAGGTCCAGAATGTCGTTGATCAGCTGGAGCAGATCCGAACCCGCACCGTGAATCGTCTCCGCGAACTCCACCTGCTTCGGGGAGAGATTCCCCTCGGCGTTGTCGGCGAGCAGCTTGGCGAGAATCAGCAGCGAATTGAGCGGTGTCCGCAGCTCGTGAGACATGTTGGCCAGGAACTCGGACTTGTAGCGCATCGAGACCGCGAGCTGCTCGGCACGCTCCTCCAGCACCTGCCTGGCTTCCTCGATCTCGGTGTTCTTCACCTCGATATCGCGGTTCTGCTGGGCCAGCAGCTCGGCCTTCTCCTCCAGTTCGGCATTGGACGCCTGAAGTGCCTTCTGCCGGTTCTCCAGTTCGGCCGAACGCTCCCGCAGCTGCTCGGTCAGCTCCTGCGACTGCTTGAGCAGCACCTCGGTCTTCGAATTGACGCTGATGGTGTTGACGCTCGTCGCGATCATTTCGGCGATCTGGTTGAGGAAGTCCTTCTGGATGTGCGTGAAGGGCTGGAAGGAGGCCAGCTCGATCACCCCGAGCACATTCCCGTCGAAGAGCACCGGCAGCACGATCACGTGGGCGGGCGGCGCCTCGCCGAGACCGGACGAGATCTTCAGGTATCCCGGCGGCACGTTCTCCACCAGGATCGTGCGCTTCTCCTCGGCGGCTGTGCCGATGAGCGTCTCCCCCGGCCGGAACGTCGTCGGCATGGAGCCGGCGGAGTATCCGTAACTGCCGTGCATCCGCAGCTCGTACGCGTCCTCGGCGCCCGCGCCGCTCTCCGCGGCCGACCCGGTCGGCACCGCAAGGAAGAACGCGCCGTGCTGGGCCGAGACCACCGGCGTGAGCTCGCTCATGATGAGCGACGCCACGTCCACCAGTTCCCGGCGCCCCTGCATCAGACCGGAGATACGGGCCAGGTTGCCCTTGAGCCAGTCCTGCTCCTTGTTGGCGACCGTGGTGTCACGCAGGTTGGCGATCATCGTGTTGATGTTGTCCTGCAGCGCCTGGATCTCGCCGGCGGCGTCCACATCGATCTTGAGATTGAGATCGCCGCGGGTCACCGCGGTGGCAACGGCCGCGATGGCGCGCACCTGACGGGTCAGGTTCCCGGCCATCTCGTTCACCGACTCGGTCAGGTCGCGCCAGGTGCCGTCCACATCGCGCACCCGCGCCTGACCGCCCAGCTGGCCCTCGGTGCCCACCTCACGGGCCACCCTGGTCACCTGCTCGGCGAAGCTCGACAGCTGGTCGACCATCGTGTTGATGGTGGTCTTCAGCTCCAGGATCTCGCCCTGGGCGTCGATGTCGATCTTCTTCGTCAGGTCGCCCTTGGCGATGGCCGTGGTGACCGTGGCGATCTGGCGCACCTGCCCGGTCAGATTGGACGCCATCGAGTTCACCGACTCGGTGAGGTCCTTCCACGTACCGGCGACTCCCGGCACCCGGGCCTGACCGCCGAGCGAACCGTCCGTACCCACCTCACGCGCCACCCGCGTCACTTCGTCCGCGAACGAGGACAGCGTCGTCACCATGGTGTTGACCGTGTCCGCGAGCTGCGCGACCTCGCCGCGTGCCTCCACGGTGACCTTCTTGGTCAGATCACCGTTGGCGACCGCCGTGGCGACCTGGGAGATGTTCCGCACCTGACTGGTCAGGTTGTTGGCCATCAGGTTCACGTTGTCGCTGAGGTCTTCCCAGATGCCGGTGACCCCGCGCACCCGCGCCTGGCCGCCGAGGATGCCCTCGGTGCCGACCTCCCGGGCCACCCGCGTCACCTGCTCCGCGAACGACGACAGCTGGTCGACCATCGTGTTGACGGTCGTGACCAGCTCCAGGATCTCGCCCTTGGCGTCGACAGTGATCTTCTTCGACAGATCGCCCTTGGCGACCGCCGTGGTCACCTCTGCGATGTTCCGTACCTGCGAGGTCAGGTTGTTCGCCATGAAGTTGACGGACTGGGTGAGGTCCTTCCAGGTACCGGAGACCCCCTGGACCTCGGCCTGACCACCCAGGATCCCCTCGGTGCCCACCTCGCGCGCGACCCGCGTCACCTGCTCCGCGAACGACGACAGCTGGTCGACCATGGTGTTCAGGGTGTTCTTGAGCTCCAGGATCTCGCCGCGCGCGTCCACGTCGATCTTCTGCGACAGGTCACCCCGGGCCACCGCGGTCGCGACCTGCGCGATGTTGCGGACCTGTGCGGTGAGGTTGCCCGCCATCCCGTTCACGGAGTCGGTCAGATCGCGCCACACCCCGGCCACACCGGGCACCTGCGCCTGACCGCCGAGCCGGCCGTCCGTACCGACCTCGCGGGCGACCCTGGTCACCTGCTCGGCGAAGGCGGAGAGCTGGTCGACCATCGTGTTGATGGTGTTCTTCAGTTCAAGGATCTCGCCACGGGCGTCCACGTCGATCTTCTGCGACAGATCACCACGGGCCACCGCGGTGGTCACCTGGGCGATCTGGCGCACCTGAGACGTGAGGTTCCCCGCCATGAAGTTGACGGAGTCGGTGAGTTCCTTCCAGGTACCGCTGACGCCGTCCACCCGGGCCTGCCCGCCGAGCCGGCCCTCCGTACCGACGTCACGCGCCATCCGCGTGACCTGATCGGCGAACGAGGAGAGCTGCGCCACCATCGTGTTGACGGTGTTCTTCAGCTCCAGCATCTCCCCGGCCACGTCCACGGTGACCTTCTGCGACAGATCGCCGTTGGCGACCGCCGTCGTGACCTGCGCGATGTCCCGCACCTGGCCGGTGAGGTTACGGAAGGCCGTGTTCACCGAGTCGGTGAGGTCCTTCCAGGTACCCGCCGCGCCCGGCACCTCGGCCTGCCCGCCGAGACGGCCCTCGACCCCGACCTCACGGGCCACCCGGGTCACTTCGGAACCGAAGGACTGCAGCTGGTCCACCATCGTGTTGACGGTGTTCTTCAGCTCCAGCATCTCCCCGGCCACGTTCACCGTGACCTTCTGCGTCATGTCACCGTTGGCGACCGCCGTCGTCACCTGGGCGATGTCCCGCACCTGCGTCGTGAGGTTGCGGAAGACGGTGTTGACGGAGTCCGTGAGGTCCTTCCAGGTGCCCGCGGCGCCCGGCACCTGCGCCTGGCCGCCCAGCAGCCCCTCGGCGCCGACCTCGCTGGCCACCCGGGTCACTTCGTCCGCGAAGGTACGCAGCGTCTCCGTCATCTGGTTGATGGTCTCGGCGAGCTGGGCGACCTCGCCGCGCGCGCTCACCGTGACCTTCTGCGAGAGATCGCCGTTGGCGACCGCGGTGGTGACCTCCGCGATGCCGCGCACCTGCGACGTCAGGTTCCCGGCCATCGTGTTCACCGAGTCGGTGAGGTCCTTCCACACGCCGGCCACACCGGGCACAGCCGCCTGACCGCCGAGCTCGCCCTCCGTACCCACCTCACGCGCGACGCGTGTCACCTCGGACGAGAACGAGGACAGCTGATCGACCATCGTGTTGACGGTGTTCTTCAGCTGGAGCATCTCTCCAGCCACATGGACGGTGACCTTGCGTGACAGATCGCCTCGGGCGACAGCGGTCGTGACGAGAGCAATGTCACGCACCTGCGCGGTCAGCCGGTACGCCATGGTGTTCACCGAATCCGTGAGACCCTTCCACGAACCGGACATACCGCGCACCTGAGCCTGACCGCCGAGCTTGCCCTCGGTACCGACCTCCAGTGCGACGCGCGTCACCTCGTCGGTGAACGCCGACAACTGGTCGACCAGGTTGTTGACGGTACGGGCGACCTTCAGGAACTCACCGCGCAGCGGCCGCTCCACCCCGTCCATGGCCTGCGAGCGCAGGTCCATCCGCTGTTCGAGGTCACCCTCGGCCACCGCAGACAGCACCCTGCCGACCTCGGACACCGGCCGCGCGAGATCGTCCACCAGCTCGTTCGACGCATCGATCGCGACGGCCCAGGAGCCCTCCAGGGCCCCGGTCTCCAGCCGCTCGGTGAGCTTCCCCTCGCGGCCCACCATCCTGCGCACCCGGGCGATCTCACCCGTCAGATGGAGATTCCGGTCGGCGACCTCGTTGAAGACGGCCGCGATCTCGGCCATCGTGCCCTCGCCCGAGACCGTCAGCCGCCGCCGGAAGTTCCCGTCACGCATCGCGGCCAGAGCCGTCAGAAGTCTGTCCAGGGCGGCGGTATCCACTTCAGTTGTCCCGTGGTGTCGCTTTTTTGGCGACTGTCCGCTTTTTGCGCGCGTGTTCTTGTCACGCGCCGCCGTGCCAGACTCCACCGTGTCCCTCCCGCAGGGGTTGGCCGTACTGCCCGGGCTGTAATCGAGAAGCTAGCCCAGTGTTTCACCATGGCAGGACCAGGCCATAACAGTTCGGCAGCTTTGGATACCCGTCCCCGCAGACTCGGAGCGGAAACCCAGTAACCGGCACCCAAACGGACAGCGAAGGTAAGTAACCTGGCATCCGGCTGTCCAACCGTCCCGGTCCGCCCGGCGGGGGCGGAGGCACCAGCACTACCACCGGGCAGCGAGGGGCGGGCCGACAACATGGCAGAGCCGGGCGTCGAGACGCGTACGAGGAGTTCTGTGATCACCGCGCGGGCGGCTGCCAGTTTCGAACCGGTCGGACGGTCGGTCGCGACCGCCCGTACTTTTGTACGTGACACCCTCCAGGGGTGGGGTTATTCCGACGTCGTCGACGACGCGGTCGTCCTCACCAGCGAACTGGTCACCAACGCGGTCGTCCACGCGGGCACCACCGCCGACGTCCTGTGCCTGCGCACCGATGACGGCATCCGGGTGGAGGTCGCCGACCACTATCCGGAGCGTGAGGTCCCGCTCCAGGGCAGCGGCCAGTCCTTCGGCAGCCCGGACCGGGAGGGCGGCCGGGGGCTGCTTCTCTGCGCGGCGCTCGCCTCCCGCTGGGGCGTCGACTACACGCCCACCCAGAAGCAGGTGTGGTTCCAACTCGACCTGCCGCAGCGCCCGGTGGGCGCCCGCTCGGCGGGCCCGCTGCTCCCCGCGGAGCTTCTCCCGGTGGCCGACGGACGGGTCCGCGTGGCAGTGGTCCAGATCGACAGGACCGGTTCCGTCTCCTCCTGGAACGAGGATGCGACGGAGCTCTTCGGCCACCCCGCCGACCAGGTCGTCGGCAAGCAGCTCACCGACTTCGCCGCCTGGCCGCACACCCCGGGCACCAACACCGGTATCGCCGACGCCCTCCAGCTCTCCCGCTGGGAGGGCAGCTACGGCATCCGCGCCGCCGACGGCAAGGTCGTCCCCGTCTACGCCTCACACCTGCGGGTGCGGGACGGGCAGGGCGAACCGAGCACCGTCTGCCTCCTGGTCAACGACTACGAGCGCGCGGTCCTCCAGACTCCGGCCCGCACCCCGCAGAACGACTCGAACTCCTTCTCCGACCACCGCACCACCGACCCGTTCGAAGTCTTCATCGGCTCCCCCGCCCCCGACGACCTCGACGGCCTCCTCCAGCGCACCGTCGAGCGCGCCCGCGACATGCTCGACGCCGACGCCGCGTTCCTGCTGCTCGCGACGGACGACGAGACGGAACTCGAAGTACGGGCCACGACGGGGCTGCCGTCCGCCCGCCAGCGCTTCGCCCGGGTCCCGGTCGAAGCGGGCACCGGACGGTACGGATCGGCGCGGATGCCTGCCGTCCACGAGGATCTGGCGGCCGTACCCGGCGCCGTACCGCTGCTGAACGGCACCGGCATGCGCTCGGTCGTCACCGTCCCGCTCAAGGTCGAGGGCCGCCTCACCGGCTCCCTCGGCGTCTCCACGGAGGCCCCGGGCCGGTACTCCAACGAGCAGGCACTGCGCCTCCAGTTCGCCGCCGACCGCATCGCACTCGCCGTCGAGTCGGCCCGGCTGGGCGAGCTGGAGAAGCTGCGCCGCGGCTCGCTGTCGTTCCTCGTCGAGGCGTCCGATCTGCTGGCGGGCACCCTGGACCGCGACCAGACCCTGGCGCTGATGGCGCAGATGACCGTGCCCACGCTGGCTGCCTGGTGCGCCGTCTACACGATCGCCGACCAGGCGTCGGAGCCGTACCTCTCCTATGTTCTGCACGAGGACGAGGAGCGCATCGACGGCCTCAAGGCCCTGCTCTCCCGGATCAGCCCGCCCGAGCCGGTCCCGACCCCGGGCGCCCGGAGCTGGGCCGCTCCCGGTGAGGCGGCGCACCAGGCGGCGCTGACGTCGTCCATGCGCAGCCTCGGTCTCGGATCGAGCCCGGCGCTCGGTTCGGGCATCGGCACCACGCTCGCCACGGCCGCCGCGGTCGGCGGTGAGACCGTCGTACTGCCGCTGGTCGCCCGGAACCGCGTCATCGGCATGCTCACCCTCGGCAAACCGTCCGACGACCACTTCCGCCAGGAGATCCTGGAGCTCGCCGAAGACCTCTCGCGCCGGGCGGCACTCGCGCTCGACAACGCCCGCCTGTACTCGGAACGCACCGCCATCAGCCAGGCCCTGCAGCGCAGCCTGCTTCCGCCGGGCCTGCCGGACGTGCCCAATGTCGAGGTGGAGGTCATCTACCGGGCCGCGGGCGAGGGCAACGAGGTCGGCGGCGACTTCTACGACCTCTTTCCCATCCGGGACGGGGCGTACGGCTTCGCCATCGGAGACGTCTGCGGTACGGGCCCGGAGGCTGCCGCCGTCACCGGCCTGGCCCGCCACGCCCTGCGACTGCTCGCCCGGGAGGGCTTCGGAGGCCCCGCCGTCCTGGAACGGCTCAACGCCGCGATCCTGGACGAGGGCGCCCGCAGCCGCTTCCTCACGCTCCTCTACGGCGAGCTGTGGCCCCAGAAGGACGGCAGCGCTCTCCTCAAGGTCGTCTGCGCCGGGCATCCGCTCCCCCTGCGACTGCGGCAGGACGGCACGGTGGAGCCCGCGGCCGAACCGCAGCCGCTGCTGGGCGTGATGGAGGACCTGGAGCTGTACGAGCAGAGCGTGACCCTCGAACCGGGCGACGTACTGCTCTGCGTCACGGACGGCGTCACGGAGCGCCGCGAGGGCACCCGGATGCTCGGCGACGACGGCCTGGCCGACGTACTCAGCACCTGCACCGGCCTGACGGCGGGCGCGGTGGCCGGCCGTATCCTGCGCGCGGTGGAGCGGTTCGCCGCCGAGCCCGCATCGGACGACATGGCGATCCTGGCCATGCGCGTGCCCGAGCCGCCCAAGTAGCCGCTATACGAGCGGATACGCGAAAGGCCCCCGCCGGACGGCGGGGGCCTTTCGGTGTGAGAGCCCCAATACGGAATCGAACCGTAGACCTTCTCCTTACCATGGAGACGCTCTACCGACTGAGCTATTGGGGCGCAACAACAAGATAGATCATACCCGAAGTCGACGGTGCTTCCCGCCACCACATTCTCATCACTCCGCCACCACTCGCCGGATCCAAGCCACGTGCTCAGAAAGCCGGTTGAAGGAGGCCGCCGAGCGCGTTGCAGGAGGAGACGATGCGCTGCAGCTCGCGCCGGCGCAGCGAACCGTGCACGGGAAGCGCGAGGGTCTCGTCGGCGGCCCGCTCGGTCTCGGGCAGCCGCACATCCCGGCGGAAGGCCGGCATACGGTGAACGGGCGTCGTCACGGGCACCTCGCACCCCACACCCCTGCGCCGCAGGGCCTGGGCGAAGGCGTCACGGTCTGGCCGCCCGTTGCCCGGCACACGTACGACGTAACGCTGGTATGTGTGGCCCGCGTTCGGCACCGGCGTCCGCACACCGGTCAGGCGATCGCCCAAGTAGGCCGCGTAGGAACGGCGTTGCTCGACTTCGTCCACGGCGGCAGTCTCTCCGGAGGGTTCCCCGGGCCCGATGACCAGGAGTCCGTGGATACGCCCGAGTTCACCGATCCGCGCCAGGTCCGGCGGGTGCCCGAAGGCGGCGACGGCCACCACTGCGGCGGTACGTGGGGTGAGTACGGCAGCGACCGCGTCCGGGTCGAGGCAGTAACTCCCGGGATCTATGTCAGCGAAGACAGGCCTGGCCCCGGCCATCACCACGGCCGCGGCCGCTTCGGCGTCCCCGTACGCCGGCACGACTACCTCGTCGCCGACTCGGACGCCTGCGGACTTCAGGAACCTCGCGGTACTCATGACTGCATGCTGCTCGCCGCACGTGAACACCAAGTAACAGGGCACAAAAAAACGTCGGCCCCTGAACCGAAGTTCAGGGGCCGACGTTGAAAAATTGTTCGGCGGCGTCCTACTCTCCCACAGGGTCCCCCCTGCAGTACCATCGGCGCTGAAAGGCTTAGCTTCCGGGTTCGGAATGTAACCGGGCGTTTCCCTAACGCAATGACCACCGAAACACTATGAAATCAACCAACACCGGTAACTACACGGTCGTTCGTTATTTCAGAACTAACACAGTGGACGCGAGCAACTGAGGACAAGCCCTCGGCCTATTAGTACCAGTCAGCTCCACCCGTTACCGGGCTTCCACATCTGGCCTATCAACCCAGTCGTCTACTGGGAGCCTTAACCCCTCAAAGGGGGTGGGAATACTCATCTCGAAGCAGGCTTCCCGCTTAGATGCTTTCAGCGGTTATCCTTTCCGAACGTAGCCAACCAGCCATGCCCTTGGCAGGACAACTGGCACACCAGAGGTTCGTCCGTCCCGGTCCTCTCGTACTAGGGACAGCCCTTCTCAATATTCCTACGCGCGCAGAGGATAGGGACCGAACTGTCTCACGACGTTCTAAACCCAGCTCGCGTACCGCTTTAATGGGCGAACAGCCCAACCCTTGGGACCGACTCCAGCCCCAGGATGCGACGAGCCGACATCGAGGTGCCAAACCATCCCGTCGATATGGACTCTTGGGGAAGATCAGCCTGTTATCCCCGGGGTACCTTTTATCCGTTGAGCGACAGCGCTTCCACAAGCCACTGCCGGATCACTAGTCCCGACTTTCGTCCCTGCTCGACCCGTCGGTCTCACAGTCAAGCTCCCTTGTGCACTTACACTCAACACCTGATTGCCAACCAGGCTGAGGGAACCTTTGGGCGCCTCCGTTACTCTTTAGGAGGCAACCGCCCCAGTTAAACTACCCATCAGACACTGTCCCTGATCCGGATCACGGACCGAGGTTAGACATCCAGCACGACCAGAGTGGTATTTCAACGACGACTCCACAACCACTGGCGTGGCCGCTTCACAGTCTCCCACCTATCCTACACAAGCCGAACCGAACACCAATATCAAACTGTAGTAAAGGTCCCGGGGTCTTTCCGTCCTTCTGCGCGAAACGAGCATCTTTACTCGTAGTGCAATTTCACCGGGCCTATGGTTGAGACAGTCGAGAAGTCGTTACGCCATTCGTGCAGGTCGGAACTTACCCGACAAGGAATTTCGCTACCTTAGGATGGTTATAGTTACCACCGCCGTTTACTGGCGCTTAAGTTCTCAGCTTCGCAACCCCGAAAGATCACTAACCGGTCCCCTTAACGTTCCAGCACCGGGCAGGCGTCAGTCCGTATACATCGCCTTACGGCTTCGCACGGACCTGTGTTTTTAGTAAACAGTCGCTTCTCGCTGGTCTCTGCGGCCACCCCCAGCTCACCAAGTAAATCGGATCACCAGGAATGGCCCCCCTTCTCCCGAAGTTACGGGGGCATTTTGCCGAGTTCCTTAACCATAGTTCACCCGAACGCCTCGGTATTCTCTACCTGACCACCTGAGTCGGTTTAGGGTACGGGCCGCCATGAAACTCGCTAGAGGCTTTTCTCGACAGCATAGGATCATCCACTTCACCACAATCGGCTCGGCATCAGGTCTCACCCTCCATGCCATCCGGATTTACCTGGATGACGGGCTACACCCTTACCCCGGGACAACCACCGCCCGGGCTGGACTACCTTCCTGCGTCACCCCATCGCTTACCTACTACCACCTTGGTTCAGCGGCTCCACCACTCCCCTTTGCCCGAAGGCTCCAGGACGGCTTCACGGCCTTAGCATCAATGGGCTCAGTACTGGGCGTTTCAAAGCGGGTACCGGAATATCAACCGGTTGTCCATCGACTACGCCTGTCGGCCTCGCCTTAGGTCCCGACTTACCCTGGGCAGATCAGCTTGACCCAGGAACCCTTAGTCAATCGGCGCACACGTTTCTCACGTGTGTATCGCTACTCATGCCTGCATTCTCACTCGTGAACCGTCCACAACTCGCTTCCGCGGCTGCTTCACCCGGCACACGACGCTCCCCTACCCATCCCAGCCCCCGTTGGGGGTACATGCTGGAATGACACGACTTCGGCGGTACGCTTGAGCCCCGCTACATTGTCGGCGCGGAATCACTTGACCAGTGAGCTATTACGCACTCTTTCAAGGATGGCTGCTTCTAAGCCAACCTCCTGGTTGTCTCTGCGACTCCACATCCTTTTCCACTTAGCGTACGCTTAGGGGCCTTAGTCGATGCTCTGGGCTGTTTCCCTCTCGACCATGGAGCTTATCCCCCACAGTCTCACTGCCGCGCTCTCACTTACCGGCATTCGGAGTTTGGCTAAGGTCAGTAACCCGGTAGGGCCCATCGCCTATCC